>JBEKGC010000251.1:0-9865 GCA_050013055.1 Streptosporangiaceae bacterium
GTGGAGATGATGCCCACCCCGGACCAGGCGTGGCTGACCGACGCCCAGGGCCAGCACTACACCGCGGAAGTGCGCATGGTGGCGGTGGACCAGATAGCGGCTGTCCGGAAACAGGAAGGCTGATCGTGGCTGTCTACGAGTTCCCGACCTCATTCGGCCAGCGGCGGATGTGGCTGCTGGCCGAGATGGACCCCGGTGAGCCCACCTATAACATTGCCTGGGCGCTGTGGCTGGACGGTGCGCTCGATGTCAGCGCCCTGCAGCAGGCCTGGGACGCGGCGCTGATCCGGCACGAGGCGCTTCGCACCACCTTCCGCAACTCCTCTGGCGTGCCGGTACAGGTCATCGACGACGAGCCGGCCCCGCAGCCGCTGCTGGTCACCTCCGTCGAGCAGGTGCCCGCGGGCGAGCGGGAGCGGGCCGCCTCGGACCATATCCGCAGGCTCGCCCGGATCCCCTTCGACCTAGCCGTCGGGTCTCTCGCCCGCGCCGCCCTGGTGCGGCTGTCACCGGAATCTCACGTGCTCGCGGTGACGATGCACCACATCGTCGCCGACGGCTGGTCCTTCCGGATCCTGTTCGATGAGCTGTCAGCGGACTACGAGGCCATCAGCCGCGGCGGCGACCCGGTGACCGCCGAGCCGCCGATCCAGTACGCCGACTTCGCCATCTGGCAGGAGGAGCACGCCGAGGCCGGCGGGTACGCGGCCGCCGGCCGGTTCTGGCGGGCCGAGCTGGCCGGTGCTCCGTCGACGCTGCCCCTGCCGGCGGATGAGCCGTACCCGGCCCGCCAGACGTTCACCGCCGCGTGCATCGACACCGAGATCGACGCCAGCCTGGCCGATGCGCTCAGGGGTGTCGCCGCCCGGAACGGGACCACGCTGTTCGCCGTGCTGCTGGCCGCGTACGCGGTCGTCCTCGCCCGGCTGACGGGCCGCGACGACCTGCTGATCGCGGTGCCGATGGCGGCCCGCACCCGGCCTGAGACCGAGTCGGCCGTCGGCCTGTTCATGAATACCGTCACGATCCGGGTCCGGATCGAGGCCGGCCGGACGCTCAGCGACCTGGTGCGGTCGGTGCACGCCGCGACCACGCGGGCGCTGGCGCACCAGGAGCTGCCGTTCGCCCGGGTGGTGGAGGTGGCCGGGCCCGACCGCGACTCGGCGCGGCTGCCGCTGGTCCAGGTGATGTTCGCGCTGGAGGAGTCGTGGGTTGTCCCCGACCGCGGCGGGTTGCGCTGGCGCCCGGAGCTGATGGAGAACGGCACGGCCAAGTTCGAGATCGAGCTGACCGTCACCGACGCACCGGACGGGCCGCAGCTACGGGTCAACTACAACCGCGACCTGTTCCACCCGGCCACCGGCCAACTCGTCGTCGACGGTTACCTGGCGATCCTGCACCGCCTGCGCGACGATCCTGACTCGGCCGTCGCCGACGCGGACATCATGTCACCCGGCACGCGGGCCCTGGTCACGAGCGGGTGGCCCGACGGTGGCCCGGTCGGCGACGGGCAGAGCACCGCGGTGGCCATGCTGTGGCAGGCCTGTGCCGGTGACTCCGTCGTCGCCGTCGGTGCCGACGGAGCGCTGACCGGTGCCGACGTGCGCGCCCTGGCCCAGCGGATCACCGCCGCCGTGCAGGAGCACGGCGTCGGCGTGTCCGACCGGGTCGCGATCCTGCTGCCCCGCGGCGCCCGGCTGCTGCCGGCCATCCTCGGCATCTGGTCGGCCGGCGCGTCCTACCTCCCGCTGGACCCGATCTATCCGGCCCAGCGGCTGGCGACCATGCTCGGTGACTCGGGCGCGGCCGCGATCGTGGTCGACAGCAGCGTCGCGGACGCGCCGGGGCTGCCGTCCGCCGCCACGCCCATTCCGGTCATTGACCTGGCGGCCCTGGCCCTGGCAGCACCGGCCGCCGCGAGCGCCGAGCCGGTGGACCTGCCGCGGTCGGCTACCGCCGTGACGATCTTCACGTCGGGATCGACCGGCCGGCCGAAGGCGGTCAGCGTCACCCAGAGCGGCATCGGCACGCTGCTCAGCGCCCTGGCGCCGATGCTGGCGCTCGGCCCCCAGGACCGCTTCGTCGCCGTGTCGACCTTCGCGTTCGACATCGCCCTGGTCGAGTTGCTCGCGCCGGTGCTGGCCGGCGGGTGCGTGGTGATCGCCGATGCCGACCAGGTGCGCGACGCGGCCCGGCTGCGGGAGCTGCTGACCGACAGCGGCGCGACCGCGCTGCAGATGACCCCGGCGGGCTGGCGGATGCTCGTCGACGCCGGCGGGGTCCCGGCCGGGGTGAAGCTGCGGATGACCGCGGGGGAGCCGCTGTCCAGGGACCTCGCCGACGCGATCGGCTCAGGGACTGACGTGCGGCTGTGGAACCTGTACGGCCCGACCGAGACCACGATCTACTCCGGCGGCGACGCCGTCGGCCCCCGGCCGGCCCCGATCGAGATCGGGTCGGTCATCGCGGGAACCCAGCTGTACGTGCTCGACGCCGGGCTTCGGCCGGTCCCGCCCGGCGTCTTCGGCGAGATCTACATCGGTGGCGCTGGGGTGGCCCACGGCTACCACGGCGCGCCCGGCCTGACCGCAGCCCGGTTCATCCCTGATCCGTTTGGCGGACGGCCCGGCGCACGGCTCTACCGGAGCGGCGACGTCGGCCGGTGGCGCAGGTCCGGGCGGATCGAGCTGGCCGGCCGCGCGGACCGGCAGATCAAGATCCGCGGCTACCGGATCGAGAGCGGCGAGGTCGAGGCGGCGCTGCGGGACCACGACGACATCGCGCAGGCCGTGGTGGCGGTCCGCGGCGGGGGCCACGACGTCCGGCTCGTCGGCTACCTGGTCACTCACTCCGGCACCGGGGTCCCGCCGTCCGGGCTGCGCGAGCACCTTCGCCAGGTGTTGCCTGACTACATGGTGCCTGCCGCTTTCGTGGTGCTCCCCGCGCTGCCGCTCACCGGCAGCGGGAAGATCGACTACCGGGCGCTGCCCGAGCCGGACTGGGGCGCGGTCTCCGGTCAGGTCCCGGTCGCGCCGCGGACGCCGACCGAGTCGCGGCTCGCGGCGATCATGACCGAACTACTCGCGCTGCCGGCGCCAATCGGCGTCTACGACAACTTCTTCGCGCTCGGCGGCCACTCGCTGACCGCGACTCGGCTGATGGCCAGGATCCGGGCCGCCTACGGCGTCGATCTGCCCGTCCGGGCGCTCTTCTCCGATCCTACGGTCGCTGGCCTGGCCGTCGCGCTCGCCGCCGCAGGCGGCGGTGCGGCCGACTCGCCTGGCCCGGTGCGGCGGCCGCAGCCAGCCGATCCCGGCGGTGCGCACGACGGCGGTGCGCACGACGACGCTGTGCTGGAGACCCTCGTGCCCGGCGACCGGAGGTAGGTCCCCATGCGCTTTCCCGTGTCGTTCTCACAGCAGCGGCTGTGGTTCCTCGATCAGCTCGATCCCGGCGAGCCGACGTACAACATGCCGTACACGATGTGGCTGGACGGCCCGCTCGACGTCGGCGCGCTGCAGCGGACGATGGACGCCCTGGTCGCGCGGCACGCCGTGCTGCGGACGAGCATCGTCGCCTTCGACGGCGTGCCCGAGCAGATCGTCGCCGACACCGGTACCGTGCCGATCGAGCACATCGAGCTTCCGGCGACGCTCGACGACGGCGAGCGCACCAGGCAGGCCACCTCGATCGCGGCCGACCGCGCGCGCCGGCCGTTCGATCTGGCCGCCGGGCCGCTGATCCGGGCCACGCTGATCGCGGCCGGGCCCGGCCAGCACCTGCTCGTCCTGGTGATGCACCACAGCATCAGCGACGGCGCGTCCGTGAAGATCCTGATCGAGGAGCTATCCGCCGTCTACCTGGCCGAAGTGACCGGTGTGCCCGCGTCTCTGCCGCCGCTATGGATGGAGTACGGCGACTACGCCGCCTGGCTGCAGGACCGGATGCGCGGCGAGGAGCTTGACCGGCTGCTGAGCTACTGGCGCGGTCACCTCCGCGGCGCGCCGCAAGTCCTTTCCCTGCCTACCGACCGGCCCAGGCCTGCCCGGCAGTCCGTGCACGGCGCGGACGCCAGGCTCACCCTGGACACCGAGACGACCAGGCGCCTGACCGCGGTGGCCCAGGGCGCCGACGTCACCATGTTCATGCTGTTCCTGGCCGGCTACGCGGCGGTGCTTTCGCGCTACGCGCGCCAGACCGACCTCGTGATCGACACCCAGGTGGCGGGCCGCACCCACACCGAGCTCGACCCCCTCCTCGGCATGTTCACGAACACGGTCGCGCTGCGGATGTCGCTCGCCGACGATCCGTCCTTCACCGCATTGCTCGGCCGGGTCAGGGACACCACCCTGGATGCGCTCTCCCACCAGGAACTCCCGTTCGAAAAGCTCGTCGGGGAACTCGCGCCCGAGCGCACCCTCGCGCACGCGGCGCTCGCGCAGGTCCAGTTCATCTACGGGTCGCTGACGGTGCCCGAGCTCGATCTTCCCGGTATCACCTCGCGCTCCGAGGCGCTGCTCACCGGGACGGCGAAACTCGACCTCACCATGTACGTGGACAACCCGGAGGACCAGACCACGACGCTGACCCTGGAATACAGCACGGACCTGTTCGACCCGGCGTGGGCCGACCGGTTTCTGGGCTGCATGGCGCGGCTGCTCGAGCACGCGGCGGTCGCCCCGGACACGGCCGTGGCCGATCTGCCGATGCTCACCGCCGCGGAGCAAGACGAGCTGATCATCGAGCGCAACCGCCGGCCGCTCCCCGTCGCCGACAGCGCCGGCACCGACACCGACAGTCTGGACGTCCGGCGCCTGCTCCAGGCGTCAACGTCCCGCGTCGTCGACGGCGACAGGTCCCTGCCGATGAGCGAGGTGTGCGATCGCGCCGCCCGCATCGCCAGGACCCTGGCGAGGCACGGGGTCGGCCCGGAAACGACGGTCGGGCTGTGCGTGCAGCGCGGGGTCGACATGCTGGCCGCGCTGCTCGGCGTGTGGTGGGCCGGCGGCGCTTACGTACCGCTTGATCCGGGTTTCCCGCCGGCCAGGCTGGCCGTGATGGCCCGCGGAGCCGGGCTGCGGATCATCATCTCCGACGCCGCGCACTGCGAGCTGGCCCGGTCGGTGGCCGAAGGCGCCGAGGTGATCCGCGTCGATGACCCGGCGACGACGGCCGGGCCGCCGCTTGAGCTCGTCTCCGTGCCCGGCAGCGCGCTCGCCTACGTCATCTTCACCTCCGGTTCAACCGGGCAGCCCAAGGGCGTCGGCACCGAGCACCGGGGTTTCGCCAACCTGATCGCGTCGTTCCGGCGGGCGCTGGATCTCGGCCGCGCCGATCGCATCGTGGCCGCCGCCGCGCTGTCGTTCGACATCTCCCTCTTCGAGCTGGTGCTGCCCCTGACCTGCCACGCGGATCTGGTGATCGCGACCGCCGACGAGGCCCGCGAGCCGGACCGGCTGCGGGCGCTGATCGAGCGGACGGCGGCGACCACGATGCAGGCGACCCCGCAGACGTGGCGCCTGCTGGAATCGGCGGGCGGCGTGCCCGCCGGGCTGCGGCTGCGGCTGTCCGGCGCCGAGGCGATCCCGGCCGACCTCGCGGAGCATCTGCTGGCGCCTGGCGTCGACCTGTGGAACCTCTACGGCCCCACCGAGACCGCGGTGTGGTCCTGCGCGGGTGTCGTCGCCAGCGTGGCCCGGGTGGCCGATATCGGGCCGCCGATCGATCACGTCCGGGTGTACATCCTGGACGAGCGTCTGATGCCGGTGCCGGCCGGGGTGGTGGGTGAGGTCTGCGTGGCCGGCCGGGGCGTCACCCGCGGCTATCACAACCGGCCGCTGCTCACGGCGCGGTCGTTCCGGCCTGACCCGTGGAGCGACGAGCCAGGGGCGCGCCTGTACCGGACCGGTGACCTCGGCCGGTGGCGGGAGGGCGGGGGCCTTGAGCTGATCGGGCGCAACGACCACCAGGTGAAGATCCGCGGCTTCCGGATCGAGTGCGGTGAGATCGAGGCCGTGCTGCGCACGCACCGTGACGTGCGCCAGGCCGTCGTCGTCGCCGCGGCCAGGGCCGGTGAGCCTGTGCTTGTCGCGTACGTGGTGCCCCGCCGGAGCAGCGCCATGGCGCGGCCCGGCGCGGACCTGCTCGCGGAGCTGCGGCCGCACCTGCGCGCCGCGCTGCCCGACTACATGGTCCCGGCGCTCGTGATCGCGCTGCCCGCGCTGCCGCTGACGCCGACCGCCAAGGTCGACCGGGCCGCGCTGCCCGCCCCGCAGTGGGGTGCCCTGCCGTCGGCGGCCGCCCGGGTCCAGCCCAGGAACCCGGTCGAGATGACCCTGGCCCGGATCTGGGCCGACCTGCTCGCCACCGAGGAGCCGGTCGGCGTGCACGACAACCTCTTCGCCCTCGGCGGTCACTCGCTGACCGCGACCACGTTCGTCGCCCGTGTCGCCGACGCTTACGGCGTCAGCCTCCCGGTTCACCAGGTCTTCACCGGCCCGACGATCGCGGAGCTGGCCGAGCTTGTCTCGGCTGACCCGGCTTTCGGGCTCGTCGCGGGCTCGTCCCGCTTCGCCGAGCTGGACAAGCTCAGCGACGAGGAGCTCGACGACCTGCTGCGCGCGGCGCTGGCTCAGCGCAACCGGCGCCGGGCCGGCGCGGGCCGCCCCGATCCGTCCTGAGCCCGCCTCACTCCAGGGTCAGCACAGAAGGCAGGTCGCAGTCGGGATGCATGCGCAGCAGCTGGTAGCCCACACCGCCAAGGCCGTGCAGCAGGCCGGGGGTGAAGGTGTCCTTGAGCAGCCCGCTGACCGGCCCGTTGCGCTCGATGCTGCCGATGATCCTGGCGCCGAGCCGGGTCCGGCCGGCCCCCGCCGGGGCGCAGCCGGCCGCGCGCGCGACGTCGATCAGCTCCCAGCTGCCCATGTCGCCGTGGCACAGCGAGTGGTTCCATAGCAGCTCATACCGGCAGGTGACGTCGGCGGCCCGGCCGAGCAGGTCAGCCTGGCCGGACCAGCCGCGCCGGGTCAGGTCGGCGGCGGCCAGTCCGATCCCCACCGAGCCGTGGCACCACGCGGCCGTGATCCGGCCGTCCCCGCGCAGGTCGAGCCAGCCGTCCAGGCCCTTGTCGTACAGCGTTTCCTCGTAGCAGAAGGCGGCGGCCGCGGTGCCGGCGAACCGGGGTTCGCCGCTGGCCAGGGCCAGCCTGGCCAGGGCCCAGCCGATCCCGGTCACGCCGTGCGCGAAGCCGCCGATCCCGTCCGGCCACAGCGGTGAGGACCAGCGGCAGGTGTCGTCCTGGCCGGTCGCCGCCGCGATCAGCCGGTCGCCGATGTCGATGGCCTGGGCGAGCCACCGGCCGTCGCCGGTGACCTCGGCCAGGTTCAGCAGCGGCACCACCGCGCCGGCCATGCCGGTCAGCACGTCATGGGTCTGGTCGGCGGCGATGCTCGCGGGTAGCTGCGCGGCGACCGCGCAGGCCCGGTCCATGCCGTCGGTCCCGGCCGCTCCCCACCGGTGCAAGGTGAGCCAGGACCACAGCTGGGATCCGAGCCCGGCGTACCCGCCGGGCGGCAGCGGACGTGACCTGGCGCCCGAGGCCCGCAGCCGGTCGCCCTCGTCTTCGGTGATCCTGATCGTGTGCAGCGTCGCCGCCAGCAGCGCCGCGGCCTGGTCCACCTCGTCGGCCCGGCCGGCCGCGGTCTCCCGCTGGTAGGCCGCGAGCAGTACGGCCACCCCGTGCATGCCGCCGTAGGTGTTCAGGTTCAGCGGCGCCAGCGCCCAGCCGGTCGGGTAGAACACCGGGGCGATCCAGGTCACGGTCCCGTCCTGGCCCCGGAACGCGGCCGCGGCCAGCTGGTTGATCAGCGCCGCGGCCAGCGCGCGCCGCCGCCGGTCCAGGTCGCCGAGCCGCGGCCGGCCGGTCGGCAGCCGCCGCTGCCGCGGCAGCGTCCCGTCGTTCAGGTAGGCGCTGACGATGGCGCCCTGGATGACGTGCCGTTCCAGGGTCTCATCGGCGAGCCGCCACCGGTGCAGCGCGTCGGCCACCAGGTCCTGCTTCTCCCGCCAGGTGGTGCCGCCGGGTCCGGACAGCTGACCGTGGGCCGGGGTGGTGGCGAAGAACGGGATGTCCCCGTTCAGCAGGTCGGCCAGCTCGCCCTCGATGACCAGCGGGTCTTCCGGCGCGGTGGGCACCGACCTGGCCATCCCGGCCAGCACCCGGGTGGCCCGGGCGCGGGCCCCGGCCGGTTCGTGCAGCGACACCGGGTGCCAGAGCATGCGGCTCAGCTCGGCGTACATCTCGGTCGCCCGCAGCACCATCCGCACCGGGCAGTCGGCGAACGGGGCCAGCAGCGGTTCGAGCCGGCCGGCCGCGTCCATCGCTCGCAGGGTCGCGGTGACCTCGGTGAAGCCGGTGATGATCCGGTCCCAGTAGCGGGCCAGCGCCGGGGACGGGCTGGGATGGCTGGCGCCAAGCTCCGGGGTGCCCGGCTCGAAGTCGATCCTGGCCTGGTCGGTTCCCTCGCCCACCAGCACCGGCACCATGCCCGCGGGCTGCTGGCCGGGCAGGGCGCCGACGGCGGAGATGTCCACCCCGCGCCAGCCCAGCGCGGCGCCCCGGACCGGCAGCATGCCTGTCCGCAGGACCGTCGCGGCGACCAGCTGCCTGGCCTGGTCGAACGCCTGCCCGAAGCGCGAGGGGGGGTAGCGCGGTGCCGGCGTGAACAGCGCCTCGCAGTCCACCACCACCGGCACCGGGCCGCACCCGATCACGTTCTCGGCGTGCAGGTCGGTGCCGTTGAGCAGGCGCATGACCGCGAGCCAGTGCCCGATGCCACGGTAGAAGGCGGACAGCTCCGCCGGGTTCTTGGCGTACCTGTGGCTGACGTACTCGGCCCAGCCGTACTCGCCGCGTGGCCGGACCTCAGGCACCCGGATCCGAACGGACACGGGTACCTCGGCCAGGATCTTGGCCAGCAGCCCGGCCAGGGCCGCGTCCACCCGGACCGAACGCGGCTTGTAGACCACCTGGCCCGCGGCGAAGCTCAGCACCGCCACCGACTGGCCGCCGCGGTGGCTGTCGCCGGCCCCGAAGCGCACCCCGGCCAGCTCGCCGGGCAGTTCGCCGGCCAGCCCGCCGGGCAGTTCGCCGGGCGGGCCGCCCAGCAGCGCGGCCAGCTCGTCCCGGTCGGCGGCCAGCCGGGCCGCCATCGTGTGGATCGCGTCGCACCGCCTGGCCAGCAGCTCACGCAGCCGGGGCAGCAGCGGCGGATAGTGCTCGTCAAGCGCCGCCCAGAACGGCGGCCGCGCGGACAGCTCCAGGTACTCCGCCCACCGCCCGGCCGGATCGGCGGCCGTCAGCCGTCCGCCGACCCTGGCCGCGTGCAGTTCGAGCACCAGGACCCGGCAGGCCCGGCGGTGCGCCAGCTCGGCAAGCGCCGCCGCGGCACCCTCGGTGATGGCCGCGCGGTCAGCTTCGCCCAGCCGGGCCAGGCGGTCAAGCCGGGCCCGGAGCCCGGCCACGGCCGGCTCGACCAGCCAGGCCAGCGAACCGCTGAAGGCGCCGACGGCGGGCGCGGTCACCTCGGCGGGGTCAGCAGCAGCACTGGCCGATCTTGGAGCTTGAGTCGTAGGTGCAGATCGGGCAGTGCGGTATCGGCGTGTACACCATGTCGTCCGCCATCATGTCCGATTCGGCGAACTCGCCCGCGGTGTAGAGCGGGCCCGCCGGGTGGCCGGCGTCGACCTCGGCCCGCCAGCGCGCGATCGTCTGCTCCGCGTCGGTCACAAGGGTCATATCCACCGGATGCCTCCTACTGCTCGGGCCTAAATCATGCATACACCGGGCCGGAAGGGTTGCCAATAG
>JBEKGC010000252.1:0-9830 GCA_050013055.1 Streptosporangiaceae bacterium
ACGACCGCCTGGACCCGCACCGCGTACCTCGCGCCCTGCGCGGGCTGGGTGCCATCGGCGCGGGTCAGCGTGGCGGTCGGCCCGGCCGCGCCGCTGACCGCGCCGACCGGGGTGCCCGGTGCAGCGGTGTCGATGAGCTGGAGGTTGTAGCCCGCGGCGGGTGCGCCGGTCACGGTGACCTGTGCCCAGGTCGCGACCAGCGCGTCGGCCACGTCGTCCAGTTCGGCCGAGCCGGGAGCCGGCACATCCCACACCGTGAAGGTGGCCGACGACCATTTGCTCAGCGCGCTGGCGCTGGCGGCGCGCACCTCGACCAGGCAGCCGGTGCCGGAGGCCACCGCCGGGCTCGGTGCCACGATCGCCGGGGATGCCGTGATGCTGACGCTGGCCAGCGTCGTTCCGCCGCTGCTGACCCGCACCTGGTATCCCGTAGCGAGATGCACCGGCATCCAGGGGACCGTCAGCACGCCAGCGGACCGGGTGATCTGGCCGATCTGCGGTGCGGCGAGGCTGAGCACGCTCAGCCTCGCCCTGTTCCCGAACGCGCTGGGGAACTGGCCGGACACGCTGGCCTGCACGGCGGCCTGGTACAGCCCGGCCACCGGTTCCGGCAGCGGCACCGACGCCTGGAGCACGTTCCCCGCCACGCTGACATCGGAGCCGACCTGCGCGCCGGCCGGATCGTAAAAGCGCACCACGTAGCCGGCCGCGCCTGCATCCGGCCAGGTGGCGGTCAGGTTCGGCAGGGCGTAGGACAGTACAGGGGCTGGCCCTGCGGGCTTGGTGATCGGCAGCGTCACCCAGTCGCCGGCCTGCTGGCCGCGGGTACCGCGCACCTGGCCGTGGTAGACACCGGCCGGGAGCGGGCCCGGGTCGACCGTGAGGCTGCCGGTCAGCGTCAGGCCGAGGCTGGTCTGGGCCAGCACCGAGCCGTCCGGCCGCAGCAGCTCGAAGGTGTATCCCGAGGCGCCGGCTGCGGCGTCCCAGACCCCGGTCACCGATCCGCTCGCGTAGCTGAGCGAGCGGAAGTTCGGGGTCTGCACACCGGTCCCGCCGCCTCCGCCGCCGCCTCCGCCGCCTCCGCCGCCGCCGAAGAAGGCGGCGGCCGCCGCCGCGGCCGCTCCCGCCGCTCCGGCCGCGGCCGCGCCGCCAGCCGCCATCATCGCGTCGAAGGCCAGCTCCGCCGCTGTTGCCATCGCGCCCTCGGCCAGGCTGTTGCAGACGAACTCCAGCGCCGTCGCCACGGCCTGGGGGCCGACCACCATGGCCAGGAACAGGGCTATCTTGTCCGGCTGGTTCATCAGGTCCTGGGCGAACTGCGCCGACGCGCCCGCGAAGCCGGCCGCGAGCGCCTCGGGCAGGTTCCCCCACCGGATGGAACCCGGGATATGCACGCTGAACGCGGGCATGGTCATGGTGAGGAACGGGGAGGTCGCGCCGATGATAGTGAGCGAGTAGCTGCCGGTGAGGGCGAAGACCACGTCCGCGCCGGCCACGCTGACCGAAGGCGATATCGAGTAGCTGCTGGTGTAGGCGTTACTGACCACGAAGTCGGCGAGGGTGCCGCACGGTGAGCCCGAGCTGGTGTCGGCCAGCCCTTTGAGCGCCTGCATGAAGTCGACAAGCTCCCTGGCCCAGGTGAAGTCGGGCCAGCCCGAGATGGCGAACTCGCCGGGCCGGGCCGGATGACTGGTATAGGAGAAACCGCAGCCGAGCGTGCCGAACGGCTCGAGCGACTGGGCCGCGGTCAGCGTCCCGGTCATGATCGTGCCGCCGTCGGCGCCCTTGCTGACGCCCACCTCGACCGCGAGGAAAGCCGACCCAAGGAAGTTGATCCCCGCGCTGAGCACGAAACTGGCCTGCGCGCCGGTTTGGAAGGCGATCACCGGGCCGCCCGTGTACGGCTGGTTCGTCGCGGGCGGCGTGCTGCCCGCGAGCTGTACGAACACCAGGTCGACCGGGCCATCGAGCGTGATACCCGCCCTGATCCCGGTGAACGCGCCGCTGGCGGGGTCCTGCAGCACGGTGAGCACGCCGTGCAGGTCGACGCTGGTGACCAGGGTGAGCCGGATCCGGGCGTCGACGTTGAAGCCACCGGAGCGGGTGATGCCGCCGAGCGTGGCGAGCGCGTGACCCGGGTCGTGCGCCGCGTCGTAGTAGTAGATCCGGGTGCCGACCAGGAATGTGACGTCGATGAACCCGCCCGGCCAGTTAGCACCGGAGCCGGTGAGGCACTGGGCGATGAAGGCGCCGAGGGAGAAGTCCGCGTCCAGCGCGATGTCGAACAGGACAGGTGTGCCGTTGCTGAGCGCGAGCATCGCCGCGCAGGACAGCCGCTGGTCCGGCTGGTTAGCGGCCGGGGCCGGGCCGAGCAGGACGTGGCCGCCGAGGGTGAACGACGAGGTCTGCGGGCTGCCCGTCGCGGGGACCGCCCACACGTACCGCACCGTCAGGCCGAGCCCGGACAAGGTGATGCCGGGGATGCCGAACGGCGTGGCGATCTCCTGCTGGGTCTGGCTGATCGTCGAGGTGAGGCCGGTGTCGTCGATGCTGAGCGTGGCGTCGAAGGCGTAGCCGGAGCCGAAGATGCCGGTCAGCCTGATCTGCCCGGCCAGCTCGAAAAGCCCGGCCTGCTGCGGCGTGTAGGACAAGTGGACGCCCGGGTAGCTGCCGGTACGGGTAAGCAGGATGGTGCCCGCGATGCTGATGTCGGGCAGGTCGGCCGCGAACGTCGAGCCGGCCGGGTTGGCGGAGTCGATGACGGCCTGCAGCCATATCGACGACCCGGTGTCGGTGTGACCGATCTGCAAGATCCTGGAGAACAGCGAGACCGCCTGGAAATCGATCCTGGCGGTGAAGTAGGCACCCGCGGATAGCGCCATGGCCTGGCCGGTGAGGCCGTCCAGCGGCGCGGGCGCGCTCGGCGCGATCTGGCCGAGCAGCGCGGTGGTGGCGGTGCTGAGCTCGCCGAGGGTCTGCCCGGCAAGGTCGCACACCACCAGGGTGGCGCTGGCGACCTTCAGGTGATCATCGACGGCGGCCAGCGCCGGTACCAGCGCGCCGAACCGGAACTGCGGCCCGAGCGCGAGCGCCACCGCGTACGTCCAGGGCTGGTTGCCGTCGGAACTGAGGTACACCATGCCGTCCGCGGCCAGGCTGGACCCATAGGATATCCCGCCGTAGACGACGAACCTGGACGTGGTCAGGTTGAGATAGACCGCCGCACCGGTGAAGGTCAGCGCGGTCAGTCCGGCGGGGGCCAGCGCCGCCCAGTCCTGCGCGGCGCCCAGAGCGCCGATGCCGGCCACCCCGCCGATCTGGACATTGGCGGCATCTTGCGGCGTGACCACCCCGGTCAGCACGGTCTGTGCGCTGGCTCCGCCGATCGCCATGGTGAGCACCGTGTGCAGGCCGGCGAAGTCGAACGTGCCCGCGATCGCGGCGGCCAGCGGGGCTGACCGCTGCGGGATGTCGATGGTTCCGCCGATTGACCGGATCGCGAACTGAGCCGAGCCGAGGGTGAACTCCCAGTCGAAGCTCACCTGCCCGGCGAAATGGAACTCCCCGGTGTCCGGTACCACCCGCACCGTGGCGGCGTCGATCGTGATCGCGGCGGGAAGGTTGTTGTGCACCGCGTCTGGTGGCACCGCGAGCGTCTGCGAGCCGAGCGAGCTGGCGGCGCCGATGAGGTCGATCGCGCGGCCCGCGAGCAGCGTGCCGGCGAACTCCCAGGACGCGTTGGTGGCCGGCTTGCTCGCGCTCACCGCGATGTCCACGCCGGCCAGGGTCACCACGCCGGCTACGGTCCCGGTGACCTGCGAGGCGACCACTGGGTACGGCAGCAAGAGCCGGGCGGTGAGATAGGTCAGGGACAGGTAGCCGGGCAGCACCGTCCAGGCGTCGGCCACGAACAGCGTGAACCCGAACGAAGTCAGCGCCCCGTTCTGATCACCGGAGAAGTTCAGCACGACCTCGCCGACGTCGAGCCCGGCGGACAGCGGCAGCGAGGCGGGCAGCGCCGCGGCGCTGGCCGCCGGGTTGAGCCAGGCATCCATGTCTGCGAAGCCCGGTATGTGCACGAAGTTCTCGTAGCCCGCGGTGAGCTGCCACGGGCCGGTGAAGTCGCTCTTACACATCATCATGTCAACAGGGCTGCCCGCCAGCAGGAGCGTGCCGGTGATCTGCCCGGCCACGCCGACCGGGCTGGCGGCGGGCAGGAACGCCAGGCCCGCCGCCACGCCGGTCACCACCAGGATGTCCGGCCCGATGATCACCCAGTCGTTCGCCTGGCTGCAGGCGAACGACAGATGCCGGAGGGAGACGGCGGCGGGGTCGACAGAGACGGTGAAGCGAGTCAGTACGAGGCCGCCGAAGCTGGCCACCCCGGTGGGCAGCGCGGCCGGATCGGTCCCGAACAGCGCGAGGACCTGCCCGACTGTTGGCAACTGCACGGTGTTTCCCGGCTGGAGCCCCAGCGTCCAGAGCTGGCCATCCCCTATAGGGACCGGCAGCACGACGTTCAGCGTGCTCTGCTGGCCGCCGGCGGACAGCTCGATGTCGCCCTGCAGCACGCCGGTCGTGGACCAGGTGCCGCCGGTGCCCTTGGCGATGACCAGACCGGCCGACCAGCCGGAGAGCGTGAGCCGCCCGCCGGCCAGCGGCCACGGGCTGGTCTGGGCGATGGTGAAGGCGACCCGGGATAGCTCGCTGGCGGCCGGGTCGGCCAGCAGCGAGACCTCGCTCAGCGTGAAGTCCCGCCCGAGCGCGAGCAGCGACTCCGGCAGCACGCCGCTGACCTGGTCGGCGGCCAGCCCGGTCAGGGCGGCCAGGTTGGGGAGCGTCGGCACGTGCGAGGTGTCGACAATCCCGATGAACCACCCGCCGCTTGACGGGACGGCGGCGGTCACCGCGTAGGTCGCGCCGCCCAGCGCGAGCTGGCCGCTCACCTGCGCGCCCCACGACCGCACCGGGGCGGTCCGGTAGCCGGGCGACCGGACCACGGTCGCGGTGAACGTCAGGCCGGAGACGGTCAGGTTCAGCGCGGGTACCAGGTTCCACACGTCGGAGCCGAACCCGAGGCTGACCGAGGTGCTGGTCGTGTCGTCGCCTGCCGCGTTGAACACCACCGTGAATCCGGTGACGGACACGCCAGCTAGCGACAGCAAGCTAGCTGGCAGCAGCGGCACGAGCACATCGCCGACGCCTATGCCGTTCAGCGCCGCGACCGTATCCGCCGCCGTGGCACCGGACCCCGTGCTGACCAGAGTGAGCTGGTCGGCCAGCTCGGTGGGCAGGTCGAGCGCGCAGGGGATCTGGCCGCCTGGGAGCAGGACCGCCCCATTGATCGTCAGGACGTTGTCCGTGCTCGGCGTTTCCTGATCGCCGCCAGGGATCGGGGTGCAGGACAGCGTCACCGTGCCTTTTTCCAGCGTGAGCGGTGCCTGCCCCACCCGCTGGATGACCAGCGGAGGAAGCTCTGCCTGCGCGGTCCAGTTGAATCGCGGTCGTCCATCCGCGGTGATCTGCACCGGCCCGCCGACCCGGGTGTACAGCGTGCGCGGCTGGTCCGGCTCGCCGGTGGCGGGCGTCAGGTCGGCGCTGACAGCCAGCGTGGCCTGATACTGCAGTCCCGCCTGCAGCGGGAAGAAGAACGCGGGATCGGTGTGCGCGGATGTGGCGGCAGCGAACGTCGCGCCGCTGACCGGCAGGTAGTCGAACGGCGTCTCGGCCAAGGCGGGGAAGGCGCTCGCCAGCGCCCAGTCGTCCGGTGGCGTCGCGGTCCAGGTCGCCGCCAGCTTCAGGTCGCTGCCTACGGTGAAGATCAGCGTGACGGCGGTGCCCGGGTCACCGGTGAGCACACTGGAGGTGCCGGTCAGGGTGACAGTCTGGGCCAGCACTGGATCGCCGGTCGCGGTGATGACCAGCGGCGCCGTCGCTCCCGGGATCAGCGCGCCGGCCAGGGCGGTCCGCACCGCTCCCGGATCGCCATCGCCGGTGTCGGGCAGGACCGCGGCGTCGAGCGGGTAGTTCCATGTGCTGGTGTCGCCGTCGGGATGCGCCCGCGCCGCGAGCAGCCGGCTCTGCAGTGCCGCCAGGATGTCCGCGGGTTGCGGACCAGGTTGGGTCATGCCTTCCTCCGGTCAGGTAGAGACACCGCCGGGAGGCGAAAGGAAGTTGAGCTTGCTTCCCGCGGCGAAGTTGTCCCTGCGCATGGCCGCGAGGGTGAAGTTGGTCGTGTCGATGACCCGGTTGACCGCGCCGTCCCTGGCCGCGCGGTAGGCCCGCAGCGCCGGGCCGAGCGCGAATGCCGAGGCGGCCACGGGCTTACGGACCGTGTCGAAGGTCAGCGAGCCGTCGTCCTCGTTGAACTCGAACAGTGCCGACCAGGTGAACCCGTTGAGCATGCGATTGCGTACCTGGCCGGCGGACCGGTATCCGGCCACCGCCATCGTCCAGTAACGCAGTTCGAGGGCGAACTCGCCAGGCTGGAAGGTGTACGGCGGGCTGTACAGGCCGCTGCGGCCACGTCCGGCGGGCGGCGCGTCGGGCAGGTCCTCGGAGTCAGCCAGGCCGTGGGTGAGCTGGTACTGCCTGATCCGCCACAGTGCCTCCCGGCCGGCCATGTAGTACATGTCCGCCATGTCGTAGTCGCTGAGCACATGCACAAGGACGTCCGTGCCGCCGCCGGTCCTCGCCGCGGTGCTCACCACCAGGGTGTCGCTGAGTTCCTCCGGGTCGGGCAGGGTCAGCAGCACGTAGCCGCCGATGAGCTGGGCGCCCACCTGCGACTTGTCGATCCCGGCCAGCGGCGGCCCGGCGTCCGGTGCGCTGGCCAGCGGCGTGCTGGCCAGGAAGTTCCACGCGAGCTGGTAGGCCTCGTTCTCGGCGAGCTGCTGCGCGGTCGGCTGAAGGGTCAGCAGCAGGTTGCTGTCGGTGAGGTGCGGCTCGAGGTCCGCGGTCGTGGCGAGCCCTACGCAGACCTCCGCGAACAGCGATGCCACGGCCGACTGACTGGCGATCAATGGGTTCGGCGCGAACATCGACCCGTTCTCCAGCGGGTGGGCGTAGAAGCCGTTGACGGTGAGGCTCCCGTTCACGAGCAGCGCGTTGTAGGGATAAAAAGGCACGCTGAACCCGAACTGCCGCGCCCAGGCGGGATCCATGAAGTCGACGAACCGCAGCTCGCGCGCGTCGTTCGGGGCCTGGTAGACATAAGGGGTGCGGTCGGCGAGGCGTCCGCCGAGCACGTCGGGCGGGATCGGCGTGCCGCGGAAGCTGAGCCGCATGAACTGCAGGTAGCCGATCCACTGGATCGTCCCGTTGGCGATGCCCCGCTGCGCCGCCAGGTCCGTCGACGGGTCGTAATAGGCCCGGACCACTACCGGCTCGGCGAAGTTGTCGTCGAACCCGACATAGTGCGAGCCGACCTGAAAGTAGGTGCGGCCGAGCGGCGCGAACACGGCCGGGTCGCCGGTCACCCCGCTCACCACATACTGGCCATCTTGCTGCGCGACCGTCATTGGCATCGGGCCTCCCGCCTCAGCGCCGTTCAGTGCTTGTCGTTGTGCAGGACCGGGCCCAGCGGATAGACCGACCCTGGCGTGTAGCCAAGCGTGACGTCACGCAGGACGTTGCCCGGATCGGACAGGCCAGTCAGCACGCCGATCCCGTATACCTGAATGGTCAGCTCTTCGCCTGGGGCGGTCGCGTTCTGCACCGCGGAAACCGTCTCGTCAAAGGGGCGGATGACGACATCGCCAATGATTTGCGCCTCGTGGATATCGACGTCGAACGCCTTATTGTTGTATTTTGCCGCGACCTCGGTGATGTAGGTGCCGCCAATGGAGTTGGGCACCTCGAGAAAATCCGCGGGATATGAGTACCGCGCTCGCCGCCCCCATCGCGGGGTCTCCGCGACGTCGACCCTGTTCATCACCGCCTGGGTGGGGTGGGAGTGGAACCGCGCCTTCACGCCGGAACTGCACGCGAAGATGACCGGCTGCACGGTGGCGAGCAGGTGCACGTCCACGCTGGACGACGAGGCGTGGTGGTTCGCCTTCAGCACCGTGGCGTAACCGGGAACCAGGTACTTCGGCTGCCCCGCCGTCCAGGTGGTGGTCTCGGGGAAGAACGCCTCAAGCGCCGGCCCGAGCGTGGACTCGACGTCGGCGTGCTGTGAGAAGAACGCCTTGCCTCCGGGAGCCTGATTGACGCCGAAGTTGCCCCCGGCCGTGCCGCCGTCCCCCGCGATGTCCCCGCCGAGCAGGCACCGGAACGACCCGTATTCCAGCATCAGCACCAGCGACCTGTCGTTCTGATCTGTCACTGACCCCTTGGCGGGAATGGTGACGACCGCGCCCTTCCCCGCATCCCAAACTCCCTGAGCCGAGGCCAGGAAATAGCCAGTGATCGGGATGTTGTCCACGCCCGTCCCGAGACTGATCGTCACGGTCTTGCCGCCCGGACCGTCGAGGCCACCCGGAAAGACATAGACGACCTTGGTTGGGTCCGCCGTCGCCATGGACGCACCGAGCACGTCCTCCATGAACGCGGCAAACCGCTGGGATGTCGGGTTGGTGGCCTTGTTCGTCACCGACCCGTAGAAGACCGCGGGGCGGAACCGGTCCTCGAGCGTGACCGAGGTGACGTCCTTGCCGTCCACCTTCGTCGTGATCGTGACCTGCTTCTTGAACACGCTCCGCAGCCCGGCCATGTGGTCGTCGTGGTAGTGGCTGACGGCAAGCAGCAGGTTCGGGCAGTACCCGCTCGTCCCCTGGACCACCCCGTGCGCGGCCATGTAATTGAGCACGTCACCGCCGTACTCGTCGTCCCCCCCGTCCATGAGCAGCGCCTTCTTCACCGTGCCGGCTAGAGGGACATCATTCGCGACAGCGTAGGGGACGTAGTCGGCGGGCTGCGCGGGCACGCCGCCCGCACCCTTGGCCGCCGTGATCGCGGCCTTCGCCTTGTCCAGGTCGCGGTTGATGACCAGGACGGAGTCCCCCTGGCCTACGTTGAGAACGTGGATCTCCAGGCTCGCACTATCAGTAGCCATGGCACTCCCCCAGGTCAGTTGTCAATGAACCGGTGACCACACGGTAAGAACGCTGAACTCCTGGCTCCACCCAGCGTCAGCCTAAAGTTGTGGAGCGAGTCCGACAAGGTGACAGTTTCATACCTTTACCGGCCGGGCTCGCTGAGCTGACCGTGCCGAAAACCCCGTCCGCCCTCACCCTTCCCCGCCACCCCTGCCGGGGCTACCCGGCATCCCCCGGAGATGAGCCAGCCGCCAGCGGCACCGTGCCGGACCCTCGCACGACCGGACGACTTCGGCGGTGGTAGCCGACATCCACCTTCCCGAACCTCCGCATGGACTGTCCCGCTCACCGACGATCAACAGGCCGTCGTCTACGACAGCTAGGGCGCGTCAGCCTCGCCTTATATGTACTACACTTGGTACATGTCGTTGCGAAGGACGAATGTCTACGCGGATGCCGCTGACCTCGTGATCATCAAGGAGGCGGCAGTCCGGCGTGGCATCTCGGAGGCGGAGATTATCCGGGAGGGCATCCACCTCGCGGCCATGTCGAGCCGCGTGTGGGACGCCCCTCTCGACTGGCCCACGTTCGAAGGACCGGGGACGCCAGCCATCGGGGGCGAGGTGACGGGGACTATCGCCGGGCGGCTGTCTGATCAGTGATCCTCGTTGCGGACACCTCCGGCCTCATAGCCGCGTCCGACAAGAACGCCGCGGAGTGCGCTGGCTGCCAGGCCGCGCTCGCTGCTGCGGGGACGGTCGTCGTGTCGCCGCTGGTACTCGCCGAGGTGGA
>JBEKGC010000253.1:0-9812 GCA_050013055.1 Streptosporangiaceae bacterium
CCAGGGCTCGGCGGGCAGCGACTCGATCGCCTCGATGAGCTGGCGGGGCGTGACGACCTCGCCGCCGGGCAGGCGCAGCAGCTGGTCAGCCTTGCCGAGGATCTGGCTGGTCGCCGGGACGCCGGCCAGCTCGCAGCGCAGCGGCCCGTCGGGCAGGCACCGGGCCAGGTCGCGGGTGTCGTAGCGGAACACCGGCGTGCAGTCCCGGTAAGGAAAGTACGGGGTGATCACAAGCGTGCCGAGCGCCCCGGGGGCGGCGGGCTCACCCGTGTCCAGGTCGATTAGTTCGGTGAGCCCCAGGTTGAGGTCGTGGTGCTGATGCGCCTGACTGCAGGCACGCGCGCTGACCGGGACGACCTCGGTCATGCTGTAGGGGTCCTCGACGTTCGGCACGCCGAACATCCGGGTGGCCGCCCGCGCCAGGCTCGCGGACAGCACCTCACCACCCACCACGACGCGGCGCAGCCGGAAGTCGCCGGCGCCCAGGCCGGCCCGCCGGGCCGCCACCACAAGCTCGCCGAGATAGCTGGGGACGGTCAGCAGGATCGTGGCGCCGCCCTCGGCCAGGCTGTCCAGCGCTACCTCCGGCGGCACGATGCCGAGCGGCCGGCACCCGGCCCCGGTCAGGCGGCAGCCGGTGGCCGACAGATGCATGGCCACGGCGCCGCGCGAGCTCAGGTTCACCTGCATGACATCGCCGGGCCCCAGCTCACCTCGCAGCACCGAGGCCAGTGCGCCAAGCGCGGGCCACAGCTCCATCTCATAACGCGACAGCCACACCTCCGCGGGGCGCCCCGTGGTGCCGGTGGTGCGGGTGGCCAGGTAAGGCGGGACGTCGGTGCAGCGGAAATCTCCTGGCCGTTCCATCAGGTCCGCCTTGACCGTGACCGGGATCGCCCGCAGCCCCGCGACGTCGATCTTGGCCGGGTCAACGTCCGCCGAGGTGAAGCGGCGCGCGTAAAACGGCGACTGAGCGGCGAGCCTGCGCGCCGTACGGCGCAGGCTGCGGTTGGCGAGGTCGAGCCGGGCCGCAGGATCGGCCATCGGCCCGTCGATGAGCTGGCCCGCGTCCGTGCCCGGCTCGCCGAACTCGGCGATGGTGGCGAGCACGTCGTCGACGAGCCGGACGACGTTGCCCGGATTAAGCCGCCGCCCCTGAGTCATGCCCAGCGCCAGCCGGAACTGCCGTACTCCGGTTTCGAACATCGCCGTTCCGTTCCGTCTGAGTGCGACTACCTCGGTACCCGCGGGTGGGTGTGCGAGCCGACGCCGCCCGCGATCGGATGGCGTCGGCTCGCACGGGACCTCATCGGCCATTCGCGATTAGACGCTCTGGGACGTCGCGGCGCTGAACATCACAGCGCTAAGCGAACCCAGGACATAACGCAGGTGCTTGAGGGACGACATAGTTTCCTCCTCTCCGAGTGCTCGGACCAATGTGGTGAAGAGGGCTAATGGGGGTCAATGGGGGTCAGTCCGCGATCACTTGAAGACCACCACCGTGAGGTCCATCGTCGGGTGGACCCCGCAGGTCACGTAGAACGTGCCCGGCGTCAGCCACGGGCCGGTGGTGTACGTGGAGTTCGTTTGCATCAGATGGAAGCCGGTCAGCGGCTCGCCGCGCACCGGGCTGGTGATCTGGCCATTATTACCTGGCCCGATGTCGTGGATATTGTGCGAGCTGTCAACAAACGTGAGGCGCTGGCCGAGATGCAGATACACGACGTCCTTCGTGAAATCCATGTTGACCATACCGACGGTATTCGGCGGAGCCGGCTTGGGCGTGCTCACGATCACGGCGGGCACAAAAATTCCCGCCAGAATCCCGGGAACGACAAAGAGAATGCGAGGTACCGCAGCCATCGGTTCCTTCCCATAGCAACGTTCCCGGCAGGATAACAACGCAATTATCGACCGCGGTAAATCGCTGACAACGGTAACCTTAACGCCTGATGCTTTGATTATCACGCGAGTTGTTTGAGACGTCAAGGGATGATTTGAGCGATACTATCCGTTATGTCCACCGAAACTACCGAGTCGCGTGTTACTGGTAGTGGACTTGTTGTCCGTGTGAATGCGTTCGGCTATTTACCAGGTCACTGGCACCCGGAGACGCCTGGACCCGCGCGAACTGCGGACCTCCATCATCAACCTGATGAGCCACCACGACACCAGCCCGGCACAGCAACCCAACCCCTACGTCAGCCTGGCCGCCGTCAATCTGTCGTACCCCCGCCGATTATTTGCGTCCAGCAATTACTGGCGATTTCGACGCCGCCAGTTATCACACGCGTATCGGCTTGACTTGCATGTCGCTGACATAACGACAGAATTGAACAGCTGACGTCTGTGCCCGCTGGTTTCGCCGCGTTCCCTGAAGATGAAGGGCCGGGTTGGGGGGTGGGGGCGGGACGGCGGGTGCGGACGTGGCGCGAGAGACTGACGCTGCGGTGAGATCGGGCTAGGCGTCGAAGCATGAAGCCGCGGTCGCGCACGGCGGCGCCCGACGATAAACTGCTTGCTAGCAAGCAATTAAATGCGCGACTGGCGGTGCGGAAGTGATGGTCAAGGAGGCCCGGCTCGCCGGGCGGGGCATGTTTTCATCCTTGTCGTCTCGCAACTACCGGCTGTTCTTCTGGGGTCAGCTTGTCTCGGTCAGCGGCACCTGGATGCAGACCGTGGCTCAGTCGTTCCTGGTCCTGCAGCTGACCGGCTCAGGGACGGCGCTGGGCCTGGCGACGGCGGCGCGCTTCGTCCCCATCTTCCTGTTCGGCCCCTGGGGCGGGCTCGTCGCCGACCGGGTGGATAAGCGCCGCGTCCTCTACCTGACCCAGTCGCTGTCCGCCGTCCTAGCCCTGGCCTTTGGAGTGCTGGTCGGAACGCACGCCATCCGGATGTGGATGGTCTACCTGCTGGCCCTGGCGCTCGGATTTGTCAACGTATTCGACAATCCGGCGCGCCAGTCGCTGATCTCTGAGCTGGTGCCGCGCTCGCTGGTACGCAACGCCGTGACGCTGAACTCGGTGACGGTGAACATCGCGCGCATCTTCGGAGCGGCGCTCGGCGGGGGGATCGCCTCGGCCTTGGGCCTGGCCTTGTGCTTTGACCTGAACGCGGTCTCGTTCGGAGCCGTGGTGGTCAGTCTCGCGCTGATGTCGGCTGACCGATTGCTGCCGGGTGAGCACGATCCGCCCGAGCCGGGGCAGATCCGGGCGGGCCTGGCCTACGTGCGGACCGAGCCCGAATTGCTCGTGCCGTTGCTCATGGTCGCGATCGTTGGCGCCCTGGCCTGGGAATTTCCGATCAGCCTGCCGCTGGTGGCGCGTTCGGTCTTTCACGGCGGGGCCGGCACATACGGCGCGATGACCGCGGTGATGGGAGCCGGAGCAGTCGTCGGCGGCCTGGTCACGGCCGCGCGCAAACGGGTCAGGCGGCGCGGGCTGGCCATCGCGGCCGCGGGCTGGGGGATCGCCATCACCGCGGCCGCGCTCGCTCCGAGCATGGCCCTGGAATACGTCGCGCTTGTGTTCGTCGGCTACGGCGGCATCTCGTTCAACTCACTGGCTAAGACGGCGCTGCAACTGTCGGCCACGCCAGGCATGCGGGGGCGGGTGATGTCACTGTGGGGCGTCGCCTGGCTGGGGTCGACTCCGGTCGGCGGGCCGATTGTCGGCTGGGCCGGCGAGCAATTTGGTGCCCGCTGGTCGCTGCTCATCGGAGGGGTCCCGACAATAGCCGTGGGCATGCTGGCCTATCCTGTTCTCGCCCAGATAGACCGGCGCCGACTCGACCGCCGGGCCGGACCTGCCGAAGCGGCCGCCGTTCCGGATTGACGGGGTTTGCCCCTTGAATCTCCGATCTGTGGCCTGCAGGTGGGAGCAACGCGCGGGTATGACCAGCGGGCGGCCCCCACGCGGCGGCTGCCCCACCGAGGCCGGGCTTTGGACCGTGCCTAGATCTGGGCTTGGTGGGTTACGGTGAGGAAAGAAAACCTGATGCTACGTAGTGGTCCGGCAGGAGGCGATGTGCGGGAGGACGGACGGCGGACCCGCATCATGGCCGCAGTGACCACGGAGGACGCCGCGGCCGGTGCGGACGAGCTGGTACAGCGGCTGTGCCGGTTCGCAGTGGATGAGATGGCCCTGTCCGGGTGCGCCCTCGTGCTGATATCAGGAGCGGAGTCGGCCAGCGTGCTGGCCGGGGCGGGGCGGCACGCCCGGACGGTTACCGGGCTGCAGATGGAGCTGGGAGAGGGCCCGTGCCTGCATGCCCATGCCCACGGGAAGCCGGTGCTGCTGCCGGACCTGTCGGCGGAGGGCGCCAACCGCTGGCCGGCCTTCGCGGCGGCGGCCCTGGCGGCCGGCGTGCACGCCGAGTTCTCCCTGCCGTTGACCGTGGGGCCCGGCGGTATCGGCACGTTCGACCTGTGCCGTGACCGGACGGGCATGCTCAGCGACGAACACATGGCGGATGCTCTGGTGGCGGCGGACATCGCCCGCGATGCCGTGCTGTACCGGCAATACGCCGGTGGCCGGCCGGGTCTGCCGGAGCTGCTGGCGACAGCCGGCCCGGACCGGATCGTGATCCATCAGGCGACCGGGATGATCGCCGCTCAGCTCGATGACACCATCGCCAACGCCCTGGCCCGGCTGCGTGCCGCTGCGTTCACGAGCGGGCGGCCGATGTACGACCTCGCCCAGGACGTCGTTCAACGGCGGGTGCGGTTCGATGAGTGAGACCAGCGCGGGGCGCCCCGCCCGGCCCGTGGCGTCCAGTCAGGGTGACTGGGGGGAGGACGTTACCCGCGAGGCGGTGCTGGCCCGGGTCTTCGTCCGCTTGGCGGATACGCTGGCCAGTGACTTTGACGTTGTTGATTTCCTGCACGGGCTGTCCGCCGATTCGGTGGAGATTCTCCGGGCCGCAGCGGCCGGGGTGATGCTGGCCGACGCGCGCGGCGGGCTGCGGCTGATCGCCTCCTCAGACGAGCGGATGCGGCTGCTTGAGCTCTTCGAGCTCCAGGGCGCGCAGGGACCGTGCCTAGACGCGTACTCATCCGGCCGGACCGTCCAGGCCAACGCAGCCGACAGCCGCGCCCGCTGGCCGGTATTCGCCCCGCAAGCCTGCGATGCGGGCTTCCAGCTCATGTGCGCCGTCCCGCTGCGAGTACGCACCGACGTCATCGGCGCCCTGAACCTGTTCCGCGGCAGCGACGAGCCGTTCACCGGTACCGAGATGGCGATAGCGCAAGCCATGGCGGAGATGGCCGCGATCGGGCTGATCCAGGAACGGGCCGCCCGGGAACGCAACCTTCTGGCCGCGCAGCTGCAGTCGGCACTGAACAGCCGGGTGATCATCGAGCAGGCCAAGGGAATGATCTCCGAGTACCTCGCCGTGACCGTGGACGATGCCTTCAAGCTGCTGAGGAACTACGCGCATTACCACAACCGCAGGCTCTCCGAAGTCGCAAGCGACGTGGTTGACCGGAGGATCTCGAGCGCCGCACTGGGCCGGCCGCACGGCCAGCATTTTTAGCGGCCGGGACCCCGAAAGCCCCGGACAGAGGGCAGGGGCCGGCCCGGTCACGTCGGGTCAGGCCAGCCCTCATGGGGACGGGGTGACCGCTTCGATACCGGCCTGCATGGCGTAAAGGACCAGTTCCACGCGCCGCCGGGCGCCGGTCTTGTCCCGGATCCGTTCCAGATGCGATCTGACCGTGTTGACCGACAGGAACAGCCGCCCCGCGATCTGGGCGTCGGTCGCCCCGCCGGCCAGCAGCGCCACGATCTCACGCTCTCGTTCCGACAGTGGGCCGGCGGTACCGTCCGCCGTCGCCTGGCGGGCGGCGGGAATGGAGATTGCGGACCCGGCCCCAGAACCGACCTCGGCTGCCGCGGCGGCCAGTGCGATGGCGTCGGCTTGGCCGAGCGTGCCGCCGTGCCGGTAGGCGGCCTCGAACGTGGCATCGCCCAGCGTGGCGCGCAGACGGGCATGGTCGCGCTCACGCAGCCCCACCTCGATGCCCGCGAATGCCCGTCCGGCCTGCTCGTCGGCGATGCCGTGCAGGGTAGCGGCCACGGCGGCGTCACCGTCTGCGCCTGCCGCCAGAGCGAGGCCGAGCAGCGCACCGCGAGAATAGGAAGGTTTGACACCGGTGATCCGGGCGGTGTCCAGGCTGTCGAGGAACAGGCGGCGCGCATTCCGGGGGTCGGCGTCGACGAGGTAGACGAAACCCAGACCTTCCCGCAAGCCGGCGGAGAGGTTCGGGTAGCGGAGGTTGTCGGCGAGCATGTTCGCCTCTTCAAGGTGCGCCCGGGCCGCCCGGAGCTCCCCCGCCGTCAGCTCGTCGACGCCGAGATTAGCCAGCGTGATGGCGAGCCGGTAGTTATCTCCGGTCGCCCGTGACAAGGCAAGGGCTTCCTCCTGGTCAGCGAGGGCGGCATCCAGATCGCCGTCCTCGGCGGCGAATACCGCGCGGTGGCCGAGAAGGTCGGCTATAAGCCGGGGATCTTCTGCCCGGCGGGCCAACTCGACGGCCTCTTCGATCTGGGCCAGTGCGGCAGGCAGGTCGCCATGCTCGTACCTGGACCAGCACAGCTCAGAGAGGGCGTCGGCGGTGACGGCGTCATCGGCGAGGCCACGGGCGATCTTGATAGCCTCGTCGGCTAGCGCCGGGACCGCCGAGTCGTCGCCGAAGCGGTCGCGCAGATGGCAGCTCGCGTTTAGCGCCCGAGCCCGGGCCCGGGTGGGCGAGCCAGCATCGGGTCGCTCGAGCAGGGCGTTGAGTGCCTCGAGGACCTCGACGCCGTGGCCGCGCATGTTGCAGAACCATTGCAGGCCCGACGCCAGCCGCAGGCCCGGCTCCGCACTGTCCAGATCGGCGGCGCTGAAGGTCAGCGCGGCGCGGATGTTGTCGAACTCGACCTCCAGCCGGTCCAGCCAGAGGGCCTCGTGCGGGCCGCGCAGGCGGGTTTCTGCGGTCTCGACCAAGGCCAGGTAGTGATCGCGGTGGGCGGCGCGGGCCTCATCAAGCTCGGCGCAGGGCCGCTGGGCCAGGCGTTCGGCAGCGTACTGGCGGACCGTCTCCAGCAGCCGGTACCGGGTCGAACCGTGGATCTCCTCGGCTAGGACCAGGCTCTTGCCGACCAGGGCGGCCAGATCGTCAAGCACCTGCCATTCGCCGTCGCCACCCGCTGAGGTGACCGCCTCAGCGGCCTCCAGGGTCCACCCCCCGGCAAAGACAGAAAGCCGGCCGAGTACGGCCTGCTCGCCGGGGTTGAGCAGGTCGTGGGACCAGTCGATCAGGGCGCGGAGGGTCTGATGGCGCGGCAGGGCGGTCCGGCTTCCCCCGGTCAGCAGCCGGAACCGCTGATCGAGCCGGGAGCTGATCTCCGCCACCGACAGCGACCCCAGCCGGGCCGCGGCCAGCTCCAAAGCCAGCGGAATCCCGTCCAGACGAACGCACACCGCCGCCACCGCCGCCGCGTTGGCAGCGTCAAGGGCGAAGCCCTGCCGGTACATCACCGCGCGCTCCGCGAACAGCTGCACCGACTCGAACGCCGCCAGCTGGCCGGGGACGGCAAGATCGGCGGGCGGGACGGCCAGCGAGGGGACCCGGAGGACATGCTCCCCGCTGACGCCGAGCGGTTCTCTGCTCGTGACCAGCAGAAACGCCTGCGGGCACGACCGCAGCAGGGCGTCGGCCAGCCTGGCGGCCGCGGCCAGCACATGCTCGGCGTTATCGAGGACCAGCAGCAGGTGCCGGTGGCCGACGGCGTCAGCCAGGGTGCCAAGCATGGCCTGCCCCGGCTCCTCGCGGATCTGGAGTACGGCGGCCACGGTGCGAGCCACCAGCTCGGGTTCGGCCACCGGCGCCAGCTCCACCAGCCACACCCCGTCGCCGGTGCCATCCAGCGCCTCGGCCGCCACCTGCAACGCCAGCCGGGACTTACCGATCCCGCCCGGCCCCGCGATCGTGACCAGCCGCGACCCGCCCCGCACCAGCGACCGCAGCTCGGCCAGCTCGGCGGCCCGGCCGACGAAACTGGTGGCCTGCGACGGCAGGTTGTGCCGTAGCGCCGGATGATCCAGCGACCGCAACGGGCCAAAATCTTCGGCCAGGCCCGGCCAGGTCAGCTGGAAGACCCGCTCAGCGCGCCCTAGGTCCTGCAGGCGATGCTCGCCCAGATCCCGGAACCCGATCCCGTCCGGCAGCCGGTCGGCCAGCAACTCCTGCGTCGCTTTGCTCACCAGTACCTGACCACCATGGCCGATGGCGAGCAGCCGGGCGACCCGGTTCACCACCGGCCCGGAATAGTCCCCGTCGCGTTCTACGCAGGAGCCAGAATGCAACGCTACGCGGACCCGGATGGGCAGGCCCGGCGGCCACAGCTCAGCACCGGCAGCCCGCTGGATAGCCGCCGCCGACGCCAGCGCGGCGGCCGGATCGGCAAACACCGCACGAAACGCCTCGCCCACCAGCTGGAAGACCTGACCGCCCGCACCCTCGATCTGCCCGCCGACGATGCGGTTATGGCGAGCCGACGCCTCCGCCATAGCCTCGGGATCGGCCTCCCACAGCCGCATCCCGTCCTCGATGTCGGTGAAAACCAACGTCACCGGCCCGGGGGTTAAACCCGATTCACCCATTGTGCCCCCCGATACCACCCCGCCTGCTCGCGCCGTCGCATGACAAGATATCACTCCAGATCTTTATAAAGTGACACAGGATAATTGACTGACAGGTGGGGACACCCGAGCGAATCGGGGGAGAACCACGGTGGAGTTCCTGCCCAGGGAAATGCGGAGCTGGATGAGTTCAGGCCTGAAAGGACCCCTGGAAACGGGCGCTCAGCCGTTTTGTTTCCAGCCGCGCCCCAGCGCTTCCTCGCGCTGAGCCACGAAGGTCTCGAAACTGGCCCGCTGTTCGGTGGTGGCCCGTTGCGCCGCATGGAGCCGTTCCGCATCGGCCAGGGTGGGCCGGACCAGGTTGATGGCCCCGCCCAGCGCCGGGTCCGGTTCCGCCTGGAGTCCGTCGGCCCGGGCCAGGCGCCGGTTGACCTCGTCCTGGGCTGGCCCCGAGGCCGGCATCACCCACAAGGGACCGCCCACGCCCAGCTGGTAGGAGCAGTAATTCCCGCCCCAGGGCCGCGCCGCACCGCGAACGGCGGCGGCGAACCTCGTGCTGTCCCGCTCGGCTCTGACGGCGTCGCTGCCGAGGACGGCGCTGAACGCCCGGTGTCCCTCGGCCACCACGGGATGCCCGCGAAGCGCGGACGACTCGTGGTTCTCGGTGCCGTCGTGTTCGGCGTAGAAGGCGTGCAGGTGGGCGTGCTGCACATCCTGGCGGGGATTCCTGGCGATCGCCACGCCGGTGCCGCGGCCGGCCGGGATCCCGGCCGCGGCTTCTTGGTCACGCTGGTAGTCCAGGTTCGGTGTGCTGTCATTGGCGCAGAACACCACGTGCCCGCCGTCCAGGCTGCGGTACCACGCGGCGACCAGGGTCATCGCCGTCTGACGGGCCGCCAGTTCGGAAGCCGTGGCCGAGGACCACCCGTCGCGATGACTGCGGGGCACCAGGAGCGCATGCGGCCGCGCTGCCCGCCGCGGCCCGTTCGCCAGCATGAAGGGGTTACGATCCAGCACCAGATCCACCAGCGCGGTACCCTCAGGCCCGGTCACCGTCCCCAGGTAGGCGGGAAGACCGGGCACATCGGCGAACACGTCCACCGGTGCGAACCGGCGGGAGAATTCCCCCGCCGGAACCATGCCCTGGATGTTCCCGGTCCCCTGGTCGACCAGCACCCAGCTCCCGG
>JBEKGC010000254.1:0-10180 GCA_050013055.1 Streptosporangiaceae bacterium
GCTGCGGCGGACTGGCCGAGGACGGAGCGCATGGTCATGGGTTTCCTCTCGATGCAGGCAGGCCGGGATCCCACACTGATGACACGGGCCAGCCGCGGACGCGGTTCACCTCAGGCTGCGGCTGCTGATGCGCGGCGGCCGGGTCCGCCCGGACGCGGGACGCGGCCCGGCGGATCGCAGCGGCGATCTGACGCCGGGCTCGGGCTGACGGGAACTGGGGCCTGCAGTCCGGACACTGGACTGCTCCCGGCCGAACGCCTCGCCGGCATGACCTGGCTACCTGCCAAGCGACTGCGGGTACTGCAGATCATCCGGTTCTGCGTGATCGAGATGGAATCGACCGAAATTGATTAAACCACGCAGATCGGCGGTTCACGCTCGCGATCTGAATCACGCAACGTAACTCTGCGCTGCCAGTCGTCCACCTGACGGGTAGTCCAGTGCGCATGCCTTATCACCTCGGCCTTGTCCCGCATGATTGCGCTCATGCTGCTCGCGTGGTCGACAAGTCCTGCATGGTCGGTCAGGCCCGCAGGTGCGTGCGCAGGACACTGTTGATGTGCGTGACCGCCCCCTCCAGGGCGCTGTGCATTGGCTCCCTCGCCGAGGCGATGGTGATGAGGGTGCTGGGATAATAAACGAACTCGAGCAGGTAGCCGTCCGATACCGTCCAGTATTCTAGGTAGCTTGCTGAGCTTTTCCCGTAGCCCATGTCTAGCAACCTGGTCCCGTCCGCCGGACGTGCGAAGGTGTTGTCATCGGTGTAGTTCATCCCGTCCTGGTAGGAGAACCAGTGAGGTGAGTAGCAGGTTTTCGGCAGGTCTTTCAGGTAACCCGGGAGGCTCTGCTGGCCGGCCTGGGTCAACGGCGCGACGGAAAGGTCTACCTCGGCGTAATCGCTCTCGCCTTGCGTGAGCTGGTAATTAGCGCGTGCGCCGGAACTGCCGAGCCAGTCATCAGAAGGCCCGGCCGCTCCGCATGGTGCGGGGGGAAGGACGGATGCCGTGGTGACCGGTTGCGTGAACGGGGCGGCAGTCGGGCTCCACGTTAGCGGCAAGGAGCCGTTCCTCCCGTGCAGCGACACCGCGCTCAGCGGGACGGTCCCGGCCTTCTCCCGGGCCGGAGACGCCGGCCCGGGCTGCTGTGAGAGGCTTCCCTCGTACGGCATGCTGTCGCCTGCCTCGGCGATGCACACGGCGCTAGACCACTGCTCATTCTCCCAGGCGTCCGAGTCCGGGGAACTGTACCAAAGAGCGTAACCCCTGAGGTTGGAGCCGACGGCCTCATTGAAGGTCCGGGTGCACACGGCCGCGCTTTCCCGGATGGCTACGGCATCGCCGGGATAGACAGTCAGCGCGGGGTCCCCAATGCTTTTCAGGCCGAGGAATTGTCCCCAGTGCATGGCCGGGCATGAGATCACCGGAAGCGACGAGATCGTCACAGCATGGTCCGGCTTGTACTGGATGCACTGGCCGTCTTTGATCTTCGACAGGGACGTCTCGACCGCCGCGGTGCGAGAGATAGGGCCGGAGACGCGGTGCCAGGTATAGGCGGCGAGCACGAGGGCGGGCACGATGGTGCTGACGATGGCAAGAGACCACGGGTACCGTCGGCGGCGCGTGGGTCTGGACGGATTGCCGCTCTGGTTCTCCTGAACCTTGGTTGGCCGGACCGGTTGCTCGGGACGCTGGTAAGGGGCGGCCTGCTGGTAGGAGCTGGCCTGCCAGTGGTAGGGAGGCTGGCCGGCGGCCTGGGTTGAGGGTTTGGCGGTCCGGGCGGCCCCGGCCCGCGCAGCGCCGTCCTGGGCAGCGCCGTTCCGGGCCTGCAGCGGGCCATCGCGGAAGGGGAATTCATCCGGGTACCGTCGCCGGAGACGGGAGATTTCGAGGTGGCTGAGCAGGGTGATCGAGATTGGGCCGCCGAGCAGAACCGCGAGCAAGATATATGCGTGCGCGCCTGTCCCGACAGAACCAGTCAGCAGGCTCTGGCACGCAACCACCCAGGCAAGGGCCGTTCCGATGATGGGCGGTAGCAGCGGATGACCATCGCCAAGTCGGCACATCCCTACCGTTATCAAATAAATCGCCCGAAAAGGGAATAGTATAAATCTGAGGTAGATAAGGCCGCCTACTATCCCGATAACGAAAATGAAGGAGGTGTTCCTGCCGCCCAAGTCTACCGCCCCTATGATGCACCCATATGCTATAAGGCATATGACTGCTACTTTCAAGGGATAGTCAAACATCCGGCGGAACGCTTCGTCGCGCTTTCCTTGCCTGGTGAACAGGACCACTGCCACGGTCGCGGGAACTACGGATAGCAGTTCCAGTACCATCGGCTCCGTAATACCTCCGAGAACAGGATTGAAGTAGGCGATAATACTCTGCGTCGCCTGATGGTAATGAACTCCGACTGTGACCAAAATGGCTACGCCGATGATGGCACGTGCCTTATAGAGCCAGTCCATGGGCTTGTCGTCGTCGGGCAGGTAACTGCCCGTCGGACCGAAGAGCTGACCGGCATAGTGCCACCCGGCGCGCGATCTGTCCATTAGCCAACCCCCAGCAATCTTTCTTCTGGCGTGAGCGTGCCCTCAACATTTAACGCCAAACATAAATGAAAATCTCGTTGACGCGAGTTCTGGTGCTGGTGGGACTAGATTGATCTAGCGGCTGGGAGGCGAGATCAAGACTTACTGCATTCATCCTGTATTTTGGAGGCCGGGGTGGCCGTGGCAGATCTTCAGGTGCGCACGGATCACCTTGTTATGTGCCGTGTCTGCTGCCAGGAACCAGAGCGAACGATCAGTACAGGCGGTTCCCGCTCGGTCGTTGCGGCTACAGCTGGTGACCATACGGGCGAAGCTTCAGGTCGCGGCTGGTCTGGCCGCCAACGCGGCCAGACCAGCGTCTTGAGCTATCTGGCTGCTCCGGCGATGTAGGTGGCGACGATGTAGGTGGCGTGCCGGTCGAGGCTGGTCCGGGCGCGGTCGTAGCGCATGGTGGTGCGCGGGTCGGCGTGCGATGCGGCTTCCTGGACGTCGCGGAGCGGGACCCCGGCGTCGAGGGCGGCGGTGATGAACGCGTGCCGCAGGGTGTGCGGGCTGACCTGCTTTGTGATCTTGGTGCGGCGAGTGACCCGGCGGACGACGCGGGCAGCGCCGTGGCGGTCGAGCCGTCTGCCGTCGGCGGCGAGGAACAGCGGGCCCGCGGTGCGCTCGCCGATCGCGAGGTCGATGGCTCGGGCGGTGCGCGGGGCGAGCGGGATGGTGACGACCTTGCCGCCCTTGCGGGTGACCACTAGAGTCCGGTGGCCGCGCTCGAGGCCCAGGTGCTCGATGTCGGCTCCGGTGGCCTCCGACACGCGCAGTCCGTTGAGGGCGAGCAGGGAGATCAGGGCATGCTCGGTGGCGTGGCCGAGTCCGGCGGCGACTAGGAGCGCGCCGACCTCGTTGCGGTCCAGGGCCGTGGCGTGGGACTCGTAGTCCAGCCGCGGGCGCCGGACGTGCGCAGCGGGCGAGTGGTCGAGGAGTTCTTCCTCGACGGCGTACCTGTAGAACCCGGCGATCGTGGACAGGCGGCGGGTGACAGTAGCTCGTGCCCGTCCGCGCGCTTCGAGCTCGCGCGCGAAGTTCTCGATGTCCGCGCAGCGGGCCGAGAACAGAGGCAGCGACCGTGCCCGGCACCAGCCGGTGAACTGCCGCAGGTCGAGTGTGTAAGCCTCGCGGGTCAGCCCGCGGTACCCGGCCAGGTACCCCGCGAGCGCGAGCCGCTCCGAATCGGTGGACACCGGCTGGACGGGAACGAGGGAAGTTGAGACTTTCGCGGCGGCCATCAGGCACCTCCAGGGACGGCCGGGGCCCGGGAGGCTGGGCCTTCTCAGGTCCCAGCGGTGAACGATGCCCGCAACGTACGCCGCCGACGAAGAACTGACCACCCACGGTCAGTTGACGAAGGTGATCTCGGAGCGCCGGGGCGGATCGCCCCAGACCGCCGATTACGATCGCCCGATGCTAGCTGGATCGCACATTGCGGCTGAGCGCAGATCATCCGTTCCGGCGCTTGGCTCAGGCTTACGTGATGCCCGCGCGGCTGTCCGGGCAGGCGGGGGTCACGATCGTGAACCTGACGATCTTGAAGAACGGGCGCCATGGCGATGAGGTTCAGCATCTTGACCAGGTCTGCTTACCGCGGATTTCCGGCGGTCGCTGGTGAGCGGTCTGGACGGGAACCGGGCGGGAAGCGGGCAGTGGATGGTCTGTCATGTGGACAGCCGCAGCTCTTACCTTTCCTGCGTACCTAACAGAACGGGCAGTGCCCGGGAAGGAGAGCAGCAATGTCAAGGAAGCGGATCGGGATGGCACTGGCGGTCGGCGGCGCCGGGATGGTGACCGCGCTCGCGCTGGCGGGATCGGCGTCGGCGTCGTCGGGCCTGACGGTGTCGAACCAGAACATCCCGCCGGGGAATGAAGTGTGCGTCGCCGCGGCCGCGAGCACGTCGTTCTCGGCGAACGGGAGTGCGCGGGCGCCGGGGCTGAAGTTCAGGTTGATCGCGCAGGACGGCACCGTGATCACCGCCACGCCGGGACCGGTCACCAGCTGGTCGGCCTCCATCTACGCCGGATCCCCGGCCTGGCACGGCGCCGGGGACTATACGGCCTGCGCGAAGAACAACGGGACGCAGACCGTTTTCCTGAACTACCTGACGGCCACCGGGAACTGATCAGCCGGGCCACGAGTGTCACATGGCACCGGGCCTGGCCCGCTGCCAGAGCAGGTCGGTGAGGCGCTCGATGCCCTCGGCCAGGTGGCGGCGGAAGGTGCTCATCGGCAGGTCGAGCAGGTCGGCGGCCGCTTGCTGGGTGGCGGCGGGCCGCAGGTAGGTGTGGTGCAGGGCGCGGAAGGCGCGGCGGTCACGGGGGGAGGCCTCCAGCTCGGCCGCCGCGTCGGCGATGGCCTCGCGGAGGGCGGCGACCCGCTCGCTGTCCCCGAGCCCGCCGGGCACCAGGCCGGCCTCCAGCAGCGGGGAGTCGCGCAGCCCTTCGGCGTGGCCGAGACCGCGCAGCGCGTCCTTCACTGCCTGGGCGAACTGCTCCCGGTCCAGGGCCGGAGCCGCGGCGGGATCCTCGCGCTGGGCCAGCAGCGACAGCCAGGCCAGCGGCGGCACGGTCCGCCAGTTGTGCCCGTACACCCCGTAGGTCCGGCCGGCCACGGTGAAGTCGGCCGTGCCGATCCGGTGGTAGTCGAGGTAGGCGCACCCGTCGGCCCAAAAACCCGGGTCGGCGAAGGCGAGGAATGTCCACGCCAGGCCGGGCGATGACAGGTAGGTGCGTGACAGCTGCAGGGCCAGGAAGGTCTGGACCTCGCCGACCTGCTGGTAGGCGTCGTCCTCCAGCCAGAACCGCACGAAGGTGGCGCACTCGCCGGGACCCAGGTCACCAGGCAGCCCGGCCAGCGCGGGGTCGGCCGCACGGTCGGCGGCGTCGGTCTGCTCGACGTTCAGCAGGACGTAGCAGCCCGCCGGCCTGCCCTGTCCGTCCCGTACCACCGAGGTGGCCCCGGGCTGCCGGGACCGCCAGTGGTCGAACAGCGCCGCCGAGCCCGCGCCCTCGTGCCGGGCGACCCAGCCGCGAAGCAGCGGCCACTCCCCGGGGTGCGGCGCTGAGGCCCACAGCCGCCGGGAGTTCAGCCCGCCGGTCACCGCGCCCAGGAAGGGACCGAGCACCGACCGGTCCCGGTGCAGGTAGACGAAGTCCAGCAGCAACTCCATGCGCGCCTGCGGGTCGGCCCGGCCGAACTGGCCGCGGTAGTAAGCCGCCGCCCGCCCGTGCAGCGCGGCATGCGCGGCCGGGTCCCGCCACCGCAGCTCCGTCGCGAGCACGTCCCGCACCAGGTCGTGCAGGAACAGGCCCCGCGGACCCGGCTCCATGACCGACAACCCGCGCAGCCACTCGAACAAGCCGCCGGCCTCAGGCTGGTCAAGCAGCGCGGCGAGCAGCGGCTCGGTCACGTTCAGCACCAGCGCGCTGCCCTCTAGCGCGAGCCGGTGCCGCGGGGACGGGACGGCCTCGACCAGGCCGCGCAGCAGCGTCCCCACCACCTCGGGCGCCTCCGCCACGGAGAACCGCCGCTGCGCCGCGACGTCCGCGACCAGCGCGAGCGCCAGCGGATGCCCGCGGGTAAAGGCCAGCGCCGGACCGCAGTCATCGGCTGCCACCCCGCGGTCCAGCAGCAGCTTGACTCCCTCGTCCTCGGCCAGGTTCGCCAGCGGCATCACCTCCGCCAGCTCCCGCCAGCCCGGGTCGGCCCGCCAGGCCGCTGCGGGACGGTCCCGCCCGGCCAGGACCACGACCGACCCGGCCGCAAGGCACGGCAGCACCTCCTCACGCAGCAGCCGGTCCAGCCCCTCCACCTCATCGACCAGCAGCACCAGATCGTCCTCCAGCGAACCCAGCAGGGCGACGACGGTCCCGGCGTCGGGCTGGACCTCCCGGCCGTCCAGCCAGACCCGGCGCCGCCCCGCTTGCTCGGCCAGCCACGCGAACTGGTGCAGCAGCGCGGTCTTCCCGACCCCGCCCGGACCGTGCACATAAACAACTCGCGGCTCGTCCGGATCGGACAGCAGCGCCCCGAACCGCGACAACTCCGCCGCACGGCCCACGAACCCCCGCCGCCGCGCGCCCACCAGCCGGTCCGCCCATCGCACCCATCCATCCTCGCCACCATCGCACCACCCCGGCAAGGGCCGGCGGGTGACCGGCGGGCCCGTGGGGTGCCGGAAAACGGTGTCACGGCTGTTGACCTGCGAAGCCGCTGGTCAGGCAGGCGTCAGTGACGGGCCAGGGTCGAGTTCCCGCCGGGTGACACCGACCAGGCCAGCGGTCGGCCGCGTATTCCCAGTGGTCTATGGTCAGAGGGCTACAGATCACCTCGTTCGGGTGCGGCACAGACAGCCATGCAGGCCGGCGAAATGTTGCGCCAGAACGGCGGATCTCGCATCTTGTTTAAGGCTGAGATTCCGTCGCGCATCGTGACCAGCCGCCCCCGGCCAGCATCGCTGCTAAGCCGCTCGCAGTCTTCTATGTCGACAGTCATACGACGCCGACCGAGGCGGCCCCCGGAAGCGGCCGATCACTGCCTGGATGTCCATGAGGAATCCTCCTGCTCCTCAGGCTGGCGTGCCGCGGGGTCTGCGCCTCGTATCGGATTGATCTTCCAGCTGACCGATGCCTTCCCGGTCGCGGGCGCCCACGTGGCTGCCCTTGTGCATACTCGCAGTAATCTGGCAGCCTGTGTCGTTGGCTCGCCCGCGGCTGTCCGGATCGGAGGCGTCATGGCTGGGTACTTCATTGCGAACTACACGATCACAAACCAGGCCGGCTACAAGGAGTACCTTGCGGCGGTCGGACCGATCCTGACGGCCCACGGCGCCGAAAACATCGTTATCGACCGCGACTCCGAGCTGCTTGAAGGATCAGCCGGGCAGGTCACCGTCGTGCTGAGGTTCGCCACGAAGGCTGCGGCCAAGGCCTGGTACGAGTCGTCGGAATACCGGGCCATTAGGCACCTCCGCATGGAAAACACCGAGGGCATCGGGGTCATCACCGAGGGCAAATAGCCAGGTTCCAGGCCGAGCACCCTGTCACAAGCGCACGACCGGCACGGACCTGGTTGTTTCCCTGCCAGGTCGGACGTGTATGACAACCGCCACGAACAAGCCACGTTACTGTCCGTGTCGGCGAGGACACGTATGCCAGGTCTGGCAGCCGCTCCCTGCCGAATCGGGACGTCGAGTGGTTGGCGGCCTGAAGTTGATGTCCTTGCGCATAATGCCCGGTTCTGGGGCGCATATGGATCTGGCGGGCGTGGGTGGCGGGGTGCTCCCCCGTACATCCCGTCCGGTTGCGGACTGAGGTTGCCGACGGTCGGCACCTCACCGATACTTGCTGGTGTGGCCAGCGATTTTACCGATCCTGTCGAGTGGAGCCTGGCTAACGCTGCGAACGCCGGTATCGGAAGCGTGACGAATATGCACGCTGATCGCCGGTTCAGGAAATCAGGTGGCGTCCGGTGCGGGCTCCGGGTCATCGACGGAAACCAGCCCGGGCTGTCCGGCCGGTGGCAGGTCGGCGTGGCGTCTTTCTCCGCACGACGCCTGGAATTCCGCCGACGCTGGTGGCGTGTGCTCGGCGAATGCCCGCCCATCGAGGTCGGTGCCGTTCACGGGCCGCCTCGGGCGCCTTCTGGCGATGAGATCCTGAAACTGCCTGGCAGTGTTGTCCAGATCCAGACACCGACCGCCACCCTCGAGTGGGCGCTCCATGTTCGTTACCGGTCCGCGGCCGTTGCGCGGCTCAAGGTTGCCGAGTGGGTCCCGCCAGAGGAAACCGCAGAGTAAGAACAGCTCGCCACGGATGACCGAACTGGCCTGCGGCAGGACGGGCCCGGAACACCTGCCCTGGGGCATCTGCATGCGGCCAATAGCGTCCCGGTGCGCGACGGCCCCGACGCTGTATCCTCCCCCGGTACCACCCGCCGGCCTGCAACAGCAGCACCCCGCCAAGCCAGGCAGCCACCCCATCTCGCCTCCCCAAGCCCGCCTCATGATGCGGCTACCCGGGCAGAACACCCAGCTCTGTAACGTTCGGAGGTGATTCCGTCAAGTCCAAGCTGGCATCCATAACGGGTACGCGTGCGAGTCCCAGGGCAGTCTGATCACTTACCGTGATCGGTCAGGCTTGACGCGTAGAGGCAGCGAACCTCCACGACGCCCTGTCTCGCGGCTTAGGGCCGAGATCCGGGTTCTCGTAACAGTGGGTCGGCTGCCTGACGGTCGATGATCCCCGCGTACTTCATTGCGGCATGACAATGCGTCTCGGGGACGATTCGTGGGCTCAGATATCGTCATGGAGTGGGCAGTGGAAGCAGCGAGGAACGCCGATGGGATGATGCTGACGAGCCTGTGCAGGTCTGGCCGTATGACCCGGAATGGCCGGCCCGGTTTGACGATGAGCGGCACCTGCTGCAGCAAGCGCTCGGAGAGTTCGTCACAGGCGGCATCCACCATGTGGGCAGCACAGCTGTTCCCGGGCTGGACTCCAAACCCATTATCGACATCATGGCCGGCGTAAGAGATCTGGGGAGTACGCGCCCCTGTATCGGCCGCCGTGACCGGGGAATGGACAACGCCGGCCGCCGCCAGGAACCGAGGGCCCGCTTACTAGCCCATCATTTCATCCAGATGTCACCCGGCGCCTGGTAAACCATAAGGCAGGTCACGGGGCGGCTCACGGCTGAGTCTGGATTTCAGCCTTGCACGAGCCGGAATTCTGTCGCTACGACAAGAGTGTCATCGCTGACCGTGAAAGCAGGATCACCAAGAGCCTGGCGCATCTCGGCCGAGTGCCAGAACTGCTCATGACCGGCCCGCCATTCCGCGACAGAGGTAAATCCTTCGCCCTCGCCCAGCGCGTGGTCGATATCCACATCGGCCAGGCGCATGACCCGCACCGTGGTCGTCTCGATAACCGTGACCGGGTGGCCGGAAGAGTCGACCACAACCTGGCGCAGCCCGGGAGCCGGCAGCGGCTCGTTCTCGTGCTCATAATCTACGACCAGCCCGCTTGTCGTGGTCTTCTCACCCGCCAGGATCGCGGCGACGAGCTGGTCGCGCAACGGTCCGGGGAAGGCGAACTCCGCGACTGGCAGATCATCGGCCGGCATGGTGCCAAGTCTATCCAAGTCTATAGACCCCCGCGATCGCTCTCGGTCCGCCAAAAATTGGCCCTGAATGCGGCAGAAGCGGGCAGGCCTCCAAGAGCAGCGCTGCATAACTATGCGCCAGGGCGACTGGCAGAGCTCTTGATAACCGCGCGCAGTCCCGCCGCCGCTCTCTGCACCAGGTCCGTGAGCTCTGACCCGATGCATCGGGATTGACGATGGTTCACCTAGCCGGAAAGCTGTTGCCGTGACTGGGGAACAGGCGCGGGCGGAACGGTTCGCCGAGCTCTTCCAGGCCGTCTACCTGACGTTCCACCGTCGTGACCGGCCGCGGAGCGGGCTGCCCGGCGCCTCGAGGGCGATGCTGGAACACCTGGCGCTGGCCGGCCCGCTGACCATCGGCGAGGCCGCCGCACACATGCGCAGGGCGCAGTCGGTGATCAGCGAGATCGTGACCCACC
>JBEKGC010000255.1:0-9655 GCA_050013055.1 Streptosporangiaceae bacterium
GCGACGTGGCCGTCGGCCATGTGCCACTCGGCGGTGCAGATGAACAGGGTCTGCCGGCCCGGGCCGCCGAGCATCAGCGCGAACGGCGCCCGGTTCTCGGCCAGTTCGACGCGCTGCAGGACCTTGCCGCCCTCGGCGACGCGGACGACCGAGAACCCGCCCGTCTGGACCCACACCGCACCTTCTGCGTCCATGGTGATGCCGTCCGGGCCCAGGCCGTCGGCGAACACGCGCCGTCCCGACAACCCGCCATCGGCGTCGATGTCAAACGCGGTGAGCCGGCCCGCGAACGATTCGGAGATGATCAGCGTCCGGCCGTCCGGAGTGATAACCATGCCGTTGGGGAACTGGATGTCGCCGGCGACCTGACGGAGCTGCCCGTCCGGCGTGACCAGCTGGACGTAGCCCGGCTCGGGCGCGCCGATCCCCGGCGTTGTCGGTCCTGGGGCAAGCTCCGCGACCAGCTCGCGAGGCCCTGCTGGGAGCTGACCCTGGCCCCGCCGATGCACTCGTCGGCGAGAACGATCTGCTCAGCGGCGATACGCTAGATTGCCCGCAGGGTGCGGGGCGGGCGCTTTACGAACAGCCCCAGATCGGCGTCGCCAACGGCGATCAGCCGCGCGCCGAACCGGTCTTCCCACGAGCGCAGGATCGCGGTCGGCGGCAGCAGGGCTTCTCCCCTGTCGACCAGATCGCCCCAGCCGACCACCGGCAGCACGTCGGCGGGCCCGAGGCAGCTATTCAGTAGCCACGCGATCAACCCGGTCGATAGTGATCAGGTCGCCGTCGACCGAGTACACGACCCGGTAGCGGCCGACGCGCAACCGGTGGTACCTGCCGCGGTGGAACGCCTCTGGCGGGTACGGGTCATCGGCCAGAGCGTCGATGGCGACGCCGATGGTGCGCATGCCGTCCTGGTCTTGCATGTACTGGCGAGCTAAGGCCGTGGCGGCGGGAGTCCACCTGATGTTCACTGGTTACTGCCGAGCAGCTCAGCCATGACGTCTTCGTGTGATCGTGCACCTGGGCATCCCGCGGCGACCCATTCGTCGTGGGCTGCGAGGGCGGCTTCGATCTCGGCCTCTTCCAGGGCTTCCGGGAGGGCGCGCCGTTCCACCGCACGAAGGCGCCGCAGCTCCGCCAGCGGGACGATGGCGGCGGCTTCCCCCCCGAGATGGATCACCTCGTACGGCTCGGCCTGTTCCGGCCCGCTAGCCGGTTGTACGGTCATGCAGATAACCTTAGCGGTCATGGATCTCAGTGGTCGGGCGACACGCTGCGGTCCCGTTCGGTCGAAAATCCACGGGTGCGGTGACGCCGGTCACGTGGTCAGCCGGGCCTGTGCCCGGGGCCCGCCGATGAAAAGCCCGAGCTCGCGGTCAACGTTTTACCTTGCGGGCAGCTGCCGTGGCGTGGGCGACGCCGTCGGGCACGGAAATGCGGAAAGCCACGTAGCTTCCCGTGGCGTATGCGCCCGGCATGTCACGGACCTCATGCTGGTCGGCCTGCCGACTGAACCAGATCGTCCTGGCGTCCAGGGACAGGGTGAACATTCCCCTGGTGTAGTCCCTGGCTGGGTCGGCCCGGCCCAGGTAGACCTCACGGGGCCCTGGCGCGCGGTGAACTGGTCGATCATGGCCTGCCGGTGGATCGGCGGTGTGCTGCCGGTCAGGGGGCCGACCGTCAGGTCGCCGAGGACGGCAGCGACGGTGTCGAGCACGTCGCGGAAGTAGGAGAACACCACGACCTTGCGGCCGTTGGACGCGGCTTCCTCGACGATCTCTACGGGCCGTCCCAGCTTGGCCGAATCGGCGGGACGGGCGGGCGCGTAGGCCGCCCGGCGCATGGCCATGAAGTTACCCGTGGCGACGGCATCGGCGTAGGCGTCCAGGTCACGGCCCTTCAGCTCGACCCACTCCTGCGTGTCGAGCCGCGGGGGCAGCTCTTCGAGCACGTCGGACTGGTTCCGGCGGAGATAGACGGGAGCGACGGCGGTGCGGAAACGATCCGCGCCGAGCAGGCCGTCCACGCTGGTGACGTCCAGCATCAGGTCGGGCCGCAGGTGACTGACCAGGACCTCCATCGAGGAGTTCGACGACCGCTTCCCTCTGACGCAGTCGCTGTTCAACTGGAGCCAGGATGCCGATCTCTTTCGCGCGTTCGGCGGTCAGCTCATCGGTGATCACCGGGCCGTCCGGCACGGTGCCCTTAAGACCTGCTGGTGATGCCAGTTTCTTGCCTGTGACCCCGGCGGCGCCGGAGTCACAGGCCAGAACCCCTTATGGATGGCTGAGGATCAGGGACGCGTTCGACAGGGTGCCGACGGCCCACTCGTTGGCGGCACCGGATACGGCGGCGGCGCCGAACAGCGGGCTGTAGGTCCCACCGGTCGGGTCGCTGTCCGCTGACCAGGTGCTGCCGTTCCAGCGCAGGATCACGCCCTGCACCACCCCGCCGTTGACGCTGGGAATGTTGTCCCCGACCGCATAAACGTCGTCGGGTCCGCGGGCCGCCACCCCGGTGAGGCCCAGGTCGGCACCGGGTGACGGGCTGGGCACGACGCTCCAGCTGGTGCCGTTCCAGTTCTCGATCGAGGCGCCGCCCACCGCCCAGGCGTCGGTCCGGGAGATGTCGGTCACCGCGCCGGCTCCGGCCGGCATCGGCACGACCGACCAGGCCGTTCCGTTGAAATGCAGCCCCTCACCTGAGGTGGACCCCGTGGTGGTGTTTACCGTGCTGCCCACGACCCAGATGTCCGACGCCGAGCTAGCCGAGATCGACTCGTCGACGCCCGGGGTGAAGTTCGGGTCGGGAAGGGGCACGCTGCTCCATGCGGTGCCGTCCCAATGCTCGAGGAGCCCGCCGGAGCCGCCCTCCCCCACAGCCCAGGCATTGGCAGGACTCAGATCCGCCACGCCGGTCAGCTCCGCGAAAGATCCGGTGACGACCAGTGAGGAGTTCACTGACCACGCCGTTCCGTTCCAGTGCTCGATCAGCGTGCCGTAGTCGCGCCGCCCGAGCAGGCTGAACCCCACCGCCCAGGCGTCGGTCACTGTGCTCGCGCTGACCCCGCGCAGCGCGGAGCTCACACCCAGGGTGGGCGTCGGTACGAGCGACCACGCGGTGCCATTCCAGTGGTAGCTGACCGGCGGCGGCGCCTGGCCGGCCCCGGCGTTCTGCTGGCCGACCGCCCACGCGTCGGTGCTCGTGCGAGCCGACGCCCCGAGCAGGACGGTGTTGTTCCCGGTCTGCGGGATCGTCTCCACCGTCCATCCGGTCGCGGCCCGCGCCGCCGGCGCGGAACCGATCATGACTGCCGCACCGGCGAACGCGGCGACAGCAGCCCATCGGCGACGTCGACCCCCACCTCCGAGCATGGAGCCACCCCCCCTCCCGGACTCGCTGGGACCTTGCGTACAGGTAGTGCATGTGCCCTCCCCGGGCCTCGGTGTCGTGCCGACACACCAAGGATGCGGCGATGGCACTTAACGCCCTCTTAATGCCTTTCCTGGAAGTACTCACGGCCCCAGCCGCAGCCCATGGTCACAGCTGAACTATCGAGGTGCCCTGAACCTTGATGCTCACCGTGGCCAGCGGAAGGGTGGCCGGGCCGTTCACTACTGACCCATTGACGGCGCTGTACTTACTGCCGTGGCACGGGCAGTCGATGGTACCGGCGGACACGGCGTCGACGATGCAGCCCTGATGGGTGCAGATGGCGGTGAACGCGCGGAAGGAACCGGCCTTCGGCTGCGTGATCACGATCTTCTTGTCGGTGAGGACCTTGCCGCCACCAACCGGGATGTCAGCTGTGCTGGCCAGGACGGCGGATGCACTGGTGCCCGCCGATGACGCAGCGCCAGCCGATGACGAGGCGCCACCCGCTGACGAGGCCGCGCCTGCCGGGGTGGCGGGCGGACCCGCAAGCCCGTTGCTGGTGCCGTAACGAGCGCATCCGGCCAGTGCGGCGGTACACGCGGCGCAGGCGCTAGCCAGTACGACGCGACGGCTTGGCGATCGGACGCGGTGCCCGGTCATGACTGCCTCCTCAGCGATGGAGCCCGAAGGTCGAGAAGAACCAGAAGGCAGAGGTGAACCAAATTCCGACCAGCATGGTGAACACCACGGCGCCCGCAAGCGGGAGCGTCCAGCCTGGTAGTCCGCGCTTGGGCAGGATCAGCATCTTGACGGTGAAGGCGCCGAAGAACGCGCAGCCAAACAGCGAGTGGAGCAAGACCCGGGTGCTGTAGGTCTGGAATCCGAGCCCGTAGAGGCAGTTCACGGCGACCGGTACGGCCAGCAGGAATGCGATCCGGCCGGACCATTGGTGCAAACTGCCGGTCCACGATGGGGCGCTGACACGCGGGATCTTGCCGTACATCACCAGGGCCGAGGCCACCTGGACGATCGCGAAGACGGTAGCGGCCGTGGCCAGCCACGATTTTACGTAGCCCGCGCTGGTGAACCCCGCGATACTGACCACGACACCGGTCGGGTGGTGGAGGCGTCCGTAGACGCCGAGGGTCAGTGCCACCAGCCCGCCGATCAGGCTGGGCACGACGAGCTTGCCGATGCCCAGGGAAACGTCGGCGGGCGCCGGCGGCAACGCATCAGGCTGTGCGGTCATGTCCGTTCCAAATCGTTGGGAAGATTGCGGCTGATCAGAATCCGCTGCCGGTAAAACCGCTGATCAGGCTGGCAACGAGGGTGACCCCGTCATACTGGGCGGTGCCCGTCGTCAGGTCAAGCACCGGAGCCTGGGCCGTCGGCGCCACGTCGGCGTCGGCAAAGTACTCGACCGAGCCCACCTGGCTGCCGCCTGGCAGCACGACCCAGCCCGCCTTGATCTTGACGCCGTGCACGGTCGCGGTGGCCTCGTACAGACCTGGCGGCCTGTGTCCCGAGGACCCCCTGTGCACTAGGGGCGCCGAGAAGGTGTACTTGGTGCCATCGGCCATGATGAAACCTGTCGCCTTCCCGGTGCGGTAGCTCACGTCGAGCCGGGCACCGTTCTTGCCGGTCAGCTCCAGCTTCCCGGCTTTCGCGGTGCCCCTGAGCCAGGCTGCGACCGCGTGGCCGTTGCACATGTAAGCGACCGCCTTACCCGCGTGGACCGAGATCGCGACCGCCGCGCCACCGCTATCTGTCCGAGCCACGTAGTCCGCCTTGGGCGGGACGTCCGCCTTGGGCACGGATGCAGTCGTGGCCGGCACGGTCCCTGGTGCGGTGGCCGGCACGGTCCCTGGTGCGGTGGCCGGCACGGTCCCTGGTGCGGTGGCCGACGTGGTGGCCGGTGCCGCGGCCGACGCGCCGCCCGCGGCAGACGCTGCCGATGCCGGCTTGACGCCCGTGGTCGCCGATGCGGACGACGTCGCACCATAGCCACTGGCGGACGCCGTGCTGGAGGGCGACAGCACGCTAGCGACCAGGACACCCACGCCAAGTGCGCCGCCGGCTAGTAGCGTGACGAGAGGCATGGTGAGTTTCATGCCGAGCAGTACGCAATCCAGACGGTTCCGTATTCAGTCGCACCCGAGGATTGAGCGGTCATGCAGCGGCATTCGGCGGGACCGCGCGCCAAGGCACGCCAGACCAACTGGCGGACCTTATCGTGGCGGTGGGCCTTCATAGCGCGGATAGTAGCGCAGATTCTCGGACAACAAAAGATTCCCCATTCGCAACGACGTTAACCCGCCGAAATGAATACAATAACCACTGCGGGCTTAATGCCGTCGAGGGCGACCGTTCAGACCTGGATCCGCCGGCATGACGAGTCCGTCTGAGGGCCTGTGTGCGGATCAGATGACGGGGGCAAGGACCACGGTTCGTTCGGCAAAAAGAATGTCAGCTTTCGCCGCCGGGCAGCCTGGTGGGCAGCCTGGTGAGGACTGGAACACCACACGTGCTCCTCGGCCCGGAGCCGCGGTCCCGATCGCTCCTCGGGGCAAGCCCGGCGCGTGGTGCCCATCCGACGCCGTGCGGGTTAGGTGATCGAGATCGCCGCTCACACCCCCGAGCCACATGAATGCTCCACGCCGCGAGGAAAGCAGGCTGATTAGACATGCAGAAGCCGCACTGGTAAGCATCGGAACAATTACAGAGCGACATCAAACTATCGCGGGTGGCTGGCCGCGGCTGACGTGGAAGGCGTCGATGACGTTGGCGAAGCCGACCCGGACCGTGGCCTTGGAGCGCGGCTGCGCACGTCCTGGCTCGGAGGGCTGGCGATCGATTACCTGAAGCAAGCACCACGGCTCGTTCGGAAAATAATGGGCAGGTGAGGCTACGAAGGCATTGGGCAACGGACAGGCCGCCGCGGGCCTACCGGCGGCGTCGGCGCCGTAGACCACGTCGCCGGTGCGGCCCCAGTGCGAGCACCACGGTTCGTTCGGGACGATGATCTGATATCCCGAAGTGGCTCGGTCAGGGAGTGACCATGCGGCTGCCTTCGCCGGCTTTGCGGCTGAACACCACCCGGTCGAACTCGACGCCACGGGCGTTGATGGCCCGCAGGGTCATCGTCGTGGTGCCGCCCGGCTCAGCCGGGAGGACGTCCAGGGCGATGAAGGCGTAGTCGCGGTAGCGGGCCTGGGACCAGTCGATGGTCTCATAGTCATCGGTGAAGTTCTTCTGGCTGACATAAGGGCCGGTCCCGGCCTTCTGGTCGCCGGGGACCACGGTGCCGTTGCCCGGCGCGCCGGTACCCACGCCGACGATGAAGTTCCGGTCGGTCTCGACGGGGCCGCCCCAGGCGTACCGGGGGCGGCCGGCTGAGCCGGCCACGATGTAGGTGGTGCCGTCCTTGGCCGGGTGGACCACGGCAGCGTCGCGCGGCGAGCGGGAGACCGCCTGCACGGACGACGACCCGCTGTTGGTGGCGGCGTCGTAGCGGATGGGGTTGGTCCGCTCGTAGAGATGGTTGTGGCCCTGGACGGCCAGGTCCACTTCGTACTCCGCGAACAGCGGGGCGAGCGTGGAACGCACCCCGCCGTCGGAGGAGTGGCTCGAGCAGGTCGAGAACGCGCAGTGGTGGTAGAAGGCGACGATGAAGTCGATGGCGGGGTCGGAGCGGAACGCCGCCAGCCGCCGCTTAAGCCAGGCGGACTGGGTCCCCTGACTGTAGCTGAGCAGGCCCTGGATCTCGAAGCTGAGGTCGTTCGCGTCGACGCTGAGGACCGCCACGTTGGAGTAGGTGAAGCTGTACACCGACGGGCACTTGCTCGGGCCGTTCTTGGGCAGGTCGAGCCGCTGGGCATGCCCGCCGTAGCCGATCGAGCCGTAGTAGTCCCTGGTCACGGCGTCGGCGTCCAGCGCCGCGCTGAACAGTTCGACGTCGTGATTGCCGGTCGCGAACATCCACGGGGTGGACGCCGAGCTTGGCTCGATGGTGCTCAGGTAGCTGGTCCACACGTAGGGGTCGAAGTCGTCCCAGCCGCCGCTGTTGGGCGGGGGCGGCGGGGTGTTGGTGGCCCCCGGCTGGATGCCGCCGATGCCGTCCGGGTTGATGATGGCCACCGCGTTGCCGCTGGGATTGGCGTAGCAGATGTCCCCGGCCAGCAGGTTGAACCTGGTCGGCGTGCCATTCAGCGGGTTGCGGACCCTGGTGAGCTGGTGGACAAGCGCGGCGACCGGGGAGATGTCGGTCGGTGCGGTGGTCGACGCGGGATTGTAGTAGTCGGGGTCGGCCGGGTCGTAGTAGTCGTCGGTGATGTGCGAGGAGGACTCCGGCTGCAGCGAGTCGGCGTTGTCGAGGGTCAGGCCGCTGCCGGGCTTGCCGGTGATGCCCTGGTCCGCGTAGGCGGTGAAGGTGAATGGCTGGCGGGCCCGCGGGTCCGGCGCGGTGGTGAAGGTAGCGTCGGGGGTGAAGCCGGTCTGCCGTCCAGCCGAGTAGACGAAGCGGTAGTGGTACGTCTGGCCTGGCCGCAGGTCGTCCAGGTGGGCGTGCACGTAGAACTGGGTGGCGTTGACGAGGTCCTTCGTCGACGCCTGGACCTGTCCGTACGGATTGCCGTCCCACACCGGTACGTGGGTCACAAGCTCCCGCAGCTCGGCGGTCACCACCGCCCCGTAGGACCGGTCGGTGCCGTACTCCACCCGGACCTTGATACCCGATGGCACCGCGTTGTACGTGTTCAGGTTGAACAGCTGGCCCGCGACCGCCATCTGATGCCGGGGGTCGGCCCCGAAGGCCAGGTGCCGGCCGTTGACCACGAAGCCGCCCGCGACCGTTCCGGTGCTGGACAGCTGCTCGGCGAAGGCGGGCGAGCCGTAACCGTTGCCGAGCAGGAACGCGGCCCCGGCGGCGCCGACGCTCCCCTTCAGTATGTTCCGGCGGCTGATCACGTTCCGGCGGAGCTGCAGGGCCAAAAACTCGTGCTGCTCGGGGCCGAAGCCAGCCGAGCGCGGTTCGGACCCGCGGGAATCTGAAGGAGAGGCCATGGCGCGATCGTGCCGAAGAAGATGGACGGCGGCATGTCCAGACCATGGATAACGCATGAATGGTAATCGACAGGTGCCGGGGTCCCCGTCGGTCGTGCTGCGCTAGGCCGGTCTTCGACTACGCCTGGCCCGCCTTAAGCCGCCCGATATCCGGAACGTCCCCGCCCTTGGCCCTGGCGATGGCTAGGTGGCGGTGCACGGTCGCCGGTGGCGCCCGTGCCGTTCAGCGCGGGCGGGCGGAAGATCGTCCAGTCCAGGTCGCTGTCGCGGATCTCGCCCTCGCCGCGGCGTCGTCGTCCAGGCGGCCCGGCCGCTCCATCGGGTTCACCTAGCCGCGTGGTGTCCTGGCCGAGCAGGTGCGAGGCAATGCCGGTGTCGACGAAGGTCAGCTTGGGCGTGCCGATGGGCGCTCCGGGCGGATACTGCGTTGTCCCTGCCGGTGTTCTGAACCGCTCCGGGCTTGGCGGCGTCAGGTGCCCCGGAAGATCGGCGGACGTTTCTCGGAAAAGGCGTTGAGACCCTCGAGATAGTCACTGCTGTCGTATGCCTCCCGTCGCAGCCCCTGGATGCGTTCGTACACCAGAGCCGCGATGGGCTGGTAGTCCATGAGGACACGGAGCTGCTCCTTGATGACCGCTATGGCCATAGGCGACTTCGACGCCATGGCGGCGGCCAGATCGAGGGTGAACTCTTCGAGTTTGGCGGACTCCACCAGGTGGTTGACCACGAGCCAGTCCTTGGCCTTCTGGGCGTCGACGGGCGCAGCGGTGAAGAACATCTCCTTGATGAGGTTGATGGGCAGCCGTCCGAGGAAGTGGAGCAGCCCGGCGGTGTTGTACGGCAGTCCCAGGTTTGCGGGAGTGATGGCGAACGTCGCTGTCTCGTCGGCGACGATCAGGTCGCAGCTGAGCACCAGGTCGAACGCTCCGCCCCATACCGAGCCGTGCACCATGGCGATGACCGGAAACGGGAAGGTGCGGACGGCGCGGAGCAGTTGTTCGAGCGGGTCGTTGTAGCCCAGCGGGTCGCGCCGACCACGGGGAAGTTCGTCAATGTCATGGCCGGCGGACCAGACGCGCAGTCCGGCCGCCGCGCGGAGCACAACGGCGCGCACGCCCTCGGCTCGCAGGCTCTCGAGCGCGGCGACGATGCCGTTGGCCGTCTGGGCGCTGAGGGCGTTGCGCGTGTGCTGGTTGTCAAGGGCGATGACGCCCAC
>JBEKGC010000256.1:0-9648 GCA_050013055.1 Streptosporangiaceae bacterium
GCGGTCTCGTCGTCGACCGGTACGTAGGTCACGGTCCGGCCGAGCTTCTCGCCGAGCTTCTCGCACGCTTCGGCGTGGCTGAGCGCTTCCGGCCCGGTCACGTCGTAGGACCGGCCGGCGTGCCCGGGCTCAGTGAGCGCCGCCGCGGCCACGCTCGCCACGTCACGGGCGTCGACCATGCTGATCCTGGCGCCTCCGGCCGGGGCGTAATAGTTGCCCGCCGGGTCCAGGGTGGGCGCCCAGCCCGCGGTCACGTTGTGCAGGTAGAAGTTTGGCCGGATGATCGTGAACGGCACGCCGGATGCGCGCAGGTGCTCGTCGGCCTGACCGGGCCAGGCCCGTTCGTCGTGCGCGGCCGAGGACAGCAGGAAAACCTGGTCCACGCCGGCCATGGCGCGGTCGAGGGTCGCGGGCTTGGCCAGGTCGCCGGTCACGCTGTCCGGCCCCTCGGCCGGCTCGGCGGCCCGGGTCAGGATGCGCAGCGGGATCGACTTCGCGCGCAGTAGCCGCACGAGTTCCCGGCCAGCCTGACGACTGCGATCGGAGAGCGCCAAACGCCCGGCCAGGCTTCGTTAAATCCGCGGCCGGGCTTCGTTAGCTGTGCTTTGTCGCGCCGGACTCGACCGCGCGGAGGCACGGCGAAAAGGCCGCCGACGCGGTAGCCGCCGATGACAAGCGGCGGCAGCGGGCCATCAGGATTTCCGCGCCGCCCGCCACGGCCGGCTTAAGCCTCAGGCGTGCGGTTCTCACGGCCGACGAGGTCCGGGCCGTGCACCTCTTTACCCGCTGACGCTCTACACCTGGCCGAGGAACCCGGCCGATTTAGTGACGCCCGTTCGGGTCGGGCCGGCGGTCAGGTCGCTCCCCGCACCCGGAGCCCACCCGTCACAACTGTCGAAAAAGATCGTGGAATATTTGATTTACCTGGAAGTTTTGGTACCCTATGATTACCCGAATCTTCCGCGGAAGCCCGATTTTCCGCGAGAACCGGACGGCCCGGTCCGCATCACGCCCGGCCGGACCAGGCACGGCAGACACCTCGCATCACCACCCCCAGCCGCCACCGCGGCACCAGCAAGACCGCGCTGGACCCGCGCCGGGCGGCGGAAGCAGCTCGGCACGCGTCGTTATTTTGCGCCGGGCGGCGGGCTCAGCTCGGCACGCGTCGTTTATTCCGCGCCGGGCGGCGGAAGCAGCTCGGTCTTGTACTCGGGCGTGAGCGCCCTGGACTTGGCGATGAAGGCCGCCCGCGCGGCGGCATCGAGCGGCGGCGGCGCCTCAGTGCGGGTGGCGACGGGCTGGCCGACCAGGGCGAAGAACTCCTCCTGCCCTGCGGGCGCGCACAGGCACAGCAACCGCGACGGCGTAGCTGTGGCGTTGGTGAACGCGTGCGGGGCGTTGGCCGGCACGTTGATGGTCTCCCCGGCGCGGGCGGTAAGCGCCTCGCCGCGGAAAGTCACCAGGACCTCGCCGTCAAGCACGGTGAACATCTCTTCGAAGTCGTGCCGGTGCGGCGGCGGCCCGCCGCCCGGAGGTACGTGCATGTCGATGAGCGTGTACTTCCCGGCGGTGTCCTCGCCGGTGACCAGGATCGTGTAGGTGTCGCCGACGAGCCCGATGTGCGGGAGGCTCTGGTCGTGATCCGGCCGGGCCACGGTGAGTTTGCGTGACAGATCGTCGGGCGGGACGGGCGCGGGCTGGCTGGGCATGGGTCTCCTTGCGGATCAACGGGCGCGGACCTACCGGGAACGCCCGCGAAGAGGTCCTCCAGCGGGCGCGCCGCCTCCTCCGTGCTTAAACGGAGTTTTTCGTCCGTTTCAGTGTAGCGGTTCCCAAGGGGAACCTGAGACGGCTTCAATGAGCGCATGGCCAGCGCGAGCAACCCCCGTCCGCGCGAGCAGCGCAGCGACGCGGCACGCAACCACGAGGCCCTCGCCCGCGCCGCGACCGCAGCCGTGCACCGTGAGGGCACGCACGTGTCCATGGCCACCATCGCGGCCGACGCGCGTGTCGGCATCGGGACGCTCTACCGGCACTTCCCGACCCGCGAGGACCTGCTTAACTTCCTGGCTCACCGTTCCTTCGAGCAGGTGCTCGCCAACGCGCGGGCCGCCGAAAGCGACGGTACGACAGCCAGTGACGCGCTGCGCCGCTTCATCGAAGCTGCGATCACTCAGCGTAACGAACTTGTCCTGCCGCTGCACGGCGGGCCCCCGGTCACGTCCCCCGAAACCCTCGCGGTCCGCGACCAGGTGCACCGTGCCTTGCAACGGATCATCGAACGTGGCCGTGCCGACAACACGATCAGCCGGGACGTGAGCCCGCGCGACGTCGTCGTCTTCGGAGCGATGCTCGCCCAGCCCCGGCCAGCCGAACCGGAATGGGACGCGACATGCCGCCGTCTGCTCGCCACCTATCTGAACGGCCTCAGAGCGCGCTGATGCCAGCCACCATCGAGGATGCCAGCCGGTGGCGTTCGGTCACCACGGGTACGTTCCGCATGAAGGTCTTTTGTGGCGGCCATTTCTAGCTGGCTAAAACGTCACGGCTGCATTTCGGCTTATGCGAGCGCTTCGGCCCTGGTATCATATATATTGATTATTTTCGTAAGGCCTTGGATGTGGAACATTTTCCGGATGCGCTCTTGCGAGCACACGATTGTTAGGTTTCCGTCGTGCGCGCGGCAGCGCTTAAGTTGGCCGACTATGACTCCCATACCAGTATGGTCGGCAAATTCACCTCGGTCGAGATCGAGACATATGACGTAGTAGCCGCCAGCCATCACTTCCATAAGGAAATCGCGCAGGAAGCGCCCGGTATAAACGTCAATTTCGCCTTCGAGTTCGATGACATACTTTCCTGTCTCCGCTAGCCGGTAGCGGGCGCAAAGGTTGCTCTCGGCTAGCCAGCGCTGACCATCCGCTAGGGCAGGATCGGGACGAACGTCATCCGTATCATTCTCGGACATGCTGGTGTGATCCTTCACCGGACTCGGTTGCAGTAACCATGCTGTCAACGACTTGTTGCCACGGCCAAGCCCATCAAGCGTTGTGGCGGTTAAATTATCGCCTAATCCTAGCTCGTCTGCCTATCGGCGCGCTCCTGGCGGGCCGCCGTGCCGGAGATATAGACCCAGATTGTCGTCATTTGGTCGGCGATGCTAAAGCGACGAGGGCGCCGCCCAACTCCCAGACGGTACGGTGAGGGATGGCCTCTTCGCAAGCCCGGGAACGGCTGCTCGCCGCCGCGGTGGAGCAGGCCTTGCACGGCGGGATCATCGGCCAGAGCCTGCGCCAGATCGCGGCGGCCATCGGCACCAGCCACCGCATGCTGCTGTATCACTTCGGATCCTGGGACGGGTTGCTCGTCGCGATCTGCAATGAGATCAACCAGGCCGTGGCCGGCGCCCTGGACCGCTGGAAGGACCCTAGGGAACTCTTCCAGCACTTCACCGACCCGGCGGCGTGGCCGTGGGAACGGCTGTTCTTCGAGTTGTACGCGCAGGCGCTCTTCGGACGGCCGGGCACCGAGGGCTTCGTCGAGGCGGCCGTGCACCGGTGGATCGACGGGCTGGCCGGCGAACTGGTCAAGGCAGGAGCAGACGAGGCCACGGCCAGGATCCAGGCGCGCCTGCATCTCGCCGTGGCCCGCGGATTGCTCCTCGACCTGCTCGCCACCGAGGAGCGCGAGGAAGTCAACCAGGCCTACGAGTACTACCTGCAACTCACCGGCCACCCAGCCGGCCGGCCTCCTGGCGAACGCCACAATGGCCCCGGGCGGCCGTGAACAGGGCAAGATGGCTGCAGTCCGCTCCCGGCTTCGGCTGCCATGGCCGGGAGCTCCGTCCCGTCCGGAGCCGGTCAACCCGCTGGGTCAGCGCGGGGCTTGGATGATGCGGATGACCGGCGCCAGCGGCCGGAGGCTGACGCCCGGCTGGGTGATGATCGCGGGGTCGCATTCCACGGCGCGCAACCCGGGGCAGGCGTCCCTGCGGACGGCGAGGAGCAGGGCGTGGTCGGGCAGGTGCTGCAACACCGTGGGTTCGACGGTGTATTCGTAGACTCGCTGCGCGGCGGCGGCCTCGCTCCAGCTGGTGCCGTCCGATTGCGACCAGGCGGTGGACCAGTTCCGGGACGTGGAGGTGCCGCGGGAACCGCTGCCCGGGCCGGGATGGAACTCCTGCCAGCTGCGGGAGTAGCTGGCGGTGTCGCCGCGGCCGTCGGTGTCGGTGCGGCCGGCGGTCTGGTTCTCGCCGTAGGTAGCGGTGAGCTGAGACAGGACAAACGTGTGCTGGCGGCCGATGTAACTGGCGGCCTGCTCGGCTTCTGTGTGGTTGCCGAGCCGCATGAACGCGGCGGTGCCGCCGCCGAGCAGCTGCAGGGCATCGTCGCGCAGGTGCCTGAACAGCAAGGTGAGCGGCACGCGACGGCGTTCGCAGGCGTCGGACAGGCGTTCTAGGTGCGGGCGGGTCACGGCATCAGCCCCGGCGACGATCACCGCGGGCGGGGCGGCGGGGCGGGCGGATACCTGCACGGTCAGCCATTGGATGGCCAGCGCGGTCAGCATCTCGTCGCGGGCGCTGCGCGCCCCTGCCTCCGTGGCCAGGCAGGTGTAATACGCCGGGGCGGGGGCCTGCGGCACGGCCGTCGGGTGTCCTGCGTACCGGGCCAGGTCGGAAAGGAAGGCGTCAAGCCGGACCAGGTTCTGGCTGATCTGCTGCCGGTACCCGGCCGGGAACAGGGCCCCGGCGATCAGCGCTTCCTCGCGGGCGGTGAGCCGTCCCGCCGGGACGGGGTAGCCGAGCGCGGCCTGGGCGGCGGCGGCCAGCCGGGCCAGCGTGACAGGGTGGCCGAGCGCGGCGGTGAGCTGGTCAAGGACGCGGACGTCGATGGCGCGGTCGGCACGGGTCTGGCCGGGGGCACCGGCGTGGATCGCCTCGGTGAGGGCGTCGGTGAACTGGGCCGGGGTCAGGCTGGCCAGCAGCCCGCACCGGCCCAGGTCCGCGGGCAGCAGGTACTGCGCCCCAGGGACTCGCGCGGCCCTGGCGGTCGCGGTCAGCGCGCCGCTGGCGGCCTGACCGGACAGATCTATCACCAGCAGGGGCTGGGCGGCCAGGATGGAGGTGCCGTGCGTGGTCAGCAGGGCCCGCCACCCGGCCAGGCTGCCGCCGAAGACATCGGTGCGCTGGGTCGGCGGCTCCGCGCTGCCCCATTCGGGCACCGGGCCAAGCCGGGCCAGTTCGGCCTGCTGGTAAGCGGCGGCGCGCTGCTGCCAGTCCGCTGCGGCCCGGTGGTACTCCTGCTCCGGCTGGGCCGCGGCGGTCCGGTGCCGCCGGTACCAGCTCCGGGCGGTCAAGCCAAGCCCGGAGCCTGCCCCGGCCACGGCGATGATCAAGGCCGCGACGGCGCCGGCCGGGTGGTGGGTGCGGCTTTCGTATCCGGCCAGCAGCAGCAGGACGAGGCCGACCGCCAGGCTGGGCTTGACCAGCCAGCGGCAGGCGCGATCGTAACGGGCCTGGGCGGCGGCGGCCCGCGCGGCTACCTGCCCGCGCAGCCGGTCCGGGTCCGGCTCGGGTTCAGGGAAGGGCGCGACCAGCTGACGCAGGTCGCGGAAGGTCCAGCCCAGCCGGGCGCCGGGGGTGAACATCAAGCGCAGGGCACGCGCCGCGGGGGAGGCAGGCGGGACGCTCATGGCACGGGTGTCCTTCCGGTCGTTCCGTATCCGTGCGCGCGCCTCCCTGTCCGATGATGCCATACTCTGGCCCAGTTCGTCACCATCAGCGACGAGTTATTTCCGGAGAGCAACCCCGGGTGCCTTGAGGTAGTCAAGGGGCCAGCGGCAGTGCGGGCCGAAGGCGGTCAGCTGACCGGCCAGCCGTTCGGCCCAGTCCTGGTCAGCGGCGCGGGCGCCGATGGCGCGCTCGATGGCGGTGTCCGGGCGCAGGCCCCAGCTGACGGCGCTGACCGCGGCCGCGTCCCGCTGGTCGTCGTGGCACCAGCGGCTGACCGCGGCGAACTGGGCGGCGCATGACGGGCCGGGGATGTCCTGGCCGTAGGCCTGTTCCCAGTCGGCGCTGCGTGGGTGGCGGCCGTCCTGGCCGTCGCGGCAGGCGGCCTGCAGGCTCTCCGATACCAGCACCCACCGGTACGGCGGCGCCAGGTACTGCGGTTCTTCCTGGTCGCACAGCCAGCTCCCGTCCGCCAGCCCGTGCCGCATCGCCGCGATGACGTGCGCGGCGAGCGGACCCGGGCTGATCCGCGAGCTGATGGCCGCGCGGCGGGCCGCGACCGCGTCGTCGACCGCGTGGGCCAGCGCGCAGTCCCGCAGCCGCGCGTCCATGGCCCGCAGCGCGGCGGCGAACGGGCGGGCCGGGAACGGCATGGCCCAGCCGGTCAGGTGCCCAAGGACGGCCAGTTCGGCCCACACGGTGATCCGCGGGTCGGCCTCGGCGGCCCGCTGAGCCTGGCGCATCTGCCGCAGCGTGCAGACCGCGGCCAGGCAGTCCGGTCCGCAACTGGCCGAACGGGGGGTGATGATCGCGGCAGGCCCCGCGGTCGGCGCCGCGGCGGCCTCGCGCACGGTGCCGTCGGGCATGCGGACCAGCCAGGGGTAGTCCGCGCCGTCCGCGAAGACCGCCGCCTCCCCCGGGGCCAGGGTCACCAGATACTGGTCCTGCGGCCCGGTCAGGTTCATCGTCGCGCCGACCGCCTGCCGGTCATCGCGAGCAGGCAGCCGGTGCACGATCTTGACGGCGGTGTTCTTGAGCACGTCGGGAATGAGCTTGGACGGGATCTGCTCGGCGACGACCAGGCCCTCCCCGTAGACGCGTACCTCGGCGAACAGCGCCGCGAACAGCTCCACGGCCTTGGCCGCGGCGCCGCGCTGCCCCGGTCCTGGATCGCGCAGCAGCCGGTGCGCCTCCTCAAGCACGGTCAGGTGCCGCAGCTGCTGCGGGCCGCCCGGCTGGTGCCGCTGGCGCAGCCGCAGGTGCTCGGTCAGCCGGATCAGCACCGCACCGATCAGGAACGCCTTGTCCTGATCGTCGCCGACGTCCTCGATCTCCAGCACCACGTTCCGGTCAAGCACCCGCTCGAAGTCCAGCGGGTGACCGCCGTCGAAAAACCGCCCCGGCGTCCCCAGCCGCAAGCTCCCCAGCCGCACGGTGATGAACCCCCGGACGTTCCGCTCGACCTCGGGGCCGTAGGAAGCCGCGCGGACCACCTGGTCGGCGGCCGCTTGCAGATCCCCGAGCGCCGGGTAGGCCGGGCCAAGGCCAGGTGTTTTCGGCTCGCCGAGGACCAGGTCCCAGCCATGCTCGTCATAGACCCGGGTCAGGGCGGCGTTGAGGACCTGCGGGAACGGCTCTTCCGCCTCGAACGCCGCCAGGAACAGGCTCTTGACCAGATCGGCGTGGGTCTGCAGCGGGAACCGGGTGCCGTCGGCCCACACCGCGGGCTCCAGCGGATTGATCCCGGCCGCGGCCTGGCCCGCGTCACCGGGCCGGATCCTGATCACCTCGGTACCGGGCAGCCGGGCCGCCATCCCGTGGCTGTACTCGGCCTTGGCCGGCTCGATCACCAGCCACGGGATCCCCGCCCCTGTCGCCTGTTCCAGCAGCGCCCGCACGGTCTGGGATTTCCCCGCACCGGTGGCGCCGCAGACGAAGGTATGCCGGTTCAGCGACGAGCGCGGCAGCGCCAGCGGCCCGGCCGGCATCCGGTTCCGGTCAAGCAGCTCCCCGAGAACGATCCCGCCGTCGGCCCCCTGCCCACTGGAACCGGCGGTCGCGGTCTCGGCGATGGTGTCGAACTCGGGGCGCAGCACGAACCGCGCGCTGCCCGGTATCTCCCTGGCCGGCGGCCGGGCCAGCACCGCCAGCACCGCGGAGGAACCGAAGAACGGGAAGGCCGGCTCCGGATCGCCGTCCGGCCCGGCGCCCCGCGGCTGGACCGCAGGCCGCCGCGGCTCCACGCCAGGGGCCTGGCCCTCGCGCGAGGTCAGCGGGACGTCCAGGATTTCCTCCAGGGGGCCGTATCCCCGTGACGGGATCAGCCCGTACGGCAAGCCGTCCAGGTCCGCCGACGCGCACAGCAGGCCCGCCACCTCAGCCGCGTCCCCGCCGCCCATCGCCCCGGCCACCACGTGCACCCGCCACAACCCCGCCGACGCCGCCTGCCGCAACTCCGCATGCCGCTCCCCCAGCCGCCTGACCCTCAGCTGTGCCTGCGGATCATCAAACCGCTGTGCCGCTCCCTGGGCGGCACGCACGCCGAACGCCAGCTCCTCCAGGTCCTCCCGGCCCACCGGCTCGGCCAGCACCAGCCAGCCAAACGGCCCGGGCCACACCGCAAGCAACCCGTCTTCCAGGCTGGGCCTGACCGCGCGGACCAGGCCCGCGGGGCGCTCGTCCCCGGCGGCCAGCAGGCCATCCGCCACCCCGGCGATCGGGACCCAGCACGGCAGCGCGGCCAGCATCCGCGCCAGAGCGCCAGCACCGACCGCCTCACCCCGGCCCCCGGCGGGCAGCTTCAGCACCACATCCCGGCCCCCGGCCGCCGCGGCCAGCGGCCGCCCGGCCGCCAGCACCTGCACCGGGCCGCCGGCCCGGTCACGCACCCAGGCGAACCCCACCGGCCCGCCACCGCCGTGGAAGGCCGCGGTCAGCGCCGCCGCCCGCTGCCCGGCCAGCAGGTCACCGTCATCATCGGGCCCGCCAGGCAGCTCACGGCCGCCAGGCGGCTCACGCGGCGGACGGCGGGGAATCTGCGTGACCCGCCAGGCATCCAGCCGCCACAGCAACCGCCAGGCTGTCGGCGCCACCACGACCCCTTGGGTAACCGGCTCCTAACCCAGCTCCCGCTGCGCCTGCTCGTCGAGCAGGATGTCGGCGACGGCGAGGTTCTCCTCCAGGTGCGCCACCGAGGAGGTACCTGGTATCAGCAGGACGTTGGGCGCCAGGCCCAGGGTCCAGGCGAGGGCGATCTGGGCCGGGGTGACGCCGAGCCGTCCGGCGGCGGCCCGGACAGCCGGATGGCCAAGCACCGGGTTGTCCGCGGCGAAAGCCGAGCCGAGGGGGAAGAACGGCACGAACGCTATCTCCCGGCTGGCGCACTCCCGCAGAACGGGCATCGAGGACTGGTCGGCCAGGTTCAGCGGATTCTGCACGCACGCGATCGGGGTGCGCTCAAGCGCGCGCCGCAGCTGCTCCAGGGTGACGTTGCTCAGCCCGACGCCCCCGATCAGGCCGTCCTCGCGGGCCTGGATCATGGCGGCGAGCTGGTCGTCGAACCGCTGGTCCGGCTCCTCGCCCATCATCCTCAGGTTCACCGCGGCCAGCTGCTCCACGCCGAGGCTGCGCAGGTTGTCCTCGATGCCGGCGCGCAGCTGATCAGGCTCGCTGTAGGGCAGCCATCCCCCGGTCTCGTCGCGGCGGGCGCCGACCTTGCTGACCAGGGCGAGGTTGCCCGGATAGGGGTGCAGCGCCGCGCGGATGAGCTCGTTGGAGACGTCAGGCCCGTAGTACTGCGCGGTGTCAATGTGGTTGACGCCCAGCTCCACGGCCCGGCGCAGCACCTTCAGCGCCTCGCCGCGGTCCCGCGGCGGACCCCAGACACCCGGGCCGGGCAGCTGCATGGCGCCGAAGCCGAT
>JBEKGC010000257.1:0-9616 GCA_050013055.1 Streptosporangiaceae bacterium
GGCAGAGCAGCAGACTCTTAATCTGCGGGTTCGGGGTTCGAGTCCCTGGCGGCGCACGCACTCTGACCTGGGGTTTTATGTGTTTGGAGCGGCCTCGTGGAGGCCGTTTCCTCCCCACGTTCGCTCGTCAGTCCGGACCTAGTCATTCGGGGTCGTCATTTTTATATGGATAGGTCTAGACCAGCCGTGAATGCGGCCGGAGGCACTCCCTTCGGCTGATGTCACGCAGCGTGATACCCGCTGGCAGCTCATAGTCACAAGGGCACTGCGCCGGCGGAGGGACCGGCTGGGTAGAAGTCCTCACGCATATGCGGATGGTGGCAGCCGGGCATTCGCAGGCAGTGGTGCTGGCGAGCAGTTTCGTCGCACCGGCAAGTCCGCTGGGAACTGCGGCGGCTGCAGTCTCAGCCTGGATCACCAGTCCTGCAACCATCACCGCGCCAGGCCCGGCCAGGTACATCAAAGGGCTACCGGAGGTCCATCGGAGGTACATCGAGGGCGGCAGCCCAGGCCGCGAAGAACCCCGCCACGGACCTCCAGGACGCCGGGAGCCGGGCCCGGCTCCTGATCCGGGACCGCGACGGCAAGTACCCCGGCCCGTCCGACGCCATCCCCGCCGACGCGGGCATCGAAGCCGTGCTCAGCGGGGTCCAGATGCCGGGAATGAATCCGGTCATGGAACGCTGGGTGCAGACGTGAGCCGCCGCACCCTGCAGCCAGCCGTAACTTCGGATTAGCTTTCGTCCACCGCGACTAGGCGGAATTCTGAGGCAAAGCGGCGGCCGGCTCGGTCGGGGAGCCACATCTCACCAAGATCAGGCAGCATCTCGCTGACGGTGAAGGACAGCGCACCCGCCTCGGCGGTTCTGCGCACTTCTTTCGCCAGGATGTTGACCAGCGCCAGGCTGGTGAAGTCCGTGCCGATAGGCTTGCGCTCTACCGGTAGCACGGCGAACACTCGTTCCGGCAGGTCGTGTTGGGCCCGCCAAGCGCGGGCGGCGGCGAACCTTGCTGCCTCGTCCGTTACAAACGCCCATGCGGTCTGCGCCGCGGGGAACGTCCACGATTCCCGGGCGATCACGAGGCGGTCAATGATGATCCGCGGCCGGTGCGGCGCCGTTCCGAAGGGGCGGAAGGCGTTGATGACGGCCGCGCTGAGGATCTCACCGAGGATTTCCAGCAGGTCGTATTCGGCTCCGGTTTCCGTGCACACCACGCGGAGGACGCCGTCGCGGCGGCTGGCCATCAGGCCCGCGCCGGCGATCACTGGCCCTGGAGGGTCGATCGAGCACGGTTCGCCGGACCAGGTCCAGTACGTGTACCGCGGAGACAGCAGCGTGATGGGCGGCCAGACCCGGGAGGATACGAACGGGGAATTCTTAGGGGGGGCCGCGTAGATCCGCCGCCGGCCGAAATCCGCCTCTGCCGCGGCCTGCAGCCGCCGAGGATCGTCGTGGTGCTGCACGAAGAAACGGTTGTCGAGGCTGTTGACGGCTAGGTGCAGTTCGCCGAGCACGAGCAGGAAATCGCCGCGCCGCACCGCCTCCGGGCCGGCGGCGGCAATCATGATGTCCGGCGAATGGTGCATCGCGGTACGCCACGGTACCCGCGCGCCGCCAAACTCACGCACGACAGGGTCGGCCAGCACGGCCGAGCTCACCTGATGGCGGCGCGCGCCCTCCGGCCAGGTCAGCACCTGGGACCAGCGGCGCTGGAACTCGAGCACCGCCGTCTGCACGGGATGCGGCAGCGCATGTCCGGACGCGGTCAGGTCGGACGCTGCCATGGCGATCAGGTGCCCGAGCGGCACGTCGGGCGAGCCGCCGCGCTGTGCCTCATCCTCGTGCAGAGCCGAGAGCAGTGCCCGGTAGCGTTCACCGGCGTGCGCGACCAGCCAGCGCGCGCTGTCCAGGATCAGGCCCAGCGGGGGGGTCAGCTCGTCCAGCACCGCCCGTCCCACCACTACATCCACGTCACGCCTGGCGTCCTGGTAAATCAGGGTGCGACCCGCGTAGGTCTCGCCCGGGCGGCGGGTGGCGCCGCTGCCGGTGGTCTCCTGGAAGATGCCGGCCAGTTCTTCGGCCCGCTTAACGACGTCTTCGGCATTCCGCGCGGCGCCCATCGCGTCGCGGGCGGCGGTCAGCTTATCCAAGCGGGCCAGCGCGGAACGCCGGGTCGGCTCCTCGCCGATGGCCTCGATCTTGCCACGTAGCGCGCGCTCGGGCCAGGAATCCACCGGTCCTTCCAGACCGATGTGGACCGCGCCGAGCCGGGCGAGCCTGGTCAGAGCCTGCAAGCTGGCCGCACGGCCGGACGCGATGGCCTGCCCGGACACTACCTCCCGCACGGTGCGGCGGCCATCGCACCGCTCGAGCACGGCGATCTCGGCACCGGTAAGCTCCAGCGGCGGCCGCAGCGGCCGGTGCAGGACACCGGCGATCGCCGTCACCGCGAGCGCGCGGCGGGGCACCAGCGAGCCGGCCAGTTCCGGCAGGCGGCTCAGGGCCCGTGCGAGCGCGTCCACGGCCCACATCTCGAAATGCGTGGTCCTGGCGGCCAGCAGGCCGTCCCCCGGCGTCACGTCCAGCCCGGCGCGCTCCGGCGAGAGCACCGCCCAGCCCACCGGGCCGAAGAACCCGATGGTGTCGTTCTTCAGCAGGTAACGCTGCATGTACCGGACCACGGTGGACTCGTGCAGGCGCCCGCGGACGTTGCGCGGCTCGCCGCGCACCAGCTTGTCCAGACAGGAGCCGATCAGTGCCGGGTTCTGCCAGGCCACCGCCTCACGGAAGGCCGGGTCGGCGGCCATGGCGGCCACCGCGGCGGACAGCCGGGTGGCCGCGGCCTGATGGGCGGCGCGCAGGCCGGCGTCGCCAGGATCCCACCGGCCCGCCTCGTCCACCGCGCGGGCCAAGTCGTCGTCACATACGGCAAGCAGCCCGGCTGCGGGGAAGCCTGCACTGCGCAGCCCCGCTTCCCGCCACAGGCTCCAGCCGGTGCGCCCGAGCGGGACCAGGTGCACAGCGCCGGGCATCGGGGCGGCGGATACCGCTGACGGCGGATCAGGCGGATCACACGTCATCGGCATCGCCGGTCAGGGCCGCAAGCAGCGCGGCGGCTTCGGCGTCGGAGAGCGTATCGATGTCGATGCCGTCGGCTGGCTCGCCCGGCTGCCCTGCGGCCGTGGGCGGTTCCCCGGGCTGCCCCCCGGCCGTGGCCGGCGCCCCAGCCGGCCAGCCGCCCGCGGCGTCCCGCCTGTCGAGGACACGGGCCAGGCCAGCTACCGTCGGCGCGGTCAGGAACACAGAAAGCGGCACCCGGTAGCCGAACGCCTCCTCGACCTGCGCGAGCATCTTGCCGACCAGCAGCGAGTAGCCCCCGAGCGCGAAGAAGTCGTCCGCGGTCCCGACCGCTGTCACAGCGAGCAGGTCCTGCCACAGCGCGATGATCCGGCGCTCGGTGCCGGTACCGGCCGGTGCGGGCGAGAAGTCCGCCTCGGGCGCTGGCAGCGCGGCCCTGTCTACCTTTCCGTTTGTCGTCCACGGCAGCGCGGGCATCGGGATCAGGTGGTCGGGAACCAGGTAGGACGGCAGCCGCTCGGCCAGGAAGTCGCGCAGGTCCGCGGGCGCGGCCGAGGTCACGGCATAGCCGGCTAGCCGCAGCCGTCCCGCCGCATCCCGGCGCGCGATGACCACGGCGTCGCTGACCTGAGGATGCAGCCGCAGCCTGGCCGCGGCCTCGCCCGGCTCGATCCGGAACCCGCGGATCTTAACCTGGTCATCGGTCCGGCCGAGGAATTCCAGCCGCCCGTCGGGCAGCCACCGTGCGCGGTCGCCGGTCCGGTACATCCGCTGACCCGGTTCCCAGGGGTCGGGGACGAAAACCGCCGCCGTCGCCGCGGGGTTGCCGAGGTACCCCCTGGTCACGCCCGCGCCGCCGATATACAGCTCACCGGGCACACCGACCGGGACCGGGTCCAGGCCGGCCAGCACATAGGCCCGGGTCCCGCCGAGCGGGCGGCCGATCGGCGGCAGCGCCGAGCCGCCCGGCGGCAGCGCCGTCTCGGTCACGATGACCGTGGTCTCCGTGGGGCCGTAGTGGTTGACGAACGTGAAGGGCAGCCCGTCGGGCGTGGTCCGGCGGATCGCATCGCCGCCGGTCAGCAGGACCCGCAGCGCCGCATCGGCCGGCCAGTCCTCGTCAAGTACCGCCTCGGCCAGCGGAGTCGGCAGGAACGTCCAGGTGATCCGCTGGGCGGCCAGCCAGGTGGTGAGATCGCGGGGAACCGTCCTGACGTCCTCCGGCGGCACCACGAGCGTGCCGCCGGTGGCCAGGGCCGGCCAGATCTCCCAGACCGACCCGTCGAAGGTCGGACTGGCGACCAGCGTCGAGCGGTCCCCGGGGGCCAGCTGGTAGGCCTCCTTCAGCCAGCCGACCAGGTTGGCCAGCCCGCCGTGCGTGGCCTGCACCCCCTTGGGCCTGCCCATGGACCCCGAGGTGTAGATCACGTAGGCGAGGCTGTCGGGGCGCACCGGAGTCGCCGGCCAGCCAGGCGCCGGGTCCCCGGACCGGTCATCCAGCGCGGGCTGTTCACGCGGCGCGGGCTGGTCGAGCCTCAGGGTGCGGCCGGGGAACGGGGGCAGCCCCGCGGCTAGCTGCGCCGTAGTAAGCAGAACGACGGCTCCTGACGTGGTCAGCAGCTCGCTGACTCGCCGCGGCGGGTAGTCCGGATCTACCGGCAAGAACGCGGCGCCCGTCACGAGCACGGCCAGCTCGCCGACCACCAGGTGCGCGGACCGGCCCGCGTACACCGCCACCACCGACTCGGGGCCGACGCCCAGGCCGGCCAGCGCGGCCGCGAAGTGGGCGGCCCGCTGGCCGAGTTCGCGGTAGGTCAGGGTGACTGACGGGTCGCTGACCGCGACCGCCTCCGGCGCGCGACGCACCTGCTCGGCGATCAGCTCGGTCACCGGCCTGGTGCCGGCCACGTCCGGCCCGCGGCTCCAGGACCTGAGCCGGGCCGATTCCTCCTCGCTGACGAGGTTCAGGCTCCTGATCTCGGTGGTCGGCCTGGCCACCGCGTCGCTGAGCAGGTTGAGGTAGTGCGTGACCATCCGGGATATGGTGGATTCGTCGAACAGGTCGGTCGAGTACTCCCAGATCATCGACAGGTCGTCGTCTTCGGGTCGGCGCGTCCGGCCGGCTCGCTGCTGGGCTCGCGGGATCACGATCACGTTCAGGTCGCACTTGGCCGAGCCGTTCGCACGTTCGGTGACCGCACCGGTGAGCCCGCCGAAGTCGATATCGGGCACGGCGGAGTCGTGGAAGCTGAACATGACCTGGAACAGCGGGGTGCGCGAGGGGTCGCGGACCGGCCCGATCGCATCGATGATCGCGTCCACCGGGGTGTCCGACCATTCCAGCGCGTCCACCACCGTCTCCTGCACCTGGCCGACCAGGTCGCTGAAAGGCTGCTGCGCCGAGACCCTGGTCCGGAGCACCAGGGTGTTGACGATCATGCCGATCATGGGCTCGAGCTCGGGTGTGCCGCGATTGGCCGCGCCGCTGCCCACCAGCATGTCCCGCTCCCCGGTGTAGCGATGGAGCAGGGCCGCGAAGCCCGCGTACATGACGGTGAACAACGACACCCGGTTCTGGCGGCTGAACGCGCGCAGCGCGCGGGACAGCCCCGCCGGGATCGTGATCCTCGGGGCCGCGCCGCGGAAGGTCATGGCCGGCGGCCGCGCCCGGTCGGCGGGGAGCTCGAGGATGCCGGGTGCGCCGGCCAGCCGGTCAGTCCAGTGCCGGACGTGGGCCCGCAGCACCTCGCCCCGCATCCAGTCCCGCTGCCAGAACGCATAGTCCGCGTACTGGACGGGCAGTTCGAGCAGCGGCGAGGGCTGCCCGGCCGCGAACGCCGGGTACAGGACGCTCAGCTCGGACAGCAGCGCCGCGAACGACCAGCCATCGTGCACGAAGTGGTGTTCCACGTGGACGAAGGTGTTCTCGCCGCCGCCGTGCCGCAGCAGCAGCCAGCGGGCCAGCGGCGGCCGGGTCAGGTCGAACGCCTGGCGCAGTTCGGCCGCGATGACGTTCTCGGCGTGCTCGGCCGGGACGTCGATGATCCGCAGCGGCGCCTTGGCCCGCGCCAGCGGTCGCTGCTGCGCGCTCCCGGCGACCGCCACGAACGCCGTCCTGAGGATCTCGTGCCTGCGCACGATCTCATCGAGGGCGGCGCGCAGCGCACCGGTGTCAGGCTCACCCCGCAGCGACACCGTGGCCTGGAAGTTGTAGGCGAGGTTGCCAGGCGACAGCTGCTCGAAAAACCAGACTCGCTCCTGCGGGAGCGACAGCGGGATCGGCCGGTCCCGGACGGCCCGGCGCAGCGGCGGCGGAGCCGGCGCCGCCGCGGGGTCGGGCACGTTGCCGGCCGTGCGCCCGGCGGCCGTGCGGTCGTCGACGATCGCGCCGATGGCGGCCACCGTGCGGCCACCGAACAACTCGGCGATGCTCACCGTGGCGTGAAGCTCCGCCCCGATCCGCGTGGCCAGTCGCCCGGCCAGCAGCGAGGTGCCGCCCAAGGCGAAGAAGTCGTCGTCGGCACCCACCTCGGCCGCCCCGGTCAGCGCGGCCACCATCGCGGCCAGCCTCTCCTCGGTCGGGGTGCGCCGCGGCGCGGCTGTCTCGGCCAGGCCAGCCGCCTCCCGCCGGGGCGCGGGCAGCGCGGCCCGGTCGACCTTGCCGTTGGGTGTCAGCGGCAGCGCGGGCAGCACGACGACCGCCGCGGGGACCATGTAGCCGGGCAGCCGGGCCGCCACGAACTCGATCAGCTCGGCCGGCCTGGCGTCGGCGGCCACGTAGCCGATCAGGCGAAGGTCGGCGTCACCGGGCCGCTGCACGGTCACGAACGACTCCCTGACCGCCGGGTGCTGCCGCAGGACCGCGGCCACCTCGCCAGGCTCGATCCGGAACCCGCGGATCTTGACCTGGTCGTCGAGCCGGCCAATGTATTCGAAGACCCCGTCCGGCCCGCGGCGGACCAGGTCGCCGGTCCGGTACATCCGCCGCCCGGAGGCACCGATGTCCGGCACGAACGAGCCCGCCGTCACCGCCGGGTCACCCAGGTAGCCGCGGGCCACGCAGTCACCGGCCAGGCACAGCTCTCCCGGCTCGCCGTCGGGCACCGGATCGAGCCCGTCGAGCACATAACAGCGCACGCCGTCGATGGGCAGCCCGATCGGCGGCGGCAGCGGCCCGCCGGGCAGCACCGGGATCGCCGTCACGCCCACCGTGCACTCGGCGGGCCCGTAGAGGTTGACCAGCGTGAACGGCAGGCCAGCGGGCACACCGCGCTGCAAGGCCGAGCCGCCGGTGGTCATGGTCCGCAGCACCGTGCCCGGCGGCCAGGTCTCGTCGAGTACCGCCTCGGCGAGCGGCGTGGGCAGGAACGACAGGGTGACCCGCGCGTCCGCCAGCCAGGCCACGAGCTCGTGCGGCGAGCTGCGCACCTCCGCGGGCGGCACCACCAGCGTCCCGCCCGCGGCCAGGGTGGGCCAGGTGTCCCACACCGACACGTCGAACCCCGGGCTGACCAGCAGGGTCGTCCGGTCCTCCGGCCGCACCGGGTAGGTCTTCTTGTGCCAGCGCAGCAGGTTGTCCAGGCTGGCGTGGGTCACCGCGACACCCTTCGGGCGCCCGGTCGAACCCGAGGTGAAGATCACGTATGCCAGCGTGGCGCCATCCGGCCGCGGCGGCACCGCGAGCGCGCCGGACGGCGGCCGCGTCAGGTCGACGGTCAGGACATCAACGCCGGATAGCGCCAGGGCCGGCTCGAGCGCTTCGGTGCTGACCACCGCGGTGGCGCCGGAAAGAGCCAGCAGTTCCCTGGTCCGGGCGGCCGGATGCGCCGGATCAAGCGGCAGGTAAGCCGCCTGCGCCAGCAGCGCCGCCAGTTCGCCCACGACCAGCTCAGCAGACCGGTCGGTGTAGACGGCCACCACGCGATCCGGCCCGGCCCCGTGCCGGGCCAGCCGTGCGGCCAGCCCGGATGCGTAGCTGAGCAGCTCGCGGTAGCTGAGCCGGCGTTCGCCGTCCTGCACCGCGATCGCATCCGGTGCCTGCGCCACGCGGGCATAGATATCGTCCAGCAACATCGCGCACTTTCCTTTGGTGTATCCGGCGGAGACCTACGAGGCGGGCGGCGCGCACTGCGCGCAATCGTTATGACCCGGCCGATGCTTGCTGCTCCATGGCGCGGCGCAGGCTAAGCGGGCGCATGTCGGTCCATACGTCGTCGATGTGGGCTAGGCAGTCGGCTTTCTGGCCGCTGAAGCCGTCGCCGTGCCAGCCGGGAGGTAGGTCCCGGTCGGCCGGCCAGATGGAGTATTGCTCTTCGTCGTTGAGCACAACGACGTAAGGCTGGGTGTCATCGTCGTCCATGAGATTCCCTTCCTGATGGTGGCGTGGGCCTGGTTGCGTGGGCATCGGCTGGCTGTGGTCAGGGGCCGCTGGGCGCCGTGGCGGGGGTCACGGCGGAAGGCAGCACCGGCTCGCCGCTTTCCACCGCGCGCAGCCCCGGGTTGGCGGCTCCGGCCAGCGTCGTGATCACCATGGCCAGGCCGAGCAGCACGAACAACAGTCCGATGCCGCGGCCCGGCCCGGTGCCAAGCAGATGACCGAGTGATCCGGCGAGGCTGCCGTGCTTGGTCAGCAGCGGCTTGAACACGTGGTCGATCAGCGGTCCCGCAATGAGGATGGCGATCGGCACGCTGACCCGAGCGAGCATGCGGCGGACCGAGAACACCCGGCCCTGCGCCTGGGCCGGCACCCGCCGCTGCCAGATGCCGGCGCCTAGCGCGTTGGCGATCGGGAGGCAGAAGAAGAACCCGAACTGGCCCACGGCCACCAGCACCGGCGACGGCCGCACCCCGTACAGGCCGATGAAGATCCCGCAGCCGACCAGCGCGGTCAGCATCAGGGGCACCCGCTGGCTCGGTCCCTTCCAGACGACCATCAAGAGGCCGCCCACCACCATCCCCGCGCCGCCGAACGCGGCCACTACGCCGAAGGTGGCCGAGTCGGCGAACGAGAGCACCAGCGGCGTCGCCCCCACCACGGCGATGTTCACGAAGAAGCTGAGCAGGCTGAACGTGGTCAGCATGGCCAGCAGTCCGCGGCCGGCCCGGATGAAGCGCCAGCCGTACCGCAGGTCGTCCTTGAATCGGCTGGAATCGGCCGCGGGCGCCGGCCCGGCCGCGGGTCCCGGCTCCGGCGGGGGCTCGGGCTGGGGCTGGGGCGCGCTGGCGGCCGGCTGGCTGACGTCGGGCATCTTCATGACCAGCAGAGCCAGGAACGCGACACCGAAGGTGGCGATGTCGAGCAGGATCAGGCCCCAGATGTGCAGGACGATGAGCAGCGCGCCCGCGGCCAGCGGCGCGGACACGTTGGCGATCGCCTCGCCGAGCTGGACCAGCCCGTTAGCCCGGTTCCAGCGGGTCTCCGGCATCAGCAGGACGATGCAGGAGTCGTAAGCGGCGGCATGAAGCTGCGCGAACACCGAGCCGATCACCAGCGCGGGGTAGAGCAGCCAGAAGTTGACGTGGTCGTGCATGGTGGC
>JBEKGC010000258.1:0-12876 GCA_050013055.1 Streptosporangiaceae bacterium
GGTGATCCATAACGTCGAGGGTAGCGTCCTGGGCGGTTCCGGTATGGTTGTCGTAGAAGTTTCCGGTTCACCGAGCCGCTTTGGCATCACTACGTGAACCGGAGTATGCTGCATTGGCGTCATGCGCTACGGGCATGCACGCGGTGTGCCTTTCGTCCGCGCGGTTTCGCGTGGCCCGGCGCGCCAGCGGAGCGCCCAGGGCGGCCCACACCAGCAGGTGCAGGCCGGAGAGATCACGATATATACGCGAAGGCTTAGGACTGTGCGCACTTTCAGCCCGAAGGACAGTGACATTACGCGGCAGTGGCATGTCGTCGACGCTTCAGACGTAGTGCTCGGCCGGTTGGCCAGCCACGTGGCCGTGCTGCTCAGGGGCAAGCACAAGCCGATCTTTGCTCCGCATGTGGACACGGGCGATTTCGTGATCGTGATCAATGCGGCCAAGGTCGCGCTGAGCGGCAACAAGCTGGAGCAGAAGCACGCCTACCGGCACTCCGGTTACCCAGGCGGCATGCGGGCGGTCTCGTACGCCACCTTGATGGCGAACAACCCCGAGCGGGCCGTGGAAAAGGCCGTCCGGGGGATGCTGCCGAAGAACTCGCTCGGCCGCAAGACGCTGAGCAAGCTCAAGGTGTACGCGGGACCCGACCACCCGCACCAGGCCCAGCGGCCTCAGCCGTATGAGATCACGCAGATCGAGCAGTAGACAAGCAGGAAGTACGAGGAAGAAACCGTGGCTGAGCCCACTGGCGTAACCACTTCGAGCGTCGAGACCGACGCCGAGCCCACCGACTTCGCTGACGAGGAGTTCGGCGCGGAGGTGCCGTCGGAGTACACGACGGAAAGCGCGCAGGACGGTCCGGCGCGCGCCGCCGCGCGTCGCCCGGTCGTGACCGGTCACGCGGGCGGCACCGGCCGTCGCAAGGAGGCGATCGCCCGGGTTCGCATCCTCCCTGGCTCTGGCCAGTGGACGATCAACGGCCGGACGCTGGACGTGTACTTCCCCAACAAGGTGCACCAGCAGCTGGTCAACGAGCCGTTCGTGACCCTCGGCGCGGAGGGCCAGTTCGACGTGGTGGCCCTGATCTCCGGCGGCGGCGTCACCGGGCAGGCGGGCGCGCTGCGTCTCGGCGTGACCAGGTCGCTGACCCTGCTGGACCCGGAAAACCGTCCGGCCCTGAAGAAGGCCGGGTTCTTGACCAGGGACGCCAGGGTCAAGGAGCGCAAGAAGTACGGCCTGAAGAAGGCCCGCAAGGCACCGCAGTACTCTAAGCGGTAAGTGCCTCGCGGCGAGCCTGTCGCGCGCACGCCACGCACACGAGCCCGGCGCACGGCCCCGGGGGTACCAGGGGGCCGTGCGCACGGCGTGGTGCATAGGAGCAACGAGCGGAGCGAGATGGGTAAATCGGGGGATGAACACCGTCGTCTCTTCGGTACTGACGGTGTCCGGGGCGTCGCTGGCAGTGAGCTAACCGCGCGGCTAGCGATGGACCTCAGCGTGGCGGCCGCCGCCGTGCTCGGCAGCGGCCCGGTCGGCCTGCGCACGGTCGGCAGCGGCCCGGCCAGCAGCGACCCGGTGGGCAGTGGCCCGGGCCGTCCGGCGCGGCCGCTGGCCGTCGTCGGCCGGGACCCGCGGGCCTCGGGGGAATTTCTGGAGGCGGCCGTGGCCGCCGGGCTGGCCAGCGCGGGGGTCGATGTCCGGCGGCTCGGAGTCATCCCCACGCCGGGCGTGGCCTACCTGACGGGGGTCCTGGGCGCGGCGTTCGGCGTCGTTATCTCCGCGAGCCACAACCCGGCCAGGGACAACGGAATCAAGTTCTTCGGGCCCGGTGGCGTCAAGCTGCCTGACGCGGTGGAAGACGAGATCGAGGCGCGGCTGCGGGCGCCCGAGCCGCACGCGCCGAAGCCGAGGACGCCCGGGCCGCCGCCGGTAGCGGACTTCGGCCGGATCAGCGACGGCACGGGCGACTCCGACCTTTACGTGGCTTACCTGCTGTCCACGCTGCCCGATCCGGCGGCGCTGGCCGGGCTGCGGGTGGTGGCCGACTGCGCCCACGGGGCGGCCTACCGCATCGCGCCCGAGGTGCTGCGCCGGGCGGGGGCCGACGTCATCACCATCGGAGCCGAGCCCGACGGGCTGAACATCAACGCCGGCTGCGGCTCGACCTCGCTCGGGGCGCTGACCGCGGCGGTTGTCGAGCTCGGCGCGGACGCCGGTATCGCCTACGACGGTGACGCCGACCGCTGCCTGGCGGTGGACGCGGACGGGCAGCCGCTGGACGGGGACCAGATCCTGACCGTGCTCGCCACCGAGCTGAAAGAAGAGGGCCGGCTGGCCGGTGACGCGGTGGTGGTCACGGTGATGTCGAACCAGGGTTTCCACGTGGCGATGCGGGACGCCGGCATCAAGGTGATCGAGACGCCGGTGGGTGACAAGCACGTGTCCGCGGCCATGCGCGAGGGTGGTTACCCGCTCGGCGGCGAGCAGTCCGGGCACATCATCATGGGCGAGCACGCCTCGACCGGCGACGGCGTGCTGACCAGCCTGCAGCTGCTCGCCGCGGTGAACCGGCGCGGTGTGACCCTGGCCGCGGCCGCGAAGATAATGCCGAAGTATCCTCAGGTGCTCGTCAATGTGCCAGGCGATGCGTCCAGGCTCGGGCCGGAGGTGGCTGCGGCGGTGGCCAGGGCGGAGGCGGAGCTGGGCGAGGACGGCCGGATCCTGGTCCGGCCCAGCGGCACCGAGCCCACCATCAGGCTGATGATCCAGGCCAAGGATGCCGTGGTGGCGGAACGGGTCATCGGCCGGCTCGCCGACGAGGTTCGGCTGGCTCTCGCGGGACAGTAGGAACTTCATGCGTGACGCTTACGAGGTAGCCGCGGTCCGGGCGGCCGAACGGGCCCTGATGGAACTCGTCCCCGCCGGAACGCTGATGGGCCGGGCCGCCACGGGGCTCGCGGCGGTGTGCGCGGCCCTGCTCGGCCAGCAGCCGGGGCACGTGTACGGGGCCCGGGTCGTCGTGCTGGCGGGCAGCGGGGACAACGGCGGCGACGCGCTGTACGCGGGGGCCCTGCTGGCTCGCCGCGGCGCGGCTGTCACCGCGGTCGCGTCCGGATCCCGGGTGCATCCGGGCGGTGCCGAGGCGCTGCGCCGCGCAGGCGGCCGGATAGCCGCCGCGACCGGGACCGCCGCGACCGGGACCGCCGCCAGCGATACCGCCGCCGGGGAGATCGACCGCGCCGACTTGATCGTGGACGGCCTGCTCGGCATCGGCGGGCGGGGCGGCCTGCGGGAGCCTTTCGCCGGCCTGGCCCGGCAGGCCGAGCAGGCCAGGCAGGCCGGCGCGACCGTGGTGGCCGTGGACCTGCCCAGCGGCATCGACGCCGACAGCGGAGCCGTGGACGGCCCGGCCGTCCGGGCCGATGTCACCGTGACGTTCGGCGCGATCAAGCCAGGCCTGCTTGTCGACCCGGGTGCCAGCCACGCGGGCACCGTGGAGCTTGTCGACATCGGCCTGCGCCCCCACCTGGCCGGCCGCCCCCGCGTCCGCGCGCCGCAGCGGGACGACGTCAGCGAGCTGTTGCCCCGGCCCGGGCCCGAGTCGGACAAGTACCGCCGCGGGGTCCTCGGCCTGCTGGCCGGCAGCGACCGTTTCACCGGCGCCGCGCTGCTGTCCGCGGGCGGGGCGGTGCACGGCGGGGCCGGGATGATCCGGGTGGTGACCGAACCAGGCGCGGCCGCGCTGGTCCGGCAGGTGTGGCCGGAGACCGTGCTCACGGTGCATCCGGACGATGCCGGCTGGGATCTGATCGGCTCGGTCGGCCGGGTCCAGGCCTGGACGGCCGGCCCGGGCATGGGCACCGGCCCGGACGCGGTGGCACGGCTGACGGCGATCCTGCGCACCGACCTGCCTGTGCTGGTGGACGCGGACGGCCTGACGATCGTGAGCCAGCACCCGGACCTGCTCCCGCGCGCGGCGCCGACCCTGATCACGCCGCACGCCGGCGAGCTGGCCAGGCTCCTGGGCACCGAACCCGACCGGGTCGAGGCCCAGCGGCTCGAGCACGCCCGGCGGGCGGCCGCCCAATTCGGTGTCACCGTGCTGCTGAAGGGATCCACGACGGTCATCGCGTCGCCGGAGGCTTCCCAGCCGGTCCTGGTCAACCCGACGGGCACGCCGTGGCTGGCCACCGCGGGCAGCGGTGACGTGCTGTCCGGGCTGGCCGGCTCGCTGCTCGCCCAGGGCCTCGAGCCCGCCCAGGCCGGCCTGGCCGCCGCGTATCTGCACGGCCTGGCGGCCAGGATCGCGGCGGCCCCGAGAGCCTCCGACGGCGCAACCGCCACGGGCGAGGCCCCGATCAGCGCCTCGGATGTGGTCCGGGCCCTGCCGGATGCCTTCCGGAGCCTGTAGGCACCATGGACCGGCAGGCCGATGTCGACCTCGGCGCGATCACGGGCAACGTCGCGGCGCTGGCCGAGCGGATGCGCGGCCGCCAGCTGATGGCGGTGGTGAAGGCGGACGGGTACGGCCACGGCATGGTCCAGGCGGCCCGGGCGGCGCTGGCCGGCGGGGCCGGCTGGCTGGGGGTGGTGGACACCGCCGAGGCGCTGGCGCTCCGGCGGGCCGGGATCACCGCTCCGGTGCTCTGCCTGATGTCCTTCGGTGCGCCCGCGGAGGCGATCGCGCAGGGCATCGACGTGTCCGCGGGCTCGGCCGGGTACGTTGCCCAGGTGGCGGCGGCGGCCGGCCAGGCGGGCAGGCCGGCCCGGCTGCACCTGAAGGCCGACACCGGCCTGAGCCGGGGCGGCGCGACCCGGGCGGACTGGCCGGGACTGGTCGAGAACGCCCTGGAGGCCCAGGCCCGCGGGCTGGTGCAGGTGGTTGGCCTGTGGTCGCATTTCGCCTGCGCCGACCTGCCCGGCCACCCGTCGGTGCCGGCTCAGCTGACCGCGTTCACCGACGCCGTCACGGTCGCGGAGAAGGCGGGGGTCACGCCGGAGGTCAGGCACATGGCGAACACGGCCGCCGCGCTGACCGTGCCGGAATCCCGGTTTGACCTGGTGCGGCTGGGCGGGGCCATCTACGGGCTGTCCACCTTGCCGGGCGGCGCGCCGCCCTGGCTGCGTCCGGCGATGACCCTGCGCGCCCGGCTGATCCTGGTCAAGCGGGTACCGCCGGGTACCGGGGTGTCCTACGGTCACCGGTATGTCACGGTCCGCGAGACGACGCTGGGCCTGGTGCCGCTCGGCTACGCGGACGGGGTGCCCCGCGGCGCGGCGGGCCTGCCGCTGGTCGCCGCGCGCGGCCGCCGCTGGCCGATCGCGGGCACGGTCTGCATGGACCAGTTCGTGGTGGACTTCGGCGACGAGCCGGTGGCGGCCGGCCAGGAGGTGGTGCTGTTCGGCCCGGGGGATGACGGCGAGCCGACCGCACAGGAGTGGGGCGAGGCGCTGGGCACCATTTCCTATGACCTGGCCACCGGTATCGGCGCCCGGACCCAGAGGACCTATAAACCATGATTCCGAACGACCCCGCCTGCGTGCCCACCGCCCTCCGGATCGCCACCGATGCCGACATGCGTGCCCTCGGCCGGCGGCTGGCCCGGCGGCTGCGCGCCGGGGACCTGGTGATCCTGGCCGGCCCGCTCGGGGCAGGCAAGACCACGCTGGTGCAGGGCATCGGTGCCGGGCTCGGGGTCCGCGGGCCCGTCACCTCCCCGACCTTCGTGATCGCGCGGGTTCATCCGGTCGTGTCCGGGTCTGGCCCGGCGCTTGTGCACGCGGACGCCTACCGGCTTGGCGGCATCGACGAGGTCGACGACCTGGACCTGGATACCGACGCGGCGTCCGCCGTCACGGTGGTGGAGTGGGGCGCGGGCCTGGCCGAAGTGCTCGCCGAGGACCGGCTCGAGATCACCATCTCACCCGACCTGGACACCGACGTCCGGACTGTCCGGATAAATGGTCACGGCGCTCGTTGGCATGAGGTGCTCACGGACGCTGAGGATCGTTTATAGTTCCGCTGTACTTGGTGCCCATGTCGCGTGTCGCGCCGTCACGTACCGTACCCCTATCCGGAGGCGCGATCGTGCCTGACCAGGAATTCCGGCCTCCCCGCCGCCGGCCCGGGCCTGATGGTCCGCCCTGGGCCGCGCGTCACGCGGCACCCGCATATCCCCCCGGCCCGCCAGACCCGGCTGGTCCCGCAGCTCCCGCAGATCCTGCCTCTCCCGTGCCGCCCATGGGCCTCGCGAGCGCGGCCAGCCCGCAGGACGACGAACCAGAACCGTCCTGGGCTCTGCCCGAAGCGCTCGGCGAGGCTAACGCCTCCCGGGGCAGGCCCCGGGAGCCGGGCCGGCGGGCTCTGGCGGCGGCAGCCCGCAAGCGGCGCCGGTGGCTGGTCATGGGCGGCGTGCTGGTCGTGCTGGCCGGTGCCGTGATCGCGACGGTGCTGCTGCTCGGCGGTGGTCCAGGCCCGGCCGCGGTGACCCCTGGTTCGCTTATCACCACGTTCCAGCCCGGCGAGCTCAGGCAGGTGCCCGACGCGTGCCGGTCCGTTCCTGCCGCCACGGTGCGGCTGTACCTGCCGGGGAACGTCAAGCAGGCGTCCCCGCTGCCGGTGAACGGCGCGGCCGAGTCCGCTTGCAACTGGACTGTCGACCAGGCGCCGGTTTACCGGCTGATGGAACTGAACATGCTCGCGTACGCGCCGAACGGCCTGGCCAGCGGCGACGGCAGCGCGACCTTCGCCGCCAGGGACGCTTACGCGCAGACGCTGGCGACCATGCAGAATCCGCCGAAGAACTCCCCGGACCCGCGGGCCCGGGTGACCACGCTGTCCGGGCTGGGTGACCAGGCGTTCACCGTCCTGCAGGTGTTCCGTGAAGGGGGGGCGGTCACCGACGTGGCCACCGTCATGCTGCGGTATCACAACGTGGTGGTGACGGTGACCCTGGACGGGCTCGATCACTCCAATAAGGGCTCGTACGGACCTGTGTCCGGCCCGCAGCTGTCCGCGGCCGCGCTGGCGTTCGCTCGCGTGGCGGCCGGGTCGCTGCACTAGGCCGCGCGCGTCCGGCCCGCTGGCCGGCCTCGATTGTCGTCCTGGCTCAGCCGCGCCGCGCGCCCACTAGGCTGGTCGGCGTGCTTGTGCTGGGTTTTGATACGGCGACTCCCGCGGTGAGCGTGGCCGTGCATGACGGAGCTCGGGTCGTCGGCGAGGCGTTCGCCGTCGACGCCAGGCGGCATGGCGAGCTGCTCACGCCGATGATCGCGAAGGTGATGGCGGACGCGGGCGCCGCGCGCGCGGCGCTGACCGCCGTGGCGGTCGGGGTCGGGCCCGGGCCCTACACCGGCCTGCGGGTCGGCGTGGTGACCGCCCGGGTGCTTGGCGCCGTGCTCGGGATCCCGGTCCACGGCGTGTGCACCCTGGACCTGATCGCCGCCGCGGTCCCGGCCATCCCGGCCGCGGGATTCCTGGTGGCCACCGACGCGCGCCGCAAAGAGGTCTACTGGGCCAGGTACGACGGTCACGGGCGGCGGGTGGCAGGTCCCCTGGTCGGTCCGGCCGCCTCGATCCCCGGCGCGGCGGAGCTTACCGTGGCCGGGACCGGGGGGCAGCTGTACCCGGAGGCGTTCGGCGCGGCCACCGGGCCCGCCTACCCGCAGGCCCGCACGCTGTGCGAGATCGTGGCGGCGCAGCTCGCGGCGCGGAGCGGCCAGGAGCCGGCCCGCGCCAGGGACGGCGCTACGCCCGCGACCTGGGCCCAGGTGCCGTTGCTCGCGGCGGAGCCGCTGTACCTGCGGCGGCCCGACGCGCGGGTGCCGGGGCCGCCTAAGCGGGTCACGCCGTCGTGAAGGCCCGCCGGCGTGATACCCGCGGCGTGCGGCTGCGCGGGATGACCAAGGGTGACCTGGCCGCGATCATTGCCCTGGAGCAGGAGCTGTTCCCCGACGACGCGTGGACCCGTCAGATGTTCGCGGCGGAGTTCGCGCAGCCGGCCTCACATCGGATTTACCTGGTGGCCGAGGCGGGCAAAGAGCTGATCGGGTACGCCGGGATGATGTTCACCGGCGGGTCGCAGGCCGATGTGGTGACGCTGGCGGTGAACCCGGCTCAGTGGGGTCAGGGCACAGGCACGGCGCTGCTCACCGCGCTGGTGGACGAGGCGGCCAGACGCGGGTACGCGGAGGTCCTGCTCGAGGTGCGAGAGGACAACCCCAGGGCCAGGCAGCTTTACCTGCGGCACGGCTTCACCGAGGTCGGGATCAGGCGCGGCTATTACCAGCCGTCCGGCGTCGACGCCGTGGTCATGCGGAAGGAACTCCTGTAGATGACGTCCCCGTTGGTGCTCGGCATCGAGACGTCGTGCGACGAGACCGGCATCGGGCTGGTCCGCGGTCATGAGCTGCTCGCCGACGCGGTGGCCTCCAGCGTGGACGAGCACGCGCGGTTCGGCGGCGTGGTGCCCGAGGTGGCCAGCCGCGCGCACCTGGAGGCGATGGTCCCGACCTTTGACCGTGCCCTCGCCACCGCGGGGGTGCGCCAGGACCAGATCGACGCGGTGGCCGTCACCGCGGGTCCCGGGCTGGCCGGGGCGCTGCTGGTCGGGGTGGCCGCGGCCAAGGCGTATGCGTTCGCGCTGGGCAAGCCGCTGTACGGCGTCAACCACTTGGCCGCGCACATCGCGGTGGACCAGCTGGAGCATGGCTCGCTGCCGTCTCCGGCGGTGGCCTTGCTCGTGTCCGGCGGGCACTCCTCGCTGCTGCTGGTCCCGGATGTGGCCCAGGAGGTCATCCCGCTCGGTGCCACCATCGACGACGCGGCCGGCGAGGCGTACGACAAGGTGGCCCGGGTGCTCGGCCTGCCGTTCCCCGGCGGGCCGCCGATCGACCGGGCCGCCCGGGACGGTGATCCGGCCGCGATCAGCTTCCCGCGCAGCAAGTATCACGATGGCTCGCTCGATTTCTCGTTCGCGGGTCTGAAGACCGCGGTGGCCCGCTGGGTGGAGGCGCGGCAGGCCGCCGGGGAACCCGTCCCGGCCGCCGACGTGGCCGCCTCTTTCCAGGAGGCCGTCGCCGACGTGCTCACCCGCAAGGCGGTGCAGGCCTGCCAGCGGCACGGCGTCACCGACCTGATCGTCGGTGGCGGTGTCGCGGCCAATTCCCGGCTCCGCTCGCTCGCGGCGGAAAGGTGTGAGGCGGCCGGAATTACCCTGCGGGTCCCCCGGCCCGGACTGTGCACCGACAACGGCGCGATGGTCGCCGCCCTCGGCGCGGAGATCGTCGCCCGCGGCATCGCCCCGTCCCCCCTCGATCTGCCCGCCGACTCCTCCCTCCCCGTCACCACCGTGGTCACCCGCTAGCTCAGCCCGCCGTCGCCAGCCCCGTTCACGCGTGCCCCGCCCGCTGGCGCTAGCCCAGCCTCAGGACCAGGGCCGGGGAGCACCGGGGGCCGCAGGCAAGGGAACGTGGATAGTTACAGAGACTGAAAGACTAGGGTCCTGAGTTTAAAGCGGTTCCGGCTGGATGCGGCTGAACAGCGTCCGGCCGATGGCCAGACACGCTCAGCAGACGGGCCAGCCGGCACAGAACGGGCCAGCTCACCCGCCTCACCCACCCCGCCCGCCTCGCCCGTGCTGGTCTGCTTCCCGCTCGCGAGCAACGACGATGTGCCATCGTTGTGGTCCCAGCAACAACAGCGGACCATCGTTGTGGTCAGCCCGCGCCGGGTGGTCCGGGGGAATCTCACTAATGGGCTCCCCGCAGAACGGAACGTGACACTCTCGCGTCATTCCGCTTGTCCCATCTACAGGCTGTACTTGAAATCGGTCATCTATGTCCAGCGCGCAAACAGTCGCGGCTGCCTCGCGGTCAGCCCTTCCCACCATCTGCGGACCTTCTTGAATGTCCTGAGCCGCTTGTACTTCCGCTTCGCCCAGCGCACCAGGTAGGAGTTGATGCGCTGGAGCAGGCGATCAGACAGACACAGACCTCGACAATTCAATCATCGCGGGCGGGGCAGGCGGGGGCGGGGGCGGGACTACCGGTGGCGGGCCGCCTGTTAGCTTTGCGACAGCCACCCGCCGATGATGCTCAGTGGGAGGATCGTCCCATGGAGGATCTTGTCCGTCTTGCGGACCTCGATGATGCGGGCGCGGTGGGGCGGTTGCTCTATGACTTCAACCGGGAGTTCGATGAGCCGTCGCCTGCGCCCACCGCATTGGCCGAACGGATCCGCCAGCTCCTCGACACCGGAGACACGCTGGTCCTGCTGGCCGGGGACGGCCCCGACGGCCCCGACGGCCCCGACGCGCCCGCCGGACTGGCCGTGCTCCGCTTCCGGGCGGCCATCTGGAGCACGGGCCTGGAATGCTACCTCGCGGAACTCTATGTCACTCCGGCCAGGCGGGGACAGGGCCTGGGACGAGCGCTGATGGAGGCGGCGCTGCGTGAGGCCCGCAGGCGGGGCGCGGACAGCATGGACATCGGCGTCGACGAACCGGACCTTGCGGCCCGTCAGCTGTACGAGAGCCTGGGCTTCACCAACCGGGTCGGCGGACCTGACGGTCCCGTGATGTTCGTCTACGAACGGGAGCTGTGAAGCCGCGGCGGACCGCCAGGCCGGGGGCGGCGTGAACCACGGCAGCCTGCATCATGTCGAGCTGTGGGTACCCGACCTGGTCCGGGCCTGTCAGCAGTGGGGGTGGGCTCGGGTCGATGCCCTCACGTCGGAGGCGCCGGCCCACGGCTGGACCCTGCTCTTTCCCGGCCTGCACCCCCACGCGGGCGGTCCTGACCACTACGCCGCCTACCTGGTCAGCACCGATGGTTTCGAAGTCGAACTGGTCGCGACGAGCTGACCGCGGCCGTGCGCGCGATCCGCGCGGCTCGTCCTCCGGCTGAGCCGATCCACAGCGAAAGTGCTCTTTTTCTGGTTAAGTCGCCTGCGGCGCTCGCAGGCAGCCTCTATCGTTGCGTCGAAACCATTAAAGTCACTTGCTGTAACATCTGGTTACGGAGGGTAGGAGCATGAGGATGCGCCGGGTTCCGGTTGTGATCATCGCTGTCCTGATCGGTGGCGCCGGCCTGACCGCATGCGCGGGGTCCGGGTCGAGTTCGTCCGTCGCCGCCGCGGGCGGCTCGGGTTCGGCCGGCTCGGCGGCGGCTGTGGCCACCGCAGCCGGTTCGTCCGCGCCGTCGACGCCATCGCCGACACCGTCCGCGACGCATCAGGCGGTCGCCAGTCCCACCGCCACTGCCACCAGGTCCGCGTACCCGACGACATCCGCGCACGCCACCAACCCCGCGCGGGCGACGAGTTCTCCCACCCAGGCGAGTTCCGGCGGGTCAGGTAACTTCACGGTGCCGTCCATCCCGGGTGACAACGTCGTCAGCGCCTACGGCTCCTACGCCAAGACGGGCGCGCGGGTGAAGGTGACCGTCTGTGCCAAGCAGACCGGCAAGGCGTTCTCGGTGGGGGCGGAGGCGCTCGCCTACAACAGCAGCGGCGCCAGCAAGAACATCGGCGCGGTGGATCAAAACGGGCCGGGAGACCTTGAGTGCGGTTCGACCACCTTCCTCTTCTACACCGCGCACCTGACGGTGCACGCGTTCATCGGCACGAACGGGTCCATATCGAAGGTCGGGCCGACCCTGACCCTGTACTGATCGCGAGCCGGCGCCCCGGCGATCACCGCCGGGGCGCCCGGTCTCACCAGTGGCTGTAGTGGATGACGTCGTCGGCGGGACGGCGGCGGCCGGTCAGGTCACGCGGGGCGGCCTCGGCGTCGTGGCCGATGGCGATGGCGCCGATAGGCTCGTGGTCATCCGGCACGCCGAACGCCGCCCGGAACGGCCCGACCGCCTCGGGCACGATCCCGAAGTACAGCGCGCCCAGGCCCTCGTCCACCACGGTCAGCAGGATCAGCAGCGCGGCCATGCCCGTGTCGATGTGCCAGAACGGCACCGGCCAGCGCCCTTCGTCCCGGTCGGTCCAGCCCTTGTCCGGCCTGGCGTACCGGTCGAGGTACACCCGTTTCGATGACATCGGCACGATGACCAGCGGCGCCGTGGTCACCGACGGAGCCGCGGCCGCCCCGGCCAGCGGCCAGAAGCGGTCAAGCTCGGTCCCGGTGAGCACGAGGAAGGCCTGGCCCTGGGAGAACCCGGCGGACGGCCCCCGGACCGCGTTAGCCAAGATCCGGTCCAGGCTTTCCGGCGCGACCGGCTCGTCGCTGAAGCGGCGCACCATGTGCCTGCGCCGCACCACGTCGGTGAAGTCCACGGCCCGCTAGCTCCTCCGGCTGCGCCGCGACTGCCGGAAGCGCCGGCCGAGCAGGGCCATGATCGCCGCCAAGGCGGCGACCGGCAGGACGCGCTTGAGGATCGCGGGTCCCACCAGCCTGACCAGGTTGATGGAGTCTTCATGACGAACCGGCACCGGAACCCCAGCCCCAGCCCCAGCCCCAGCCGCGGGGGCGCTCACGGCGGGCCTGACCACCGTGACCGGCTGGGTCGAGCCCGGCCCGGTCCCGACCGCCCCGGCATCGCCCGCCCCGGCATCAACCGTGACGTCGTCGATCCCCGCGCTACCAATCCCCGCGCTGTCGACGGCCGCGCTTTCCACCACGGGGATGTCGACCAGCGTGACGTCGGGGTCGGCCGCGCTGTCCACCTCCGCGCTGTCCACCTCCGCGCTGTCCACTTCCGTGCGGCCGGCCACCGCGCTGTCCGCTGCGGCCTCGGCGTCGGCCGCGGCCTGGCCGCCGTCGGAGATCATCTGGGCCAGGTTCTGCGCGAACTTCTCCACCAGCTTGCCGCCGACCTCCGCGATCACGCCCCGGCCGAACTGAGCGGGCCGGCCGGTCACGTTC
>JBEKGC010000259.1:0-18005 GCA_050013055.1 Streptosporangiaceae bacterium
GGGGCGAAGCGGGTGCTGGGGATCTGGGTCGCGTCCGCGGAGGGGGCCAAGGCGTGGGCGCAGGCGCTGGCGCAGCTGCGGAACCGGGGCCTGGAGGAAGTCCTGTTCGCGTGCTGCGACGGGCTGTCCGGGCTGGGCGAGGAGATCACGGCGACGTGGCCGGCCACCACGGTGCAGACCTGCGTGGTGCATTATGCCGACCTGTCGTTTATGCCGGCCTAAAGACAGAAACAGCTGGCCAGGGCCGGGAATGCGACCCTGATGTCGGCATAATCCGGATACCTGGAGCTCGGACTTGGCCGATGAGGCACGCATGCCACCCAAGGGCGCCAGATCTCGTCTCCCCAGGTCAACGAACGTAACGTACAGCCTCCGGCTCCGACCCCACGCTCCAACTCAGTGCGGTTGGCCGCCATAAAGAGATGGCGATTATGCCGACCTCAACGCTACTTTCCTCGTCCAGGCCAGCGACTCCTTTACCAAGGTCGGCATAATCCCGAGGTCGGCATAATGCTGGTATCACCTTCGGCTCGCTGTCGGTGGTGAGGTCTACCGTGGGGTGGACACAAGGAGCCCAGCGTCAGTAAGGGGAACCATGACCACACTCGAGAACCGGCCGAACACCGCGCTTCTCGTCGTCGACGTGCAGAACGGCGTCGTCGCGGAGGCTCACGAACGGGGCGCGGTCGTCGCGAACATCGGCAGCCTAGTTGACCGGGCGAGACGCGAGCAGGTGCCCGTCATCTGGGTCCAGCACTCCGACCAGCAGCTTACGAAGGGCAGCGACGACTGGCGGATCGTCCCCGAACTGACCCCGGACGACACCGAACCACTCGTCGAGAAGAACTACGGCGACTCCTTCGAGGCCACCACCCTGGAGACCGTGCTGTCTGGCCTGGGCGTCGGACGGCTCGTCGTCGTCGGCGCGGAGACTGATGCGTGCATCCGCTCGACGTTGCACGGCGCGTTCGCCCGAGGGTACGACGCGACCCTGGTCGGTGACGCGCACACCACGGGAGACAAGTCCGCATGGGGAGCACCGCCCCCGGACCAGGTCATCGCGCACACGAACCTGTACTGGACCTACCAGACGGCGCCGGGGCGGACGGCCGGGACGGTCGAGACCAAGGGCGTCGACTTCGGCGGGAAAACCGTCGGCGGTGTGAAGTAGCACCCCGTCCGACGATCTGCTGGCTCAAAGTGAATAAAAATCCTCGGTGGCAGCCGGCCAGCCGGCGGAGGTCAGATGCCATGGTTCGTTACTGCCGCCGGGGATGGCCGCTGCCGTCAGCGAGCGGCCCTCGGCCAGGACGGCGTTGACGGCCTGCTTGAGCCGAGTGACCGCTTCGGTGCAGTGCCGCGGCGGTAGCCGGGCATACGACAGCACCAGGCCCGGCGGGCCGGCCGACGTGACGCGCATCGGGCCGAGCGGGAGCAGGCCCAGGTCCAGTTGCCTGGCGTGCGCCACGATGTGCTGTTCAGACACACCGTCGGGCAGTTCCAGGAGGATCTCCAGCCCGGCCGCGACGCCGTGCTGCGGCCACCCAGGGAACTGCTGACGCAGCTGACGGCTCAGCTCCGCACGGCGGGTCGCGTAGGCGCGCCTGGAACGGCGCACATGGCGGTCGTACTCGCCTGACTCCAGCCATGACGCCAGCACATGCTGCTCCAGCATCCCGGTGCCGAAGTCGTCGTCTCGCTTGGTCTCGGCAATGGCGCGGAGCAGGTCTGGGGGCGGGACGATCCAGCCGAGCCGCATCGCCGGCGCGAGCGTGATGCTGATTGACCCGATCAGCATCACCTGCGCTGGGCGCATCCCCTGCAGGCAGGCCAGCGCAGGGCGGCCGAAGTGCAGGTCCGCGCGACGGTCGTCTTCGATGATCAGCGCCGAGTGTGTCACCGCCCACTCCAGCAGGCGGGCGCGCCTCGACGCCGACATCACTGTCCCGGTCGGGAACTGATAGCCGGGGCTGGCCAGGACGATCCGGCAGCCCGACGCCGCGAGGGCGTCCACGTCCAGGCCGTCCGCGTCCACGGGCACAGGGACGGTCGCCAGCCCGTTTGCCATCAGCAGGTGCCGGTGCATCGGAGCACCAGGATCCTCTACGGCGATGCGGTCATGCCCGGCCGCCGCCAGCGTGCGCGCGATGACGGTCAGGGCCTGTGTCCCGCCGCTGACCACGACGATGCCATCCGCGGGCGCCATGGCCGCCCGTACCCGGCCGAGATGGGCCTCGAGCTGCCGGCGGAGCCGCGCTACGCCCCATGGCCCGGTGTACCCGAACTCGGCGGCGGGCAGATAACGGAAAAGCTCCGTCATCGTCCTGGCCCCCTGCGAACGCGAAAGCAGGGCAGGGTCGGGACCGGTCGGCCGCAGGTCCAGCCCGGGCCGCCACAGGCGCGAGCCGGGTTCCCGCCGCCGGGTCAGCCATGACGAGTGCGCCGCCGTAATCCCTGCGGCATCGGACACGACGGTCGCCGATCCAGGCCGCGTGATCAGAAAACCCTCGGCGGCCAGCTGCGCGTAGGCGTCGACCACGACGCCGCGCGACACGCCAAGATCCTCGGCCAGCACGCGGCTGGCAGGCAGCCGGGTCCCCGCGGTCATCCGGCCCGAGCGGATGGCATCGCGCAGGCCAGCCCGGACCTGTGCGGCCAGTGTCTCGGGGTGGCTGCGGTCCACATGCAGGAGAATCCCCGAACCGCCGCTCATGCGACTGACCATATCCACGCCAGGGTCGGTCGAGACGGCACATGTCACTATTTGCCGGGCCGGCACCGAACGTCTATCTACCGGTCGGGCCCGGTGCGGGAGATTGGTCCTGTGAACCGGCACTGAAGCGGTCCTGCCAAAGACCTTCCTTCGCCCGTAGATTCAGCGTGTTCGCCACGCAGCTATTTGCACCCTAAGGAAAGGACAAACGACAATGACAAACCCGGGTCGCAGGCTCAGGGAAAGGTTGGGCAGACGCAGCTTCCGGCCCGCTGCTCGCGCATCGACGGTTACTTTGGTGCTGGCATCAGCGGCGGCGCTATCGGCGCTGCCGGGAACCGCGCAGGCAGCGAGCCAGCCGCAGCTCCCGTTCCGCTGCTTTGCTCAGATAGGCGTGGACCATGTCGTCTTCGGGCCCGACTCGTTCTTTTTGCCGAGTACCGTCCAGGGTCCCACCAGCTTCAGGGAAAACGCCGGGCCGACCATTGTGACTTATCCGCTATATCACGGCACCAGCCGGGGCCGGCGGGTCTACTACGTGATTACCGACGCCTCGGATCTCAGCGCGGCACGGGCGCTAGGAGTGAACTACACACCGAAACTCGCCCAGGCGGCAGGGACCGCCGCCGTCCAGGACTCCGCCTCGAAGATCCGGAACGGCAACGGCATTGCCTTCCCCGCATCGGTCGACTTCTCGCCCACCCGCATTCTTATTCCCTCGGCGACCGGTTTCCCTCCCACCGTGGCCCAGCCGGGCGCCATCGGCGAACCAGGCTACAGTCCCCTGGTCCAGGTCAGCTTGCGCGGCAGAACCGTGGTGCTTGACGCCTCCCAGATCGCTAACGCCACCGGCCAGGCGGACAAGATCGTGGCCATTAACCCGCGCCGAGGGATCGTGAGCTACCGCGAAACGGACGGTTGTTATGACGATGAGAGCGTTCACTATGCCTCGTTCGACTCCTCCAGCCCGGTGGCCGCCACGATCGAGGATGTGACCTATGCTCCCGATCTCGACGCGGCGCCCGCACCCGGCTGCGCGGACGCCGCGGTCGTCTCGGCGAATTGCTCCCGCGAATCACTCATCGCCTTCACCGACGGCCAGACAGGCGCGACCAACCCGCAGCGCCAGGGCCTGAACGCGGCCATCCTTGACGGGCCGCCTCCGCTGAACATCTTGCAGGAAATACCCGAGCCGACGAGCCAATTCGACTACAGCCCGATGTGGGATGTGCATCTGGAGACGTGGACAGGCGCTGCTGCAGCAGCCGGGCTCAACGTCCGGCAGACCGACTTCTCGGCCGCTTTGCAGCAGGTCACCGACGGCAACGCCACCGGGTTCCCGGCCGGCAGCCCGTTTGGTCCCAGCGGGTTCATCGTGAACTGCCCAGTTGTCAGCCTCGACGTCAACGTCGGTCAATGACCGCTCCGGCAGCGCAGCGGCCGAAACCGACCGCCAGGATCTGGCTGGTGTAACGCCAGGACCAGTGCCGGGAACAGTACAGTATTGCCCTTTCTGGCCAAGACATGGGAGGTGCTTGGGGCTTGGACGCCGACGGCTGGCACCGGGTCGATCCGGTAGATGTGCCGGCCGAGGGCCGGGTCCGCAGTGTCACCGTGGACGGACGCACGGTGGCGCTGGCCCGGTGCGGCGGGCGGCTGGGCGCGCTGGAGAACCGGTGCCCGCATCAGGGCGGCCCGCTCGGCGAAGGCTCGATCGAGAACGGCTGGCTGCGCTGCCCGTGGCACGGGTATGACTACGACCCGCTGACCGGCCGGCCGCCAGCGGGCTTCTCCGACGGGCCCGCCGCGTATGAGGTGGCCGACCGGCCCGGCGGCGTCTACGTGCGCATCCCCGCCCCGGCGCCACGGGTCCGCACGGTAGCCGACGTGCTGGTCGAGACGCTCGTCGCCTTTGGCATCACGCATGTATTCGGCATGGTCGGTCATTCCAACCTGGGCTTCGCCGACGCCATGCGGCGGGCCTCCGAACGCGGGGAGCTGACCTACATCGGGATCCGGCACGAGGGCGCGGCCGCCTTCGCGGCCAGCGCGTACGGCAAGCTGACCGGCCGGCCCGCCGTCTGCTTCGCGATTGCGGGACCGGGGTCGACCAACATGCTCACCGGCCTGTACGACGCCAAGCTCGACCAGTCGCCGGTCGTGGCGATCTCCGGCCAGGTGCCGTCGGCGGTCCTGGGACGCGGGGCCTTCCAGGACCTGGATCTGACCGCCGTGTTCCGGGACGTGGCCGCGTGGACGACGGCCGTGCACGGCGGCAGCGACCACGCTGAACTGGCCGCCCTGGCCGTCAAGCACGCCCTGGACGCCCGCGGCGTCGCGCACCTGGTGCTGCCCGATGAGGTCCAGACCCAGCCCAGTGAGGCCGCCGCCAAGACCCCGCAGGGCCGGCTGGGCGGGCGGCTCGCCCAGGCCAGCGAGCCTGAGCTGGCGCGCGCCGTCGCGCTGATCCTGGCCAGCCGGCGGCCGGTGCTGATCGCCGGACATGGCGCCTGGCAGGCCACCGGGCCGCTGCGCGCCCTGGCCGAGCGGCTCAGCGCACCGGTGCTGACCACCTTCAAGGCCAAGGGCCTGATCCCGGACACCCACCCGCTCGGGGCCGGGGTGCTCGGGCGCAGCGGAACGCCGGTAGCGAGCTGGCTGATGAACGAGGCCGACCTGCTGATCGTGGTCGGCGCCTCGTTCGCCAACCACACCGGGATCGCACCGTACAAGACCATCCTGCAGATCGACGACGAGCCATCGGCCGTCGGCCGCTTCGACCCGGTCAGCGCCAGTATCACCGGCGACGCGGCGCTCACGCTGACCGCGCTCCTTGACCGCCTGGGTGCCGTTGGCCCCGAGGACCAGCGCCCGGACGTGGCGGCGCGCTGGGCCATCTGGCGGGCGGAGAAAGCCCGGCGGGCTACGGACGAGCGGGGCCGCGGCGTGTCCGCCGCGGCCGTCTTCGAGGTGCTCTCGCGGCACCTGCCCGAGGACGCCGTCGTCACCGTCGATGTCGGCAACCATGCCTACTCGCTGGGCCGGTACCTGGAGTCCAAGGGCCAGCCGGTGCTCATGTCGGGGTACCTCGGGTCGATCGGCTTCGGTTATCCCGCCGCGCTCGGCGCCTGGGCGGCCGCGCCCGGCCGGCCGATCGTCGCGGTCACCGGCGATGGCGGCTTCGGCCAGTACGCCGCCGAGCTCACCACCGCCGTCAAGTACGGCATCGCGGTCAAGCACGTGCTGCTCGACAACCATTCCCTCGGCAAGATCGGCAAGGAGCAGCTCGCCGCCGGCTTCCCCGTCTGGCACACCTCCCTGCACAATCCGGACTGGGCCGCTTACGCCCAGCTGTGCGGGGCGACCGGCATCAAGGCCGTCCGCCGTGACCAGCTCGAGTCGGCCATGGCCCAGCTGTTCGCCGCTGACGGCCCCGCGATGCTGCACGTCGAGCAGGACCCCGAGCTGCTGTAGAACCCCGTAGTCCCGACCGTCTCGCCAAGGAGCCACAACCGATGAATGACCCGGCCACGCGTTACGACGACCTGCGGGCGCTGGTGATCAACTGCACGCTGAAGCGGTCGCCCGAGCGCAGCCATACGCAGGGGTTGATCGACCGCAGCGCCTCGATCATGACGAAGAACGGCGTCCGTGTCGACCAGATCCGGGCGGTGGACCACGACATCGCCACCGGCGTGTGGCCGGACATGACCGAGCATGGCTGGCCCGCAGATGACTGGCCGGGGATCTACCAGCAGGTGCTGGCCGCCGACATCCTGGTGCTGGCCGGGCCGATCTGGCTCGGCGACAACAGCTCGGTGATGAAGCGGGTGACCGAGCGGCTGTACGCCTGCTCGCACCTGCTCAACCAGGCCGGCCAGTACGCCTACTACGGCCGGGTGGCCGGGTGCCTGATCACCGGCAATGAGGATGGCGTCAAGCACTGCGCGATGAACGTCCTGTACAGCCTGCAGCACCTGGGCTACGTGATCCCGCCGCAGGCCGACGCGGGCTGGATCGGCGCGGCCGGCCCCGGCCCGTCCTACCTGGACCCCGGGTCCGGCGGCCCGGACAACGACTTTACCAATCGCAACACCACGTTCATGACCTGGAACATGCTGCACCTGGCCCGGATGATCAAGGACGTCGGCGGCATCCCCGCGTACGGCAACCAGCGCTCAGAGTGGGACGCCGGCTGCCGGTTCGACTTCGACAACCCCGACTACCGGTAAGAGCATCACAGCAGGGCCGGGCCATGCTGACGCCGCCGGGCGGCCAAGCCGGAACGCGTTCGGCTGGTGGCGATTTATGCGCCGCGGTAAAGCTGGTCGAGTCCGATGAGCTGGATTGCCGGGTCTTCTTCGGCTCGTTTCACTATCGCGTCGCTGAAACCGGTGCCGCTGAACAGGAGCAGCCGGGCGGTTCCGGCTCCGGGTTCGCCGCGCTCCAGGAGCAGGTCGCGGATATGTTCCAGTTTCCTGAGGTGGCCATGCGTGATTGTTTCCTGCCATTTCGCCTCACCGATCGCGAGCAGCGCGCCCCTGTCTTGGTCATCTCGGCCGAAGGCCGCGACATCGATCTGGAGCGTCTTCTTAGCTCCGGGGTCGGACACCGTTCCGCTGGCGACGCGGTCGGGGTAGCGGTTCCCGTAGGTGTCAGGGGACGCGTGCCAGCGGGCCCACTGGCGGCAGATTCCCTCGAAGTGCGGGCCGGCCACGCTGCTGTCGAACGTGTGCCGGGAGCGCCGCCATACCTGGGCCGCGCGGCCGGGCCGTTCCAGGTCGCCCCAGGCCGGGCGCATGATGGCGTGATAGAAGGTCAGCAGCGGCTCGGCGATCCGGTAAGCCGACCGGTTCTTCCTGAAGGCATCAGTCTCGTGCGTGATGAGGCCGGCGTCGTGCAGGACGCCGAATGGGTGGGCCAGGTCGGTGGACTTGCGCTCCAGGTAGCCGGCGATGCCCCCTCTGGTGTTGTTGCCATCGGCGATCGCGGCGAGCACTGCATGGTAGAGCGCGGTGTCGTGCAGGTCGGGTTCCTCGGCCAGGATGTACCTGGCCTCGCGGAAGAGCGGCCGGCCCGGGTTGAGCACGGTCCGGCAGACCCAGGGATCGAAATCGGCGGCGTCCGCTGGCACGTCGTCCTGGGCAAACTCCCGGCGGTAGGCCGGTGTTCCTCCCACGATGGCATTGGTGAGCACCGCGGTGCGAAGGTCCGCTATCCCCCAGAACTCTCGGGCGAGCCGGTAGTCGAGCGTCGGGACGACCAATTCAAGTCCCGCCCGTCCTCGCAGTGGGGCGCTCCCGGCCAGCAACTTGCCCATGAAGGACAGCGCCGAGCCGCACAGCAGCAGGCGCACCGGCGTGTTACCGCGCTGCGCCGAGGGTTCAAAGGCCCGCTGGATCAGGGACGGCAGGGCCGGGGTGGCCTTGGCGAGGAAGGGAAACTCGTCGATCACCACGGGCTTCGGCCCGTCTATGGCGATACGCATCAATCGGGTGATCGCCTCATCCCAGCTGGCGAACCTGAACGGCGTCGGCTCGCCGAGATGGGACGCCAGCGCCTCTCCGAACTGATGCAGCGAGTCTGCCTCGGTGGTCTCCACGGCCGTGAACATGAAGCCGTTCGCCTGGACGGAGAGCGCGTCGAGGAGGAAGGTCTTACCCTGGCGACGTCGGCCGGAGACGATACCCAGCGTGGCACGCGGCGCTTCACTGCCCGCGAACCGGGTCAGCTCGCCCCACTCAAACTCCCGGTCGAACATGTCACGCGGCTTGCTCAGCGACATGGATCCGGCCCCTTCCGGTTCCCCCAGCCGTCCTCAACTATGGATAACTTCAGTTATTATAACTCCAGTTATACAAGCATGATAGCCCTCGGCGTGACCCGGGCCGGGCCGGCAGCAGATGCTGGGGACGAGCGCGTAGTACCAGTCCGCGGGTCCTGTCCTAAGCAAGGATCACTAGTCGTCGAGGGACTGCCGCCCGGGCTTGACGTAGCCGAAGAACGACCGGCGCTTGATGAGCGTGGCCACGGCCTCGGGGACCATGGTCTCCCAGGACTCGTCGTTCGCCGCGATCCGCCGCAGCACGTCCCGGCTGAAGATGGGCAGGTACTCAGGGCAGTAGTTGTCGAGGTTGACGAAGCTGCCCCGTCCGGCCAGGTAATCGTAAAGCGGCTGGATCTCGGGCTGGACCTTGATGTCGTCCACGGTCTTCAGCTCGTCGTCCGGTCCCGGCTGCAGCGGGTAGACGTAGAGCTTCAGGCCGTTCTTGAACAGCCGCCCGAAGCTTTCCAAGATGCCGCCGGGCAGCTGCGCGTGATTCTTCTCGTCGAACAGGTCGATGAGGCTCGGCACCCCCATCACGATGCCGATCCGCTCCGTCGTCCGTTCGCCGAGGTAGGCGGCCAGGCGGTAGTAGTCGAAGTAGTCGGTGATCAGCACCGTCTGGCCACAGGCGGCGAGCAGTTCGGCCCGGGCCAGGAAATCCCGCCGGTCGACTTCCGCCGCCCCGCCCGCGAGCAGGTTGCGCATGGTGATCTCGGTGAGCGCCAGGATCGGCTTGCCCGCCACCGCCGAGTCCTCGGCGAACTTGGCCTCGGCCGTCTGGAGCATGTCCAGGTTCACATGCGTCGGCGGCCGGAAGCTGCCCCTCTCGACCAGGACCGCCTTCTTGCGCAGCACCTCGCTGGGCTGCAGCACCTCGCGGTCAGGACCGAACATGGCCACGCCGCTCAGGCCCAGCTGGACGAGCTTGAGTGCCATCAGCCGGTTGTCCACGCCGCGGAACTCGATGCCGCGGAACTGGATCATGTCGATCTCGATCCGGCCGACGGTGAGCCGGTCCAGCAGGCTCTCGATCAGCCGTTCCGGCTCGTGGTGATCCGGACGTGCATCACGATCTGGCTGGGCTCGTCGTGGGCCTGCGCCTGGAACTTCACGCCCATCCAGCCGTGACACTCGTTGCCGCCCCGGTAGCTGCGCGCGACCACCGTGTCGGCGAACGCGAAGAACGAGGTGGAATCGCCGCGCTCGTCGCCGAGCCGGTCGACGTTGAGCTGGAACTCCTTGTCGAGCATGCCCTGCAGCCGGCCGACCGAGACGTACCGGTCCGCCTTGCCGTAAACGGCGTCGCTGACCGCCATGTCGTAGGCCGAAATCGACTTGGCCACGGTACCCGCGGCGCCCCCGACCCGGAAGAACCAGCGAACGACCTCCTGGCCCGCACCGATCTCGGCAATCGTGCCGTACCAACGCGGATCCAGGTTGATCCGCAGGGCCTTCTGGTGCGTGTCGGTTTGATGGGCGCCCGCCATCAGCTCGCTCATGCGTCTCCCTCGCTGCTCACCTGCCGCTATCTGGGTCTGCGGCAGGTCCAGGGCGGCGGCGGCCCAGCACTACCACCAAACGCCTGGGATTCTACTAATGCCCCCGTATCCCCCGCCAGCCAGCCACGGCCCGGGCCAGTCGGTGACAGCATTGACCCGTGAGCAATCTGGATCCGGACCCGGAGGTGATCATGTTGACGCCGGGCGTGATGCGCGCGGTCGATGTGGTGGAGGCCCGCAAGACCGCCATCGGCGACGGCACCGAAGTGCGCCGCCTGCTTCCGCAGCGGAAGCTGCGCACCGTGGGCGCATGGTGCTTCTTCGACCACTACGGGCCCGAGGAGGTCATCCCTGGCCCCGGCATGCAGGTTCCCCCGCATCCGCATATCGGCCTGCAGACCGTCAGCTGGCTGTTCCAGGGCCTGGTGCTGCACCGGGACAGCCTCGGCACCAGGCAGCTGGTCAGGCCGGGTGAGCTGAACCTGATGACGGCCGGCCGGGGCATCGCGCACTCGGAGGAATCAGCGGTCGGACGGCCTCCCCAGCTGCACGGCCTGCAGCTGTGGATCGCGCTGCCGGAATCGGCGCGGCACGTCGCGCCGTCGTTCGCGCACCACGCCGACCTCCCGGTGGTGCGCGAGGCCGGGGCGAGCGTGACCGTGGTCGTCGGGGAACACCGGGGCGAGCGCTCGCCGGCCGAGGTGTTCAGCCCGCTGGCCGGATTCGAGGTGGCGGTCCCGGGCGGGGACGATTTCATGCTGCCGGCCCGGGAGGACTTCGAGTACGGGGTGGTCGCGGTCGACGGCTCGGCGCTGGTGGCGGGCGCGCTCATCGCGCCCGGGCTGCTCGCGCACCTGCCGGCCGGCCGGTCGCAGATCCAGCTGTCACCGGCCAGCGGCCGCAGGCTGGCCCGGTTCTTCGTGGTCGGCGGCGTCCCGTTCGGCGAGCGCCTGCTGATGTGGTGGAACTTCGTCGCGCGCACGGGCCAGGAAATCGCGCAGGCCCGCGCGGACTGGATCGCCGGCGGGTTCGGCGAGGTCCGCGGCTACCCCGGTAGTCCGCTGGCGGCACCGTCGTTGCCCGGTGTCCCCCTCAAGGCCCGCTAGGGTCAGGCCGGCTGGCCCACAGCCTCGATGACGACCGTCACCATCCGGCCGACCAGGCCTTTCTTCCTGGTGATCCCGAAGCTGGTGCGGTCCAGCCGGGCCGTGGCCTGGAACCTGACGAATTCGGGGGCCTCCCCGCCGGCCCGCACGCCGCTGACCCCGGTGACCCCGGTGACCCCGGTGACCCCAGTGACCCTGACCTGCGCCTGGACCGGTGTCCCGTGCGCGGTCACCGAACCGGTCAGCAGCCAGTCCGCGCCGTCGCGGCGGGCGCCCCGGCCGGTGAAGACGATGTCGGGAAAGCCCCGGGCGTCCAGCAGCCCGGGCGAGCGGACGTCGGCGTCCCTTTTCGCGTTCCCCGAGGCGTAGCTGGCCGCGTCGAGGCTGGCCCGTACGCCGGATTCGCCCGGCTCCGCGGCGATGCTCACCTGGCCGTCTTTCAGCCGGAACGTTCCGTGCACGGTGAACAGGCCGAACATGGCCTTGACGTCGGCGCGGACGGTGGTGCGCGCCGGATCGAGGGCGTAGCTGCCGGGCGGCGGCGTACCGGGGTCCGCGGCGGGCTCGGTCATGATGTGTTTCTCCTCTTATGGTGCGGAAGTACGAGGCGGCAAGCCGTTACGCTCAGGTTTCATGGCAGCAGATCAGCCGGACCGGTCACCTTCCCTGTACCGCAAGGTGGCCGAGGACATCAAGGCCGCCATCGCGGCCGGCGAACATGCCGCGGGCACCCGGCTGCCGTCAGAGAACGAACTGGCCGAACGTTACTCGGTATCACGCGGCACCGTCCGGCAAGCCTTCGCGGCCTTGCGCGCCGACGGGGTGATCGCGTCGCGGCGCGGTGCCCGCCGGATGGTCCTCGGCGGCCCGAGGGTGCAGAGCTTCGGTGAGCTGCTGTCCTTCTCCCGCTGGGCCAAGGCCATCGGCGAGGTGCCAGGAGGCAGCGTGGTCGCGTTGCAGCGCAGGCCGGCCACAGCGGCCGAAGCCGGCCGGCTCGCGATCGGGGCGGGCAGCCCGATCTACCACCTGACCAGGGTCAGGCTGCTGTCCGGGCGCCCGGTGATGATCGAGCGTGGCGCGTACCCGGACCGGGTCGGCGCGCTGGTGGCCGGGATGGACCTGGCCAAGGACTCGATCACCGAGCGACTGGAGGAGCTGGGCATCGTGTTCGCGGATGCCGAGCACGTGATGGACGCCGTAGCCGCCTCAGCCCAGGACGCCCGGCTGCTCGGCGTCAGCCCGCGGGTGCCGATGCTGCGCGAGCGCCGTCTGACCTCCGACCCGGCCGGCGTCCCGGTCGAATGGTCCGATGACCGGTACCTGGGCGGCGCGGTCGCGTTCAGCGTGCACAACTCGGTCGCGGTCAACGCCCTGACCCGTACCCCGGCCCGGTCAGGACCTCATCAAGGTCTTTAGCAGCGCCTCGAAGTGCGCGAACTCCGGCGGCATGACCTCGGGGTCCTTGGCTTCGTCGTCCCAGCGGCGCACCGCCACCGCCGCCGCGGCGAACGGCAGCGCCTCGAACCCGGCCGCCTGTTCCGCGGTCATCGGGCCGCCCTGCAGCGCCAGCGTGCGGACCGATTCGGCCGACAGCCGGCCCAGGTAGCCGGGGTCGGTGACGCACAGGTAGCGCTTGGCCGCGACGTGCATCCGCACCGGCTCGGTCACCTCCGCGCCGAACCACTGGCTCAGCCACTGCGCCCCCGCGTCGCCGTGCCGGCTGTCGGTTTCCTGCCGCAGGTGGCCGACGTCGTGCAGCAGGGCCGCGGCCACCAGGGGATGACTGGCTCCGGCTGCCTCGGCGAGCGCCCCGGCCTGCCGCATATGGACTCCGATCGTCACCGGTTCGCCCAGGTAGTCGCGCGCCCCCGGTCCGGCGAACAGCCGCGCGATAGCCGCGAGTCCCGTCATGGTGCCTCCGTCCTGATCAGTCTCGCCGTCACCATAGCCCTAAAGTTGGCTATACAAATTTGAAGATGACTATACTTGTTCTCGTGACAGCAGGGCCACGAGTGGTCATCGCCGGCGGCGGCGTGCTCGGCACCATGCACGCGGTGGCGGCGCGGCGGCGCGGCTTCGAGGTCGTGCAGCTCGAGCGCGAAGCCGAGGCCCGCGGGGCGAGCGTGCGGAACTTCGGCCTGGTCTGGGTGAGCGGCCGCCGGGCAGGCCAGGAACTTGAGCTCGCGTTGCGGGCCCGCGAGCTCTGGCAGGAGCTGGGTGCCGAGGTGCCCGGCCTGGGCTTCCGGCCCGCGGGGTCGCTCACGCTGGCCGCTGAGGACGCGGAGCTCGGGCTGCTCAAGGAGGCCGCGGAGCTGCCGGACGCGGCGCGGCGCGGGTTCGAGCTGCTTGATGAGGCCGGGGTCCGGGCCGTCAACCCGGCGCTGCGCGGGGAGTTCGCGGGCGGCCTGCTGTGCCGCCTCGATGCGATCATCGAGCCCAGGCAGGTGCTGCCCGCGTTGCGCGGCTATCCCGGCCGAGACGGCTACCAGTGGATACCCGGGCGCGAGGTGACCGAGATCGCGCCGCACGCGGTACGCGATCACACCGGAGCATGGCATCAGGGCGACCTGGTGATCCTCTGCCCGGGCGCCGCGCACACCGGGGTCGTCGGACGGTACCTGGCCCGCGGGGAGGCCTCCCCGGTGCGCCGGGTCCGGCTGCAGATGATGCAGACGGCACCGCTGGCCGGGCGGATCACCACGGCGCTGGCCGACGGCGACTCGCTGCGCTATTACCCCGCCTACGACCTGCCGGGACGGAGCCAGCTCGCCCCGCAGGCACCCGCCGCGCAGCGGGCGGGCGCGCAGCTGCTGCTGGTCCAGCGGGCCGACGGCGGCCTCACCATCGGGGATACGCACGAATACGGCGAGCCGTTCGCCTTCGACGTGGACGAGGACGCCTACGATCACCTGCGGGCCCGGGCCGAGGCTCTGCTCGGCGCCCCGCTGCCGCGGGTACAGCGCCGCTGGGCCGGCGTCTACAGCGAGGTCAACCCGGACCATCCCACGGCCGGTCACCGCCTGTACCACCGATCCGAGGTCGAGCCGGGGGTGGTCCTGGTCACCGGGCCGGGCGGACGCGGCATGACCTGTTCCCCGGCGATAGCGGAAGAGACATTCTCTTAGGGCAGCCGAGGCGGGTACGCGCGGATCTACGCCAACCCGACGAGCCGAACCACTGCAAATGAGCGGGCGAGACAGGCTCGAGGGAACTGTCTTGCCCGCTCGCGCATGTGCTATGAGGGTTATTCGCAGGCTTGATTCGTTACGTGTAATTTATATCAGCGGCAAGCGCGCCTGCATGAAAGATGGCCTGCTTCTCGAAATGATTGGGTACGGAACCGCTCATCAGCGGGGAAGATGCGGCATCAGGCCTTTCAGGCGCGCCATGAAATTCTGACAAGCTGGTCAAGGTCCGGCTTCCGGCACCCGCACCCAGGGGGCTTGAGCGTTATCCGCGCCACCGAGCGGACCACTGCCCTTTGCTCACTGATGTCCATGGCCTCCCATGTCGCGCGCACGTCCGGGGAAGCGACCAATACGGCAGCCGCGTTTACCTGCCCGGCCTCGGCTATCTGCGCGGTGATCCGCTCTCGCTCAGCGCCAATCTCAGCCGCGTTAACCGCGAAAACGGCATCGGTGATAAGGTCCATACTGTTCTGCATGCTCAGCTTCGCTAGCGCCTTGTCCAGGACGATCAGGCGTTCCCTCAGCGCGGGGATATCGATCTCGCCCGTGTCGCCAGCGAACGTGACCGCAGCGTCGGGCATCCCCAATGTCTCAATGAGAACGTCGCTGACGTAGGTGTCGATCACATCTGACCTGCCCGCGAAGTGCGGCCCGGTTTTCCCGGTTACCGCCGCTGGCCCTTCGTCATATGAGCCGCACCGGTAAGTCGGATAGCCTCTCCTGCGGGCACGCTTGACCGCGAAGCCGCACCGGCACTCCGCAATTCCCCCGAGGAGACTCAGGGTGCCGCCGCCATGCGTCTTGCGCCGGGCCGGGTCCCTGAGGATCACCTGGGCCGCTTCCCAGTCGCTCACCCCGACCAGCGCCGGCCAGTTGCCCGCAGCTACGATCTCGCCGCGATATTCGCGCCACCCGGCAATAGCCGGGTTGCGCAGTATCCGCCTGACGGTGTGACCATTCCACGGGTTCCCCTCGGGGAGCGGCCCGAACGGGGCTAGCGGGGGGCGGAACCCTAGCGCATGCCACTTCCTCTCAATCCCGGTGAGCGAACCGCCCCGCAGCACCGAAGACAGAGCGTCCCTTATCGCGTCCGCTTCTGACTGGGTAGCCACGACCCGCCCGTCCGCGTCGTACACCGTCTCCGGAACCCGGACGGTCGCTTGCCGCCATGGCTCGGTGCTCGGCCATCCCGGGCCGTCCATCGCCGGGCTGGGGTGGCTCGCGTTCCCGTGGACCAGGGCCAGGGACACCCCGGGGTCCATCGGGCTGAACCGGTCGGCGCAGTACCCGAACGGGCGGCATCCGCTCTTGTTCCGCCGCCCGCTGGCGGCCGACTGGATGTTCGCATCCTTGTTCCTGCGCGCCTTGGTCTCGACCTCACCCTGGCTCGCGGCACACAGCATCCGGGCCACCATGCGGCCATTGGCGGTAGACAGGTCGTATGCGCCATCTGTGGACACGACCAGGACCCCGGTTGCTTCCACGATCGGGATTATGGTCTCCAGCTCGGCCGCTCTGCGGTAGAGCCGGTCCATGTGTGCCACGACTAGGATGTCAGTCTTCTTTGCGTTCACCATCGCCATGGCCAAGTCGTACTGGCGGCGCTTTTTCCGCTTGGTCGCGCTCACGTCGTTATCGCAGAACGGGGCATGAACCAGTTCCCAGCCACGGTCGGCAAGCAGCCTCATGCACTTCTCTAGCTGGCGGTCAATCCCGTCCTCGGACTCCTTTGACTGCCGGGCATAGATGATGGCCCGGAGCGCGGGGCCAGCCTGCGGGAGCATTACAGCTTCCCTGACGTGAGCCTCAGCGCGAACCGCCCGGCCGCATCCGAGGAACTGAAGGACCCGGCATGTACGGTCACCCCAGCTGCACCCGCATCCGTGAGGATCGATTGCACGTCGGCACTGTCCCCGGACCCAGTTCGCGCGTAAATCAGTGCCCTCACGGCCGCGTCTCCTCTGGCCCCGTACGTGTGTTCGAGGATAGGCTTGCCAAACGAGCAGAGACTAACCCCGGATTTGACGGTACCAGACCTGTCACCCTAGGGTAAAGTCTCGGAGGAGACGTTCCGTTGACCAGAATCACGGTGGCCTGCCTGGACATGGCCGGCACGACGGTGGCCGACGACGGCACGGTGATGGCGGCGTTCACCGCGGCCATCGCTGAGCAGAATCTGCCCGTGGCCACGTTCCACCAGGCCATGACCGAGGTGCGGTCGAGCATGGGCCAGTCCAAGATCGAGGTGTTCCGGCGGATCCTGGGCGACGAGGCGAAAGCGAGGAAGGCCAACGAGGCGTTCGAGGATCACTACGCGGCCGCCGTCCGGGACGGCGCGATCTCGGCGCTGCCCGGGGCCAGGGACACGATCGCGCGGCTGCGCGAGGCCGGGGTCCGGGTCTGCCTGTGCACCGGGTTTTCCCCGGGCACCCGGGACGCGATCATCGGCAAGCTGGGCTGGGGCGAGCTGATCGACCTGGCCCTGTCCCCCGCCGACGCGGGATTCTGGGGCCGCGGCCGTCCGTGGCCCGACCTGCCGCTGACCGCGCTGCTGAAGCTGCGCGGCGGCGCGGTCAGCGAGCTGGCGGTGGCCGGCGACACGAGCAGCGACATCGAGTCGGGGCTGCGCGCCGGGGCGGCGATCGTGGCGGGCGTGCTGACCGGCGCCAGCTCCCGTGCGGACCTGGAGCGGGCCGGGGCACCGCTCATCCTCGAGGAGATCGCGGGCCTGCTTCCCCATATCGCCTGACGACGGCCTTGGCGTCAGCTGGCCGGCGCCCGGCGCGGCGCGACGTGCACGGCCTCGGGCGGGAGCGTGACCGACACCGAGGTCCCCGGGGCCAGCGAGGCCGCCTCGGCACTGGACTTGTCGACGTGAACCGCGACATCGCCGTCCAGCAGGACGCCGACCCTGGTCACCGAGCCGAGGAAGGTCCTGGTGGTCACGATCCCGTTGCCGCCCTCCACCAGCTCCATCTTGAGTCCTTCCGGCCGGACAAGCACATCCACCGACTTCTCGCCGTCGAGGGCGGCCGCTGCGTCGCCCTTGACGGGCACGGCGCCGCCGAGGACGGCCACTGTCCCGCTGCCCTGCAGCTCGCCGGGAATCCGGTTCATTACGCCGACGAACTCGGCCACGAAGGCGGTGGCCGGCTCGGTGTACAGCTCGTCGGGCGCGGCGATCTGCTCCAGCTTGCCCTGGCGCATGACGCCGACCCGGTCGGCTATCGACAGCGCCTCCTCCTGGTCGTGGGTGACGAACAAGGTGGTGGTGCCGAGCTGCTGCTGCAGCGTCCGGATCTGCTCGCGCAGTTGCAGCCGCACCTTGGCGTCCAGGGCGGAAAGGGGCTCGTCGAGCAGCAGCACGCGGGGCTCGATGACCAGCGCACGGGCCAGCGCGACGCGCTGCTGCTGGCCGCCGGACAGCTGATGCGGGTACTGCCTGGCCTGCGGGCCCAGGCCGACCATCTCCAGCAGGGCCGCCGCCTTCGCGCGCCGCGTGCTCGCGTCCAGCTTGCGCATCCGGAGCCCGAAGCCCACGTTGTCAAGTGCCGACATGTTCGGGAACAGGCTGTAGCTCTGGAACACCATGCCCATGTCGCGGCGCGCGGCCGGCACCGAGGAGATGTCCTTGCCGTCGATGAGGACCGATCCGGCGGTCGCCGTCTCGAA
>JBEKGC010000260.1:0-12297 GCA_050013055.1 Streptosporangiaceae bacterium
TACGACTTCCCGTGGGGCATCGCGCTGATCTACACCTACTTCCAGATCCCGCTGATGGTGCTGGTCTTCCTGCCCGCGATCGACGGGGTGAAGGTCCAGTGGCGGGAGGCGTCGGAGAACCTCGGCGCGTCCGCCTGGCAGTACTGGCGCTACGTCGGCGGGCCGCTGCTGATGCCGGCCTTCCTCGGTGGCCTGCTGCTGCTGTTCGCCAACGCGCTGTCGGCCTTCGCCACCATCCAGGCCTGGGAGAACCAGATCGCTTACATCGTGCCGCAGCAGATCAGCACCGCGCTGTCCAGTGAGGTCGGGCTGAGCAACGTCAACGTGGCCGACCTGCTCGCCCTGGGCATGGTGGTCATGGTGGCCATCGTGATGACCGGGTACGCGCTGCTGCAGCGAAGGGCGGCGCGATGGCTGCGGTAACCGCACTCAACGAGACCCCCGCCGCCGCGCCGACCGGGCGGCCTGGCGGCATGCAGCTCCGGCGGCGCCGTCGGCTGAACCTGTTCCGTTACGTGGTGTTCACGGTGTTCGGGCTGTTCTTCGTGCTGCCGCTGCTGGCGCTCGGCCGGTTCTCGCTGGAGGGGGCCAAGCTCGGCACCTGGGCGCTGACGGCCTGGCGCCAGATCGCCTCCTACCAGGGGTCCGGCATTCCTCCGCTGCTGAGCGCGATCGAGATCACGCTGGAACTAGCCGTGATGACCTGCGTGGTCACCATGGTGCTGCTGGTACCGACCATGATCTGGATCCGGCTGCGGGTCCGGTGGCTGGCCCGCACCATGGAGATCCTCTGCCTGCTGCCGCTCACCATCCCGGCCATCGTGCTTGTCGTCGGCCTGGGCCCGGTCTACAACCGGATCCAGCATTACGAGTTGTCCTCGCTCATGCTGTTCTGGGCCTACGTGATCCTGGCGCTGCCCTACGCCTACCGGGCGCTGGCGGCCGGGCTGAACGCGGTCGACGTGGAGACCATCTCCGAGGCCGCGCGCAGCCTGGGCGCAAGCTGGTTCACCGTGATCTTCCGGGTGATCGTGCCGAACATGCGGCAGGCCATCCTGAACGCCCTGCTGCTCACCTGGGCCCTGGTCCTCGGCGAGTTCACCATCGCCTACCTCCTGCTGTACTCGAACCTGCAGGTAGAGCTGTACTCCATCAGCCGGAACACGCCCAACGCCGGGGTGCTCTTCTCCACCTCATTCGCCGCGCTGCTCTTCGCCTTCATACTGCTGCTGATCCTGTCCTTTGTCGGCCGCCGCCGCGGCCGGGGATGACTACGGGGAGGTACCGCTCGTGACTTCTTCGCCAGTGACCAGAACGCGGGACGGCGCGGCCAGGGACGCCGTCGAAGTGCGGATGGAGGGGCTGAGCCGGCACTACGGCCCGGTCGTCGCGCTCGACCGGCTCGACCTGACCCTGCATCCCGGTGAGCTCATCGCGCTGCTCGGGCCCTCGGGCTGCGGCAAGACCACCACCCTGCGGCTGCTCGCGGGGCTGGAGGACGCCGACGGCGGTCACATTACCGTCGGCGGCAAGGACATCACTCGCGTCTCGGCGGCCAAGCGTGACATGGGCATGGTGTTCCAGGCCTATTCGCTGTTCCCGCACATGACGGTGCGGCAGAACGTGGCCTTCGGGCTGCGGGTGCGCCGGGTCGACGCGGCCAAGCGAGACCGGCGGGCGCTGGAGATGCTCGACCTGGTCGGGTTGTCCACCCAGGCGGACCGGTATCCGACCCAGATCTCCGGCGGCCAGCAGCAGCGGGTCGCGCTGGCCCGGGCGCTGGCCATCGAGCCGCAGGTGCTGCTGCTCGACGAGCCGCTGTCGGCGCTTGACGCGAAGGTCCGCGCCCAGCTGCGGGACGAGATCCGGCGGATCCAGCTGGAGGTGGGCATCACCACCTTGTTCGTCACCCACGACCAGGAGGAGGCGCTGGCCATCGCGGACCGGGTCGGCGTCATGCGGGAAGGTCACCTGGAGCAGCTCGCGCCGCCCATCGAGGTCTACTCACGCCCGGCCACCTCGTTCGTGGCCGAGTTCGTCGGCTTGTCCAACCGGCTGTCCGGCGTGGTCAAGGCGGGCGATGTCATCGTCCGCGGCTGCACGCTGCCCCTGGTGGAACGGGACACGGCCGACGGCGAGGCGGTGGCGCTGATCCGGCCGGAAGCGGTTACCCTGGCCTCCCGCGCCGCCACCGAATCCGGCCCGCTGGTCGGCACGGTTATCGCGGTCACCTTCCTCGGCGCGACCAGCCGGGTGACGGTCGATCTCGGCGATACCTCGGTCATGGCCCAGCTGCCGACCTCGGACGCTACCGAGCTGTCGGCGGGCAGCCGGGTGGCGCTGACGATCCGTCCCGACCCGGTCCTGGTGTCGGCGGGCCCGGCGGCCGGCTCGGCCGCCGGCGACGAGGGGTGAGCGGCCGTCACCCGCCGCTGACCACGCACCGCAGGCTGGACCGCGGCGCGGTGCTGCGTCACGGCAGATCCGCCTCGTACCGGGCCGTCACGATCAGCGCGGGCGAACCGCATCTCATCCGGGACGAATTCGGCGCGGCCGGGGAGCCGTCGGCGCCCGGCCGGGGCCGCCCGCTGATGTGCCTGGTCCATATCACCGACCTGCAGCTCGCCGACGTTCAGTCGCCCGCGCGGTTCGAGTTCCTCAACGCCAGGTTCGCTGACCCCAGGTACGCCGAGATCGTCCCCGTGCAGCGCCCCCACGAGGCGCTCACCGTGCACGCCGTTGACGCCACCCTCCGCACGCTGGGCGCGGTGCGCGGGCCGGTCACCGGGCTACCGCTGCAGCTGGCCGTCACGACAGGCGACGCGATCGACAATGCGCAGTGGAACGAGCTGCAGGCGTTCCTGGCCCTGTTCGACGGCGGCCTGGTGTCGCCGGATTCCGGCGGTCCTGGCTATGAGGGAGTACAGGCGCTGGACTGGCCGGGTGACATCTTCTGGCGCCCGGACGGGCCGGGCCCGGGCGGGGCGGACTTCTTCCGGCGTGAGTTCGGCTTCCCGCATCACCCGGGATTGCTGCGGCGGGCGCTGCGCGAGTTCTCCGCTACCGGCCTGCGCCTGCCCTGGCTGTCCTGCTTCGGCAACCACGAGGCGCTCAACCAGGGCGTGGGCATCCAGACACCGGGACTGGTCGCGGCGCTGACCGGTAGCGCCAAGCCGACCGACCTGCCGCAGGACTTCGACCACGACGGGGCGCTCGAGCTGTTCACCGTGGCCCCCCATGCCTTCATGGCCGGGCCGTCCCGTCAGGTCACGCCGGATCATTCCCGCCGGCCGATCAGCAGACGTGAATTCGTCGACGCCCACTTCGCGGACGGCGCGCGGCCGTGGGGGCACGGTTTCGGTCAGCGCAACCGGCAAGACGGCACCGCGTACTACGCCTATGACACACCCGCGGTGCGGTTCATCGCGCTTGACACCAACTGCCTGGCCGGCGGGGCGGCCGGGTGCATCGACCGCGAGCAGGCGCGCTGGCTGGAGGCCCGGCTCGGCGAGGTGCACTCGGCGCACCGCGGACCGGATGGCGAGGAGGTCCACACCGGCCACGACGACCGGCTCGTGGTCTTGTTCTCCCACCACGGGACCAGCACGCTGGACAATACCCGCGGCGCCCACTCCGGACCAGGCGGCGAACCGTTGCTCGGCGCCGCCGGGCTCGTTGACCTGCTGCACCGCTTCCCGAACGTCGTCTTGTGGCTGAACGGTCACACGCACACCAACGTGGTCCGCCCGCATCGCCGCCCCGGCGGTGCCCGGCACGGGTTCTGGGAGGTGACCACCTGCGCGGTGGTGGACTGGCCGTGCCAGACCCGGGTGGTCGAACTCGTCGATCACGGCGAGTACCTGTCCCTCGTGACCACGATGGTCGACCACGATACGCCGCCGGTCCCCGCCACCCGGCCGGAGACCGCGGCGGACCTGGCCTCGCTGCACCGCGAGCTCGCGGCCAACATTCCCTGGGCCACCGCGACCCTGGCCGGGGACGCCAGCGACAGGAACGTGGAACTGCGGGTCATCCCGCCGTTCCCGCTCAAGGTCCTGACCGGCGGGTAACAGAGTCCCAGCCGCCGGGCGCTCAGGTGAGCCTGTCCCGCAGGCGGGACAGGTCGCCGGCGCCGAAACCGTGGTCAGCCAGCCACCGGGCGGCTCCGCCGTAGCGGGCTTCCAGCTGCTCGAGGAACGCCGCCATCGTCTCCGGCCGGACCCGGTAAGATTCCGCGGGCTTACTGTCGACGTCCCTGGCATAGGTCCGGGACCTGCGCAGGCGGGCCACGATGGCCTCGGCGCGGTCGCCCGACGCGGCGTAATCGTCCACCACCGCCTGCGGGCTCACTCCGGCCACGACGAGCGCGAGCGCCACCACCACGCCGGTCCTGTCCTTGCCGGCCGCGCAGTGGACCAGCGCCGCGCCCGCGGAGCTGGCGATGCTGCCCAGCGCGGCCACCACCTGGTCCGGGCGGTCCTCCAGGTAACCCAGATAATGCCCGCAGACGGGATCGTCCGGGTACCGCGACTGCTCGCGGCGAGCCTGGCTAAGCAGCGCGGCGGCGATCACGTCGGTGCGGGAGCCCAGCTCGGCTAGCACCGGGTGGTGAACATGCCGCACGCCAGGCACGGTGTCCAGCGGCGCCGGGCCCTCCAGCTTCAGTTCCTGGGAGCTGCGCAGGTCCACCACGGTGGTCACGCCGATGTCGCGGACCAGCTTCGTGACGTCCGCGGCCGACAGCTCTTGCAGGTTGTCCGCGCGCAGCAGCCGGCCCGCGGCGGTCAGCTGGCCACCGGAGGTGGGCAGGCCGCCTAGGTCACGCACGTTGACCGCACCGTCGAGCTCGATCCACGCCATGCCTCTACCTTCGCAGATCCGAGGTCGACGGCCACGGCGGCCTGCCGAGTTGCGAGATGAGCAAAGTGGGGCATACTAAAGGACAACTACGATGCCGCCCAGACTCCTGCGGCCCGTCGCTAAGTCGATGCTGGCCCTGCACTTTCCCGGATCACGGCAGGAAGAGGCCCCCTGACAGCATCCGGCTGAACCTTCAGCCGTCACTGCTGAATGGGAGTCGTCACGATGTGGCCTGGTTTCACGTACCATCCTCTTGTCCGCCTCCGTGCGGTGCCCAGCCTGCTTCTTCGCCCGCACCCCTGGCCGACGGCGGAGCGCATCGAGATCACGGTGGACGCCGCCCCGGGGACGACCACGGTAGTCATCGGCGGCCAGCTGGACCTGGTGACGATGCCGTTCCTCGCCGAGCGTCTGGTCCAGGTGCTGGAAAAAGGGCCAGGGCGGCTGGTGTTCGACCTGGCCCGGACGGAGTTCATCGACTGCGGCTCGGCCCGGACCATCGCCGCGACGGGCCGGTCCTTGCCGCCCGGCCAGCGCCCGGTCATCCGGCGGCCCGCCCCTGGTGTCCGCCGGGTCTTCGAGCTGACCGGTCTTGACGCCGACTGCGAGATTGACGGGTGACTCGCGGGTAGGATCCGGACCGGTGCCCGCGCAGGCCAAGGACCTTTTCCGGGAGTAGGTAGATGAGCGTCTCGATGCAGGATGTGCGCCAGGCGTTGAACGAGCTTGGCCGGCTGCGCTTCGGCGAGATGCGGGTCGAAGAGGCCATGCATCAGGTCGTGCATACCACCCACGCGATCTTCGCCGTGGACGGCGCGGGCCTGATGCTCGCCGACGCTGACCATCATCTGCTGAACGCCGCGGTGTCGGACGACCGCATGAAGCACCTGGAAGAATTGCAGATACGTCACCAGGAAGGTCCGTGCATCTCGGCTTTCGAGGACAAGCAGCTGGTGCGCGCCGAGGATCTGGCGCAGGAGATCCGCTGGCCGTCCTTCAGCCCGCATGCCGTCGCCCGCGGCGTGGGAGCGGTGCTCGCCAGCCCTATCCCGTACAACCAGGATGCGGTGGGCGTCGTCGCGGTGATGTCAGAACAGCGCCGGCCCTGGTCGGCCGAGGCCGAGCTCGCGCTGCTTGCGTTCACCGATCTCGCCGCGTTGCTGATCGCCACGATGCTGATGGGCGAGCAGCAGACCGAGCTGGCCGCGCAGCTCCAGTCAGCGCTGAATTCGCGGGCCATCATCGAGCAAGCCAAGGGTGTTCTCATCGAGCGCCAAGGACTGTCCGCGCATGCCGCCTACCAGCAACTACGGGCCCAGGCCCGGTCCGAGCGGCGCAAGCTGGCCGCCGTCTCCGCGGAGCTGGTCCGCAGTGCCGTCCGGCCAGCCAACGGGTCTGGGACGCAGGAAGGTTTATTCCGGGCCATCTGCGGCAGTTAGGACCCCGCAGTACTCAGGCCGCCCAGAGCCCCGCGGTTACCAAAGAAGCCGATGCTCGTCATCGCCTTGCGGCACCGCGTCGGAAAGGCCACCTGACCGCATCGGCCGAATTTTAGGCTCGACCAGCGGCATAGGAGAAATCATGATCATCCTCGGAATCATCCTGCTGATTATCGGCTTCGTGGCCAAGATCGCCATCCTCTGGACGATCGGAATCATCGTGCTCGTGCTTGGCCTGATCGCCATCCTGCTCGGCTCGCTCGGCCACGCCGTAGGAGGCCGCAGGCACTACTTCTAACCGGCGCGGTGAGGGTTGCGCGGCGCACCCGATCGGGTGCGCCGCGCCCCGCCCGCCAGGTCAGTCACCCCAGACACTGCGGGCGGTATCGACGATCAGGCGCAGCTTGGCGACCTGCTGGTCGTAGGTCAGCGCATTGCCCTCCACGGTGGAGGAGAAGCCGCACTGCCCGGACAGGCAGAGCTGGTCCAGCGGCACGTACTTGGCGGCCTCGTCGATGCGCCGCTTGAGGTCGTCGGGGGACTCAAGCTCCGGGCGCTTGGTGGTGACCAGGCCGAGCACGACCATCTTGCCCCTGGGCACGAACCGCAGCGGCTCGAAACCCCCGGACCGCTCGTCGTCGTACTCCAGGAAGAACCCGTCCACGTTCAGCTCGGAAAATAGAGCTTCCGCCACGAAGTCGTACCCGCCCGCGGCGGCCCACGAGGACCGGAAGTTACCCCGGCACAGGTGCGTGGTGATGGCCATCCCGGCCGGCTTGTCCTTGACCGCCGCGTTGATCTGCTTGATGTACCGCAGGTGCATGTGCTCGGCATCCTCGCCGCGCCCGCTGATCTCCGCCCGCTGGGCCGGATCGTTCAGGTACGCCAGGCTAGTGTCGTCGAACTGCAGATAAGTACAGCCCAGGTCCCCCAGCCGCCGGACCTCCTCGGCGTAGGCCGCGGCCAGATCCGCCCAGAACCCTTCGAGATCGGGGTAGACGCCGGGATCGAGCATGGCCGGTCCGCCGCGGTAGTGCACCATGTTCGGTGACGGAATCGTCTGCTTGGGCACGGCCGTGGTGACATGGGACTTCAAGAACGTGAAGTCCGCGCCGAAGATGGTCTGCTCCAGCGCCACCTTGCCGCCGACATGCAGCGCGGCCGGGGTCCACTCGATGGTGCCCGAGGGGTTCGTGAACTTCACCGACAGGTTACCCGGCGCCTTGGAGATCCCGCCGAGTGAGTAGATGAAGTCCATGTGCCACGACGCCCGGCGGAACTCCCCGTCGGTGGCGGACTGCAGGCCGACCTCTTCCTGCATCCGCACCGCTGCGATGATCTCCTCGTCCTCAACCGCCCTCAGCTCACCGGCGGTGATCCGGCCGCCGGCGAACTCCTCACGCGCGGCCAGCAGCCGCTGCGGGCGTAGCAGGCTGCCGACGTGGTCGGCCCGGAACGGCGGGCTGGTTCTGCGGGGCATGGACTGACCTTTCTTCCTCGAGTGTCTAAGGGCTGGGAGCACCGGGCTGGGAGCACCGCGGCGTTCGTTACCGACGGCGATGACGTACCGGCGCGGGGCGAGCCGAGGGATCCCGTTCGGCCGATTCTTCCGGACCGGCCTCGGGCCCGGAACCGAGGAGGGACCTGGTCAGGCTGTGGCGTTCTGAGGTCATCTCATCCAGAACCTCGGCGAGATGAGCGGCGCTCAGGACCGGCGGGCGCTCCCCGGCACGCAACGCCACCAGCACGGTCCGCCTGATCATCTCCTTGATGAATGATGCGGTCACGCCCTGTGTCCCCGCTACTATCTCGTCCAGGTCAGCGGCTATGACGAGGTCGCGTGCGTAGAGCCGGAGCAGGCGCTCCCGGCACTGATCGTCGGGCCGGGGAATCTCGACCGCCAGGTCGATCCGGCCCGGGCGGTCGGCCAGGGCGACCTCGAGGATGTCGGCCCGGTTCGTGGTGAGCACGAAGGTGACGTCGGCGTCGGCGCCGATGCCGTCCATCGCCTCGAGCAAGGAGAACAGCAGCGGCTGGCCTCCCGGCGCGTAGTCTCGGTCCAGGGCGACGAGATCGACGTCTTCCAGCACGACAAGAGAGGGCTGCAGGCGGCGGGCCAGGGCCGCGGCCTGGTCGATGTACCTGATGGACAGGCCGGTCAGCAAGATGACCGTGCTGCTGGCCAGGCGTCCGGTCAGGTACCTGACGGTGTGCGTCTTGCCTGTTCCCGGCGGGCCGTGCAGGAGCAGGCCGCGCTTGAGGTGCTGGCCGGCCTCAAGCAGTTCCTGCGACCAGTCCGCCACGCCGATGATGTGCTGCTCGATGTGCTCGAGCATGCCGGCCGGCAGCACCACATCCTTCGCGGTCACCGCCGGACGCGGCAGGAACGAGACGAGCTCGTTGCCGTGGTGCTCGCTGACGGTGAAGCTGAGCACCTGACCGCGGAATACGTCGTGGGCGCGGATCAGGCGGCCGATCTCGTCCCGGGTCGCGGCGGCCGTCCGCTGGTCCGCCGCGAGCACCTCGAGGTTGCAGAAGGGCGGCCCGAACTGGACCTCCTTATGGATGCCTATCACCACCGGCGTGCCGTCCGGTGCCGTCGACGTCACCAGGCCGAACGTCACGGCGTCGGCGCTGCGGTCCGGGCCGATCGCCACCGTGCCGTAGCTGGCCGCGCCGGGTCGCAGGCCGCCGCCGGAGGACGGCATGGTGATCAGCGCCAGCATGTCCTCGCGTGGACGGTGGCCCAGACCCGAGGCGCCAAACCAGGCGCCGCTGCGATGCGAGGCCAGGTAAGCATCAACTCCTCGCTGGATGTTCACGTGCTCCCAGGACGGGAACCGCTCGGCCACCGGGACCACGGCCGTCAGCGCGCAGCCGAGGTGCCCGGTCACCTGCAACGCGAGCGCAGAGGGAGCCGCCTCATCGGCCAGCGTCCTGGCTGCTATCTCCAAGAGCTCACGCAGGCCGCGCGCCAGTCCGCGAAGATCTCGGCTGTCGGGTCCGGCTGGCACCTCGGGGCTGCTCACCTGTCTACCATGCCCGAGGATGGGCGGAGCTGCCAAGGCAGTTATCGCCATGAAGCGTCGTTTGGGCGAAGACGGCTTCCGGCTCCTCCGCGTCATGTCCGGATTCCTTGCGCCACGCAACCATCAATGGCAATGTTCGGTAGATGATCCCTGTCTTCGCGAAAAGAAGAGCCCCCGTGGTGGCTCTGCTCGCCATAGCATGCACCGGCCTAGCTGCGGCGGGATGCAGCAGCAGCGCGTCAAGTTCGGCTTCGACCGGTACGGTCAGCATCGCCTATGCGTCCTCACTTGAGTACCTCAACGCTCAGGTCGTCGACCCCGCCTTCAAGACGGCCACCGGCGATTCGTTCACCGGCCGCGCCGGGGCCTCCGGCGACCTGGAGACGGACATTGCCTCCAACGAGATCACCCCGAACGTCTTCGAGAGCGTCGGCGCCGACAACATCACGCCGCTGGAACCGAAGTACACCACGTGGTACGTCCCGTACGCCGGTACCTCGATGGTTGTGGCCTACAACCCCAAGAGTAAGTACGCCAGCCAGTTCAAGGCCATCGCCGACGGCAGCAAACCGCTGCAGGACCTGTTTACCCTGCTTGAGACCCCGGGCCTCAAGCTCGGCAGGACCGACCCCAACATCGACCCGCAGGGCCGCGACTTCATCTACATGCTCGAGCTCGCCCAGGCCTACTACCACCTGCCGTCGGACACCGTCACGAAGATCCTCGGCGGCCCGCTGGCGTCGGCCAAGTCCTCGCAGCTCTACGCCGAGTCCTCCCTGGACTCCACGCTTCAGTCCGGCCAGCTTGACGCGTCCAGCGCCTTCGTAACCCAGGCGATCGAACTGCACCTGGATTACGTCCCGCTGCCGACCGCCATCAACCTCAGCAGCCAGGGCAGCGCCGCGGCGTACGCCAAAGCGACCATCAAGCTCAACAACGGCAAGACCAAGTCCGGCTCACCACAGGTGATCGACATCACGATCATCGGCAAGCCCACTCCGGCCGCGACCGCATTCGTCAAGTACACCCTGTCCGCCACGGGCCTGGCCCTGTACAAGGCTGGCGGTTTCACGCTGATCACGCCGACCGTCGTCGGCACCGGTGCGCCGTCCGCGGTTACGAGTGAGCTGGGCAGCTAGCCCCGCCGCTGCGGCTGGCGGCGCGGTCCAGGGGGACGAGCCCCCCGGGCCGCGCCGGCCGGCGGGACGGGGACGGTTCGCCGGAGGCCAGCCGCGGGTCCGGTCGGTGTCAACCGTCGTCTCGGTGGCCGGCGCGGGCTTCATCTGGCTGGCCTTGCTGGGCCCGGTGATCGCCCTGCTCGCGCACCTGTCCGGCAGCGCCATCGCCAAGTCCCTGACAGCCCCCGGGGCACTGGATCCGCTGCTGATCTCGGTGGAATCCGGGCTCGTGACCCTCGGGGTGCTGCTGGTGGTCTGCACCCCGCTGGCCTGGATGCTCGCCCGCGGCAAGCTGCCGTTCCCCCGCCTGTGGGAGACCGGCGTGCTGTGCAGCCTGCTGCTGCCGCCGCTCGTCATCGGCTTGCTGCTGGTCTTCATGGTCGGCCCCTACACGCCGATCGGCGAGATCCTCTCCCACCTGCATCAGTCCGCGGCCAACACCTTTCTCGCGCTGGTCATCGCCGAGGTCTACGAGTCGGCGCCCTACTACGTGCTCGGCGCCCAGTCAGCCTTCGCCAGCGTCGATCCGCGGCTGGAGCAGCAGGCCGGCCTGCTCGGTGACTCGCCACGCCGGGTATTCCGCCGGGTGACGCTGCCACTCGCCGCCCCCGGCCTGGCGATGTCCCTGTCCATCGCCTGGGCCAGGGCCATGGGCGCCTTCGGCGCGGTCATCATCATCGCGTACAACCCGATGGGGATACCGTTGCAGATATATACGACACTGCAGGAGACCGGCCTGGCCACGGCGCTGCCCTACGCCCTGGTCCTGCTGGTGGTCGCCCTGCCACTGCCGCTTGCCGCCTACATCTGGAGCGCCCGTGCTGGACGCCGACGTCGAGGTTGACCGCCGGGACTTCGCGGTCCGTGTCGCCTTGCAGGTAGCGGCGGGCGAACGGATAGCACTGTTCGGGCCCTCAGGCGCCGGGAAGACCACCTACCTCGAGGCGATCGCCGGGCTGGTCCGGCCGCGCCGCGGCCGGGTCGAACTCGGCGGTCGCCTGCTCACCTCGACCGCTCCCCCGGTTCTGGCCGTGCCGCCCTGGCAGCGCCGGGTCGGGCTGCTGCGGCAGAACCCTGGCCTGTTCCCGCATCTGTCGGTGCGGGACAACCTGTGCTACGCGCCGAGCGCGACGCCTTCAGGCGAGGAGCTGTCCTCACTCGCCTCCGTGCTCGGGATCGACACCGTGCTGACCGCGATGCCGGCCCGGCTATCCGGCGGTCAGGCGCACCGGGTGGCACTTGGCCGCCTGCTCCTGGCGCGGTGTGACACGCTGCTCCTCGACGAGCCCTACACCGGGCTGGACGCGAGCCTGCGCCGCACGCTCACCGGGCTGGTGGGCACGCTGGTGGCGGACCGGTCCATCCCCTCCATCCTGGTCACCCACGATCTCGGCGACGCCCAGGCTTTCGCCGACCGGCTCGCCGTGCTCGACCGCGGCGAGCTGCTGCAGGTCGGCGCGCCCCACGAGGTGGTCCTCCGGCCTGCCTCGCGGCGGACGGCGGAACTGGTCGGCTATCTCGGCTTCATCCCCGCCGGGACAACATCCGCCGGGGTGCATCCGGAGCGGGTCATCGCCGGCGCCTTCGGCGATCGGGGGCTCGTCCGCACCGGCGTGGTGACGGCCTGCCGGCCCGCCGGAGCCGGCTGGGAAGCCGACCTGCAGATCGGGTCCGCGGCCATCACCTGCCGCCTGCCCGACGACAGGCCGGCCGCTGGCGGTGAGCTCACCGTCACGGTCCTTGACCCGCCCTACTTCGCCGCTGACGGCAGCGCTCTGGGGGGCGTGGCCC
>JBEKGC010000261.1:0-16221 GCA_050013055.1 Streptosporangiaceae bacterium
GGCACAGCGCGCCGCCGACTCGGCCGCGGCCGCCACGGCGCTGCGGCTCGCCGTCCACGCCGACCCGGCCTTCGGGCTCGCCGTCGCCGACCTCGACGCCATCACCGGAACGGCGAGCCAAAGGTCCCAGTCACCAGCAGATGAACTGGGAGCGCCACCACATCGAAGTGGTCCGCGCCGCAGCCACCGGCAAGGCCAGGCGAGCAGCTGACCTGCTCCGCGAACACCTCGCCAGCATCGGCTGCGACCCTCTCGCCTTCCGCATCGCCGCCATGCTCCGGCAGCCTGCGGGAAAGAACGACGACTTCGAGAACCTAGCCAGTCATCTTCCTGGTTGCCACGCAACCCCATGGCCATGCTCACCATGACCGCTAGCCATCCTCCAGCGACAACCCAGCACTCCGAATCGGAAACCCTACCTACCGGCTACGCACATCGCACGAAGGGATCAGGCCATGACAACACCAGCGACCGTTTCTGCCACAGGTCGGGAGCGACCCGTCGCTCACCGAAGGACCGCCGTGGTGGTGGGAGTGCTGTTCCTCTCGTTCACGGTCACCTTCTTCATCGGTAACACGCTGATCCATTCGTACTTCTCCAGCGCGGCCAAGCCCGCCGGCACCCTCATCACCGGCGTGCTGCTGATCGGCCTCAGCGGCCTGGCGGACGCTGCGGTCGGCCTGGCGATGCGCCCGGTCCTGACGCCCTGCGCGCCGGTGCGCTCGCAGGCCTACTTCGTCCTGAGAGTGGCGGAGGCCCTCGCGGTCCTGGCGGCGTGCGCGTACTTCCTGACCAGCCGCAGTCAGTGGAACGACTACGCGCTGCCCGCCTACGCGCTCTCCGCCGTGGCCGGGCTCGTCCTGACGCCGGTCTTGCTGACGTCGAGGCTCGTGCCGCGGAGCCTGTCCATACTGGGCATCGCCGGCTACGCGTTGCTCCTAGCCGGGGTCATCTGCAATCTGCTCGGGATCGCCGACATCGGCTGGCATGTATCCCCGGCCGGAATCGTGTTCCTCGCCCCCGGTGGCCTGTTCGAGCTCTTGTTCCCGCTCCTGCTGATCGTCCGGGGCTTTTCCGCTGGAAGCCGGGCCCGCCCTGGGCCCGTTCGCACGGGCAGTGCCCGGCACCGGGATGTCACGGCCGCCTAGGAGAAACCCCGGCGCGGCACCGCGGGCACTGACTGGCCAGCTGATAGCCGGCCAGCCAGTGCCTGGTCACGGTGGCAGCTCACACGAAGGGACCGCCCCCGATGACTGAGAACTTCCCCGGCCCGATGGCAGGCAAGACCGCGCTGGTCACGGGCGGCACGGGCGGCATCGGCCGGGCGACCGCCGCCGGCCTGGCCGCGCTGGGCGCCCGCGCCGGCATCACCGGCCCGGACAAGGCACGGACCCAGGCCGCCGCCACCGGGATCGTCCGCGAGTCCGGCAACCCGGCGGTGGACGCGTTCGCCGCCGACATGTCCGGGTCTGCGGCGTAGTTCCCCACAGAATCCTGAAAAGAATTCATGCGCCGCTGCGCGACGCTACCGTGGGGACGAAAATTGGTTGCACGCGGCTGCGTGTCGCGGGTGGCTGGGGTTTGCGGTGCTGGGGGTGGTGGCGGGCGGGGGTGGAAGGTGCATAGTTGCGCTGTCGTGCTGCCGGTCGTCGCCGTTTCCGCTTGGACCGTTCGAGGCCGTGTTTCAGATTGGCGCTGGAGCCCCTTGGCGGGTAACCCCCGTTGCTGCTGCGTGCGCGTGTGTCAGTCTCCTGTACTGATCGGGGGCCCTGGCCGGCGGTGCGTCTTTCCCGTCAGGTAAGGACTGCCGCTGCAGGAGGTGGCCAGGGTAGATGAAAGTGATGCATGAGCGTGTCGCCGGGATCGACGTGCATAAGGACTTGATCAAGGTCGGGGTCCGTTCGCCCGGTGATAAGGCGTGGACCCGCAAGACCGAGATCCTGGAGTACCGGACGTTTTACGGGGTGCTCCAGCTGATGGCCGCGGACCTGCGGAAGCGGGCCGTGACCCATGTGGTGATGGAGGCCAGCGGGGTGTACACCGAGCCGGTGTATTACGCCCTGTGCGAGCAGGACTTCGAGCGGGCCGGTGTCGTTTCAGGATGTGAAGGAGGTCGACCGGCAGCGTCGGCCTGGCTCGCGGCGGGTTGTGATCGGCGCTGGCTGCTGAGGAAGGAGTGGAGGTGGCCGGCGAGGGCTTGGGAGTCGGTGGCTGCGCCGTGGATGTAGGTGGAGGCGCGGGTGCGGAGCACGGGCAGGCCGAGGAGGTAGAGTCCGGGGGCGCCGGTGACCACGCCGCCGTCATGGCGGATGTGGCCGGTGCGGTCGCGCACGGGCATGTCGAGCCAGGAGTGGTCGGGCCGGAAGCCCGTCGCCCACAGCACAGTGGTGATTTCCCCACTGGTCAGATCGAGCTCTAGGGGCGCCCGGGGATCGACGTGGGTAGGTGCGAAGCGGTGCGGTGGCGGGAGCTCGTCATCGAGGCCCGACGCTGTGGCCCACTGGTCGGCCCGGTTCAGGAATCGGTTCATTTTCAGGTCGGCGAGGGCGCATATGTTGGCGAGGGCGCCGGAGAACTGGGCCACGCCGCCGGTGACGCGGCCGAGGCGGCCGACGATGCGGATTCCTTTCGCGGTGAGCGTGTTGAGGTCCGTCGTGGTGCGCTCGGGGGTTCCGATCAGCTGGGGGGAGGGCAGGTGGCGGGCCCGGGTGAGGTCGTCGATCTGGTCGTAGCGTTCGGCTAGCAGGCCGGTGGCCTGCATCCACCAGAAGATGTCGCGGCCGCGGTAGGTGCGGGGCAGGCGGACGTGTTCGCCCAGCGCCAGGGTCACCGGACGGCCCGACTTGTGGATCTCATCGGCGAGCTGGACGCCGGTGGCTGACGCGCCGACGACGAGGACCGCGCCGTCGGGGAGCTGGCCGGGATCGCGGTAGGTGAGGGGGGTGAGCGTCGTCACCCACGGGGGGACTGCGCCGGCGATGCCTGGTATCGCCGGCAGGTTGCACGCCCCGCTGGCCAGGACCACGACCTGGGTGCGGATGAGGTCGTCGCCGGCCTGGATCTGGAAGCCCTGCGGCACGGCGCGCAGGGTGTGCACGGTCGTGGCGGTGCGGACCGGTGCGCTGATGAGACGGGCGTAGCGGGTCAGGGTGGCCACCACGTCGGTGACGGGCATGTAGCCGTCGGGGTCAGCGCCGGCATAGTCGTGGCCAGGGAGCCGGGTCTGCCAGTTCGGGGTGAGCAGCCGCAGGCTCGGCCAGCGCTGGGTCCGCCACGAGTTCGCCACCTCACCGCGCTCGAGGACGACGTGGTCGATCGAGCGTTCGGTGAGGCGGCGGCTCATGGCCAGGCCGGCGTGCCCGGCGCCGACGATGACTGCCGTGGTCTGGATCATGCGGGCGTCCGGGCCGTGGCGGTCAGGCCAGCTCGACGAGCACCTTCGTCGGGTTGGTCACGATATCGAAGACCGCCGAGCGCTTCTGCGCCTGGGCAATCAGCGCCTGGAGGTCGTCGCGGGAGGCGTCGGCGTCGATGGCGAACCGGACCGTGACGGCCTCGAAGCCGTTGCGGACGTCAGGGTCGGCGCCCAGGATGCCGAGGATGTTCATCTCGCCCTCGATCGTGGTGGTGACTGACCGGAGCTGGATACCCCGGAACTGGGCGACCGCAGCGACGCCTGCCGTCAGGCACCCGGCCAGGCTGACCAGCACATACTCCACCGGCGTCGCGCCGTTGTCCTCGGACGCGAAGCACTCGGGGTGGTCGACGTCGAACTCATACGTGCTGCGGTGGCGTTGCTCGGCACCGAGCCCGGTAAAGCCGGCCACGGTGGAGCGGCTGTGGGTGCCGTTAAGCCAGGTGCAGCTGGCCCGCCAGGTGAACTGCGCCGCCTCCGGTGCGCCGGACAGCGCTTCACGCGCCCCGAGCAGAGCCTGGACGTTCACGCCATTGTCGACGGGGCTGTCGGTGATGGTCATCGGTGTCTCCTTGGTATCGATGGATCGGATTTGTTCATCCCTGCCGTCGGCTGGGACCGAGGACGACGGGGAGCGAAACGAGGCCGCGCAGGACGAGGCCGTCGCCGTGCGCCCAGGCCAGGGCGTCGCGGTCGGCGAGCTGCAAGCCCGGGTGACGGCCGAGCAGGGCTTCGAAGGCGACTCTGGCTTCGAGCCGGGCGAGGGGAGCGCCAAGGCAGTAATGGATCCCGTGGCCGAACCCGAGGTTGGGTCCGTCGCCGCGGCTGATGTCCAGGACGTCGGGCGCTGAGAACCGGCCCGGATCGCGGTTGGCCGCCCCCAGGCACACCAGCACCTGTTCGTGCGCGGGGATCTGGACGCCGTCGAGGGTCACCGGCTCGGTCGTCACCCGGAACGTGGCGTGTGGGACCGGGGCAGTGAAGCGGATGAGCTCGTCGATCGCTACGGGAAGCTGCCCGGGATCGGCCAGCAGCGCCTGGAGCTGGCCGGGGTGATCCAGCAGAGCCAGCACCCCGTTGCCGATGAGGCTGGTCGTGGTGTCGTGCCCGGCGACCACGAGCTGGAACAGGCTCGACAGCAGCTCTTGCGTGGTGAGCGCATCGCCTTCGGCGGCGACCAGGACGCTGACCAGGTCGCCGGCTGGGTTCTGGCCCTTGGCGTCGACCAGCTCGCGCAGGTAGGCGACGATGCCGTCTGATGCCTCGATCGCCTCCGGCGGCGGGTCACCGGCCCACCCGGTCAGCAGCACCTGGAACCAGGCGTGCAGGCGCGGGCGGTCGGCTTCGGGGATGCCCAGCAGTTCGCTGATCACCGCGAACGGCAGGGGGTAGGCATATCCCTCGATGAGGTCGACGGTGGCGCCAGGACCAGCCGCATCCAGTTTGTCGAGAAGGTTACTGGCGATCGCCCGGATGGCTGACTCCAGCGCGGCGATCCGGGAAGGCACGAAGGCCCGGGATACCAGCCGCCGCAGCCGGGTGTGGTCGGGCGGGTCGACGTTGAGCATGTGCCTGGAGAACTCCGGCCCGGGCAGCCCTTCGGCCACGACATCGCCGCTGTCCCGCAGGGCGGCGAGCATGTCCTTGGAGATGCGGTGGTCGTTGAGCGCTTGCCGGGCGGCGTCGTAACCGAGCACGACCCAGGCCGGGTGACCGTCGGCCAGGCGCACCTTCTGCACCGGGCACCGGGCCCGGGCTTCGGCGAAGTGACCGAACGGGTCGTCGCGGATCGCCGGCTCCCAGCCGCCCCAGGTGGCCAGGGTTTCAGTCATGGTCGCCCTCGGCCCGGTAACCCGTGCAGAGTAGGTCGAGCCGGGCGATGCGGCCGCCGTCGCCGGCGTCGGCGTAGGCCTGCTGTTCGACGGTGAACCAGCCGGGGCCGAGCCGCTCCGCCCGCAGCCGGAGCTGCCAATGCAGATGCAAGCGGCCACCGACCTCGCCGACCGTGGCCTCGACGAGCTCGAAATTCTCGGTGTCGCCGAACCAGCGCGCAAACTGGGCGGCGATCGCCTCCGCGCCGGCCCATTCCCGCAGGCCCGAAGGCAGCAAGGCGCGCAGGCAGGCGGTGGCGGCAAGCGTGCCGCCGAGCTGGGCGAAGTCCTGAGCGGCGAGGCCCTCGAGGAACGCATCGGCGAGCGTGAACTGTGGCGCCACGCTGGCCGTCCTGTGGTCGCGTGTTGTCGTCATGAATCCGTTGTACGGGTGCGGGCTGTCATCTTGGTATCGGGGAATCCCCCTACATGGGTCGTCGGAGTGACTCGAGGCGTGAAGCTCAGGGCGCGCCCGAAGCTGCCAGACCAGCGCCGAGCCCTTGCTGGCGGACGATGGCGCCCGCGCGGTGCGCGTTCGTATGCTCGGGGTATGATCTCTTGGCTGCGCGAATAGAGGACGTAGGCGGGGCAGTCGGATGCGAGATGCGAGGCGGTCACCGCACAGTGTCCTGCCCGTGCATGCCGACCTGTTTGTAGGCCGGTCCGGCGAGCTGGCGGCCGTGTCCGGGATGCTTGCAAATGCCCGGGCCCGGCTGGTGACGCTCACCGGGCCGCCGGGCATTGGCAAGACCCGTCTCGCCGTCGCATGCGCGTCGGCTCACGCCGAGCGCAGCGGATGCGCACCGGTGTTCGTTGACCTGGCTCCGGTCCGGGAACCGGCGCTGGTGATGGTCGAACTGGCTCAAGCAATCGGCGTCGAGCCGCGGCGCGGGACCGATCTGACCGGCCAGCTGGCTGCTGTGCTGAGCCACGAGGAGCGGCTCGTGGTCCTGGACAACTGCGAGCATCTCCTGGCCGCCGCCCCGGACGTTGGCCGGGTGCTCGCTGCCTGCCCGCGGCTGCGGGTGCTCGCTACCAGCCGGGAACGGCTCCGGCTGTCCGCCGAGCAGGAGTTTCCGGTTCCGCCGCTGGCCATGCCCGCGCCGGCGGACGTCGCAGACCTCAGTTCTCTGGCGGCGAATCCGTCAGTGGCGCTGCTGCTGGATCGCGCGCGCCGGACTAACCCGAACTTTGATCTCACTCCGGCCAACGCGCTGTTGCTGGCCAGCGCGTGCGTCCGGTTGGAGGGCCTGCCGCTGGCGATCGAGCTGGCCGCAGCGCGGCTGAAGGTCCTGACGCCCGGGGAGCTGGTGTTCCGGCTCAGCAGCAGGCTGGAGGTGCTGGCCGGAAGTACGCGAGACGTGCCAGCCCGGCAACGTGCGCTACGGAGTGCCATCGCCTGGAGCTATGACCTGCTCGACTCCGGCGAGCGCGCGCTGTTTCGCAGGCTGTCGGTGTTTGCCGGCGGCTGGACGCTTGCTGACGCGGCCAGCGTTTGCGCCGTGAACACGGACGACGTGCTCGCGAGGGTGGAGTCGCTGCTCGACAAGAGCCTGATTCGCCGGCTGCCAGGGGACGAGGAAACCGCTGAATTCTCGATGCTGGAGAGCTTGCGTGAGTATGCGGCGGACCAGCTGGCGGTCAGCGCCGAAGCCGAGGAGACGCGGGCTAGGCACGCTGGCCACTACGCGGGTCTGGCGGCGCAGTTCGAGGCTTCCATCGGCCTGCCGGAAGAGCGAACCTGGGTGCTGCGGGCCGGCCGCCACCACGCGGACCTGCGCGTCGCGCTGGATTACTGTCTGGGCGCGGGGCAGGATGCCTGCGCGCTTTCGCTGGCCGCTGCGCTTGGCTGGTACCACTACACCCGTGGCGACCTCGGTCATGGCCAGGCGCTCGTGGACGCGGTCCTTCCCCTGGCTGCGGACCGGTATGGCGCGGCAGCCATGAACGATGACGCCACGGCTGGTGGCCTGGATGGCGTGCTCATCGCGGGCGGGATCCTGGCCTGGGCGACGGGGGAAGCGGGTCGCGCCCAGGACCTCCTGCACCAGGCGCTGGAGCGCAGCCATGGGCGTGGCGACATGCGCCGCGCCACCATCGCGTGCGCCTTTCTCGGGCACGTGGCCCGTGCTGGCGGCGAGTGGGATGCGTCCGCTGACTGGCATCGGCGGGCGGAGGCGGGCTTCCGCGCGGGGGGGAATACGCAGGGCGAGGCCTGGGCGCGGCACGACCTGGGGCTGCTCGCCCGGGACCGCGGCGACCTGGATAGCGCCGCGGAACTGCTTCGGGCGAGCCTGCGAGACTTCCGCGAACTGGACTATCCGTGGGCGGTGGCATGGTCGGCGTGGGGGCTAGGCACGACACTGAGCGGTCAGGGTCGGCTGGACGAAGCGGGCCCGCTGCTGGTGGAGGCTCTGCGGACCTATACCCAAGCCAACGACCCCAGGGGCGTCGGCCAGTGCCTGCAGGCGCTCGCCTACATCGCCAGTGAACAGGCGCACTATGAGACCGCCGCGCGGCTGACCGGCGCGGCCGCGGCGCTGAGCGAGCGGGTGGCCGCCCGCCCGCCCGACACCGAGCAGGCGAGGAACTCGGCAGTGGAGCGGTTGCTCGCCCGGGCGCTGGGGCCTCAGGACGCTGACAGGCTCATACAGGCTGGCCGGATCATGCCCGCCCAGCAGGCCACGGATCTGGCGATGGCGGTCGCTTCGGGCGCCGGACCCGCTGACCCGGACCGCCCCCAGCAGGTGCCGCTCACCCCGCGAGAGCGGCAGGTGGCCGCGCTCGTTGTCTCAGGCCGGACCAACCGGCAGATCGGCAGGATGCTCGGAATATCCGAAAAGACCGCCGAGGTCCACCTGCATCATGTGATGTCCAAGCTGGAGGTCCACAGCCGGGCCGAAGTGGCTGCCTGGGCCGTGACGCATCACGTGTCGCCCCCAGCGCGATGAGCGCACGGGCCAGGCCGGCGCCCCGGCCGGATAGGCGCCCGGGCCCGGGCCGCCTGGATACCTAGTGGTTTCCCCAATAGCGCTGTCCGGGCCGCGTTGGCCACCATGGTGGCAGTCCATGTCGTCGGCTGAAGTCCGGGACCCTGCGGTGCGGCCTGCTCCGCCAGCTAGCGGCCCGTCGAAAGGGGTGCAACTGATGCGCGCACGACTACCCGATGAATCGGGTTACGTGGCCAACTCAGGCGTGCGGATTCACTACGAGGTGCACGGCACCGGTCAGCCGGCCCTCCTGCTGCTGCCCACTTGGGCCATCGTCGACTCGAGGCACTGGAAGATGCAGGTGCCGTTCCTCGCCCGGAACTACAGGGTGATCACCTTCGACCCGCGCGGCAACGGCCGCTCCGACCGTCCCAGGGACCCGGCGGCGTACGCCGATGCCGCCTTCGCCAGCGACATCGGAGCCGTGCTCGACGCAACCGGCACCGAGCGGGCGGTGCTCGGGGCGTTCTGCAGCGGCTTCCCGTGGGCGCTGCTGTTCGCGGCGGCACACCCGCAGCAGGTGACCGGGATCATAACCATCGCGCCGACGTTGCCGATCCCGCCGACCGACCCCTGGGAACGGGATGGGTATTCCTTCGACGACGTGCTCGACACGACGGAGGGGTGGGCGAAGGAGAACCGGCACTACTGGCGGCGGGACTGGCGAGGATACGTCGAGTTCTTCATGTCCCAGATCACGTCTGAGCCTCACTCCACCAAGGCCTACGACGATCTCGTCGAGTGGGGCATGCAGACCGATGCCGAGACCATGCTGCGCGATGCTGATGCCCCTCAGCAGATCGCTGATGAGAAGGAGGCGGTCCGGCTCTGCCGTTCGCTGGCCTGCCCGGTGCTCGTGATCGGCGGTGACCAGGACAAGATCGTCCCGCCGGAGCGGGCGCGACGAATCGCCGAGCTCACCCACGCCGAGCTGCTCGTGATCGAAGGTGGCGGGCACGCGCCGCATGTCCGGTACCCGGTCGCGGTGAACCACGCCATCCGGGACTTCGCAGACCGGCTGGTATCCCGGCCGCGGAAGCAGGCCGCCTGGCAGGCCACGCACGGCCGTCCTCACCGGGCCCTGTGGATCTCCTCGCCTATCGGCCTGGGCCACGTGCAGCGGGACCTGGCCATCGCCCGGGCCCTCCGGCAGCGGGTGCCGGAGCTGGAGATCCACTGGTGGGCGCAGCCGCCGGTGACCGAGGTGCTCGCCGGTGCCGGCGAGATCTACGCCTTCCGCCGGATGGACGAGATCTTGTGCGCGAACTACCTGCTGTTCGACGACGTCGTCAGGGACACCAGCTACGACCTGTGGGTCGGCGACGAGAGCTGGGAGATCGATTACTTCCTGCACGAGAATCCTGAGCGGAAAATCGCGCCGTACGCATTCATGACCGACGTGATCGGCTTCCTGCCCACCGACCCCGGCGACCAACGCGAAGCCGAGTTGTGCGCGGACTACAACGCCGACTCCATCGAAAAGCGTGAACGGTACCCCCGGCTGCGCGACCTGTCCATGTTCATCGGTTCTTTCGATGAACTGCCCGATTGTCCGTTCGGGCCTGGCCTGCCCGGGATACGGTCATGGTCGCGGCGGTGGTTCTCCTCCGTCCCCTACGTGCTCCCGTTCAACCCCGATGCCTACCGCGACCGCGCGGTCCTGCGCGGCCGGCTCGGCTATCCCGAAGATCAGCCGCTGCTTGTTGCCGCCGTGGGCGGCACCGCGGTCGGCATCAGCCTGCTGGAACTGACCTGCGATGCGTTCGTCCGGCTGCGCAAGCAGGTTCCGGACGCGCGGATGCTCCTGGTCACCGGGCCGCGGATCGATCCGCGGCTGCTGCCGGACACTGAGGGCATCGACAAGCGCGGGTACGTCCCCGATCTCTTCGAGCATCTGGCGTGCGCCGACGCGGCCGTCGTACAGGGCGGGCTCTCCACGACGATGGAGCTGGTCGCCACCGGTCGCCCGTTCATCTACTTCCCGCTCCGCCACCACTGGGAACAGCAGCACTTCGTCGCGCACCGGCTCAATCACTACCGGGCCGGGCTGCGGATGGACTATGCCACGACCACAGCCGACGACCTGGCCACCGCGATGCGCACGGCCCTGACGCAGAACGGCACCGGGCCGGGCTACCGGAAGGTCCCGCGAGGTGGCGCACGCCGCGCCGCCGCGCGCATCGCCACACTGCTGGCTGGCCAGTGACCGGCACGACCCTTCAGTCGGATCAGCTACCGGATCCCGCCTGCTTTCACCACGGCGGCTGCACCGGTAGGCCGGGGAAGAGTTGGCGAGCCGGGATACTCCTGCTCGTAAGTCCAGCCGTCGTGCCTGGCGGCGGCGATGAAGCTCGCGGATGTGCCGCCTGCCCGGTCAAACCCGCATGCGGCTCGGCGATAGTGCTGCAGCCGCTCGGCTCGGCGCTGGGCACAGGCCCAAGTGCCCTCCTGATAGCAACGCGTCGCGTCAGACACAGGCTCGTACGCATTTCGATGCTGACGTCCGAGACAAGAGGGGAGCGAGATGACAGTCCCTAGTAATGAGGATGCGGTCCGGTCGGTCGTCATGGATTACGTGGAGGGGTGGTTCGAGGGCGACGCGGATCGGATGAAGCGGGCGCTTCAGCCTGAGCTGGTCAAGCGCTGCCGCGGGATCGAGGGCGATGACCCGGATGCACTGGAGACGCTGTCGGCGCAGGAGATGATCGATGCGACCGCCGATGGAGAGGGACGCCGCGAGGATGCCGCTGACCGGCGCATTGAGATCAGGATCGACCATCTGAGCGGCGGGATCGCCAGCGTGCAGTGCTTCTGCCACCGCTATGTCGATCTGCTGCACCTGATCGACATGCCGGACGGATGGAAGATCGTCAACGCGGCGTGGTGCCTGCGTTGAAAGCGGGGTTGGGGATCTCCACTTAAGCGGAGCAATGCAGGTCAGCAGGCTAGCCGGGGATGCAAGATCGCTCGGAGCAGTAAGCTTTTGGCCTGCGGGAACAGGCCGTCCAGCCGCCACGCCACTCTGGCTGACCGGAAATACCCTCCTTCAGTGGGCGGGCGGCAGCGGACCCGTGGCCATCATCGGCGGGCCGGGGTCTGCGGGTGCGGGACGGGTCAGGCGGCGGCTGCCTCGGCAGGGGCCGGGGGGATGGGGTAGCCGAGGGCTTCGAGCTGGCGGATCAGGTTGCGGACCTTGCGCTGCTTGTCGATGTAGGTGTCGTACCAGCCGGGGCCGAGGTCGTGGAAGCGGGCGGTGCGGTCGGCGAGCAGGTGGAAGATGATGACCAGGATGGAGCGGGCGATCGCGGCGAGGGCTTTGCGCTTGCCGCGGCGCCTGGCGATCCGCCGGTAGCGTTCGCCCAGGAAGGTCCAGTACCGGGTCCGCTCGTGGACCAGGTCGGTGCGCAGCCGGGTGAACTCCCGCAGCCGCCGGATCTCCGGCGGCGGCACGAAGGACGGCTGCAGCAGGCCCCGCTCGGTCAGCTTGGCCAGCCACACCGCATCCTTCTTGTCCCGGCCCGGCCCGGCGCGCTCGTGACATGACGCGCGTTGACCAGCTGCACCTTCAGCCCCGCCGCCTCCAGCACCACCCAACACCGCCAGTAATCGCTGGTGCTCTCCAGCGTGACGATCTGGATCGGCAGGCCGGGACGTGTGGTTTGTCATGGCCGGGCCGTGCGGATGTCACCGGGACTGGTGATGGCGGGCACGCGCGGGAATCCCGTTTCGCCGCGATGCTGGACCTGTGAGCCCGGGTTCATCCCGGGACGTGACTGAACGGAGTCAGCCATGAAGAACTCGCAACGCGCTGGATCTCAGGATGATCGTGCCGGTACTGCCCGGATGCGCCGCTGGTCCGAGGAGAAGCTCAGCGTGCGCCTGTTCTTGGTGGCGTTCGTTCTTGTCCTGACCGGGGCGATGGCCTGGGTGGAGTGGTTCGGGTCCCCTGACCAAGCTGCCACGTGGTCCGTGGTGGTGATGTCCATCGCTGGCGTCGGCGCAGTTGCCCCGTGGAGGCGGCGGTCTTGGATGTCACGATCCCGTTGACGGGATCTGCCGGCCTGCAGTCGGCCCTGGCCGGCCTGGACGCTCGCCCGGCCTCGCTGGCGGAGGCCTTCCACGCGGTGGCGGCCTGCGCCGGCGTGCCCGTCACCGTGACCGGCAACCCAGAGGAGGTGGCGGCATGATCGCCGGGACGATGACCATGAGCAGGTGGAGGCAGTCGGCCCACCGGATCGCGGCGCTGGCCCGGGCGTCCTGGCCGACGTGGTCCGCACCGTCCACCGTGGCGGCCGCTACGTCGACCCCGAACTCGCCGCCGACGCCATCAGCGCCGGCGACAGCCCGCTCACTCCCCGCGAAGCCGACGTCCTGGAACTCGCCGCAGGCGGCGCCCCGTCGACGAAATCGCCAGACGCGCGGCCCTGACCCCAGGCACAGTCCGCAACTACCTCTCCTCCGCGGCCGCCAAGCTCGGCGCCGCCAACCGCCACGAAGCGGTCAAGCTCGCCCGCTCCCGCGGCTGGATCTGACCGCCCACCCGACCGCATCCCCCGCCCATACCGGCCTGCCGTCTCCGCCGTGATCGGGGGAGGGCAGGACCGGAACGAACAGACCACGCGCCCATCCGCCTCCGGGACGATCCGCCCGGCCGCCCCTACCGCATCGAAGCGGGCTGGGGGAATCACAATATGGGTGTTCGCCGAGTCGTCCCTGATCTCAGCAGTACGTCGCTGGAGGCGGCCAAGGGTTTCTACGGCGACCTACTGGGACTGCGGCCGGTGATGGACCACGGCTAGATCTCACCCTGGCCGATCCCGAACGGCCGGGTGCCCAGATCAGCCTCATGACCCACGACGCCACCGCCCCCGTCATCCCGATGTCTAGGTTCAGGTGGATAACGTGGACGCCCGCCACGCGACAGCGGTCCAGGCGGGCGCTACCCTTTGACCCACGAGCCGTGGGGCGTTCGCCGCACCTGTCTTACCGATGGCTTGAGACGGGCAGCAGCCAGACCTGACTGAGCCCCGCTCGCAGTCAGCGTTGACTGCACGGTCACAGGATCGTGATCTTGAGGGTGGCTTCGGCGATCCACTGCGGGCACATGCTGCCCCGGGCGCAGCGGGGCCGCACCGTGGCCATCAGCTCGGCGGTGCCGGGACGCTGCGCGGTGTAGTAGAAGACGCCGGACGTGCACCGCATGGTCAGCATGCCGCCGTCGATCCGGGCAGTGGTGCCCGGGCACGAGCCGGGCACGTCGGGGCCGCTGGCCTTGACCGAGGAGTCCACGGTCACGACGAAGTGCTGGCCGGGTGATATCCGCAGCGTGCCGGGCTGGAAGCCGGGACCGAGCCGGACCGCGAAGATGACCGGCGCTGCGGAGACCGGCGCCGGGGACCTGCTCCGGCCCGGCGAGGACGGCCCGGCGGGCGCGGTCGCGGATGACGGCGTGCCCGCGCCTGCCCCCGCGGGCCCGCTGTGCTGGGCGGCGCTGCCGCAGGCGCACAGCGCCCCGGTGAGCGCGAGTCCGGTCAGCGCCGCGCTGACCGCGGTCCGGTTCAGCATGACTGCTCCTGCAGGCCGGGAAAATTTGATGCCCCTTGGACGCGGCATCTCCCGTGCCTGGTTCCCCTTCGGTTGCCGCCAGGCCGCGGACAGCCTGGTTCCCGCGGACGCTGGCGCCCTTCCCGGCAGCCGGGCCGGGCAGGACCTGGGCTGGCGCCACGGCCGGACCCGCCAGCAACCCGGCGAGCCGCCGGGGCGGTGAGGTGATCCTGCCAGGCAAGCACTGACAGCCGCCAGACAGCCCGGGTCAGGGCAGGACAGACCCCAGCGGTACATAACACTCAGATCTGTACTCGTCGGCGGCGGCACGGCGGGAATCCGGTGACAATACCTATCGGCGGTGCCGGCCAGCGCTGGCGGGCGCCGGTGCCACCGTGATCAGCAGCTGGAAGGGACAAGTAACGGCTACGCTCGTCCGCGTGGCCTACGACACCGAGCTCGCCGACCGGATCCGGTTCCTGATCGGCACCGGGCCGGGCGTAACCGAGAGGAAGATGTTCGGCGGCCTGGCATTCCTGGTAGGCGGCAATATGGCGATCAGCGCCAGCGGTCAAGGCGGTGCCCTGGTCCGGGTTGACCCCGCCGAAACTGGCGCCCTGGCCGCCACGGCGAATGCCACCGTGGCGGTCATGGGCGGCCGGACGATGCCCGGATGGCTGCGCGTCAGCGCCGAGGACCTGGAAACCGACGAGCAGCTCATCGAGTGGGTCAACCGCGCTGTCGGATACGCCCGGTCGCTCCCGCCCAAGCGCTAGCCCAGGGGCACGCAGATCATCCAACTCGGCGCCCGGAAATTCGGCGGCGAACGCGGGCATCAAGTCGTCCAGACCGGCGGTTCGCGCACTTGATTTGTGAGTACGCGCCAGCACGTTCCGTAACGGCGTTGATCGCCCGGCCAGCTGGACCTGCCGGGCTTCGCGCCGCAAGCGGTCATCGCGGCGGCGGCGAGATGCGGGCGCGTTGTTACGGGCGCCCGGGCATCACCTGGGGGGTGAGCTGTTCGATGTCATGGCGGGCGCGCAGCTCGGCGATCGCCGCGTCAAGCGGGCCTGCCGCGCTGGCGACCAGCTCGGCGAGCTCCCTCTGGTAGTGCTCGTGGCCGGAGGGGGAAACCAGGAAGATCATCCGGGCCGGGCCGGGACCCGGATTGGCGAATGCGTGCGGGCAGCCGCGCGGGACATACATCATGCTGCCTGGCCCGCCGCGGGCCACCGTGGCCCCGGTGCGCGACTCCCAGCCCTGCCAGTGGCCCGGAGTCCGGACCCGCGGTTCGAAGGCGAGCAGGTCGAGCTGGCCCTCCAGGACATAGAACAGCTCTTCGGCGTTGCGGTGCAGATGAGCGCCGACGTCAAAGCCCGGCCCGATGTCCACCACCTCAAACATCGACCATGCCTGCGAGTTCTTGTCGCCCACCTTGAGCGTCATGGCCGGCGAGACCCGCTCGCCCTCGCCGGGGCCCCTCACGAAACCATCTGTCATGAACGGATGATCCCACCGGACCAGCCCGCGTCAAGCTGCAGCCGTCTGCAACGGCGGTTCGCGTTCGTCCCGGGGTCGCGGTCATCAGCCCCAGCACGGCGGGAGCCTGCTCGTGACAGCCACGCTTGGGCAGACCTCGCACAATGGCCACGGCCAGCGACCGTGACGCACCGTCACAGCGGCGCCGAAGTGAGAGCTACGTTATCGCCGAATCGGCGCGCGAGATGAACAGTTATCTGTGGCGGTAGATAAGCGTACAGATCGTGCGCCACGACCAGGTCGGCTTCGTGCCACTGGCCGGTTTCGCGGCCGTGGACGCGGGTGTTGTGGGAGCCGGTGCGGGTGTAGCCGGCCTCACGCTGGAAGTAGCCGAACCCGGCGTGGACGGCTTGGTAGATCATGTCGTCGACTTCAGTGACCAGGGCGGTCCAGTACTGGTCGCCTTCGTGGTCTCCGGCTTGGCGGGCCAGGCGGGCGTTCTCGCCGAGGGAGGCGTGGAAGATCGAGATTGACTTGGAGAGCGACGGGGTCAGGTCGAAGAATGAGGGGGCTCTGGCGGGCCTTTTTGGTGGCTTCGGTGCGGAGTTCGCGTTTGCGTTCGGCGGTGGCGTGCGGCTCGGCGGCCAGCAGCTGGGCGTACAGGTCGGCGGCCTTTCGGCCGTCGCCGGGTGAGCGGCCCAGTTGGGTCCCGTCGGGGGCTTGGCGTTTACCGAACAACAGGCAGGTCATAGGGTTTGCGCTCGATTCTCTGGCCGTGCTCGAATCCGAGTGCCCGTCTCGCTGCCCTGCGTGGCCTACGCTCAACCCATGATGCGGCCCGCGAGCAAGCATGAACGTGCCCTTCCGGCCATGCTGGCCGCTCCCGGCGTCCAGCTTGGCTTCGGCCTGGCTGCCCTGCTGG
>JBEKGC010000262.1:0-9469 GCA_050013055.1 Streptosporangiaceae bacterium
ACCGGCACGTGGTCGCGGCGGCGATCAAGGGCGGCGCGCAGGCCATCATCACAGCGAACCTGGCCGACTTCCCCGCTGCCGCGCTCGGCCCGCTCGGGCTGGAGGCAGTCCACCCGGACGATTTCTTGCTCGACCAACTCGACCTGAGCCCGCCCACCATCCTGCAGGTCATCCGGGAGCAAGCCGCCCATACCAGGCGACCGCCGCTCACCCCGCAGGACCTGGCCACACTGCTCGGCAGGGCCGGAGTACCCGGCTTCGCCGACGAGATCCTCCGCCTCATGTCCACCCCTCTGGACGGCAGCTAACCTGCTCCACGAATACTCGCGCGAGGTCCCTCACAGGTAAACGTGAGGTACATGACGAGTACACCGGAGGACCCTCTCCACCCTTCATGCTCGTAGGTAGAGGACAGGCCGATTTGTCGGCTGGTTGCTGGGCTGGCCGGTCACCGTCACCGGCCTAATCCGGCGCGGAATCTCATGAGCCCCTTGCCTATGCGACTAGGAAACCGAAGCCATTCTCCCGGCAACGGAGACGGGCAGTCGTTGAAGTGACATCCAACGGGCTATCTGCAGCCCGGCGCCGTCGCTTTGAGCTTCATTACCGCAGGTCACAGGACCCCGGGTCTTCGGTGCATCGCACCCTGTCGGCCGTCAGCTACCGCCGGAAAGACGCCGTAGTCACTTAGTTAGTCACTTGACCTCGGATCCAGAGATCGAAATTGAAAACGCAAAACTGCCTCTGAGCTGGAGCCCCGTTACGGAATCGAACCGTAGACCTTCTCCTTACCATGCCGAGCGGTTTCGTCCGGTGGCATTGTGTTGGATCGGATTACGGGAGGTCAGCGGAATATCTGTGTCTGGGTAGGTCGTGCTGTGTCCGCCGTTGCCTGGAGTCGTTGTCACTTGGTTTGTCACTGGCCTTCCGAATCCTGGGAAGGTCGGCCGTTCGCCGTTTGAGCCCGGGTCGTCAACGGGGCTCTGGACCGAGGAAGCGCTCGAGGTAGTCGAGGTTCTCCCGGGCCATCTGCAGCGCGCGGTGCGGCGCGGTGGCCGGCGAGCCGTTGCCCTCCGGGTAGGAGAGCATGTCGACGGCATTCTGGGCGAGTTGGTCGGCCACCGGTTCGGCGGGATGGTTGGAGCCTGGGTGGAACCACCACGCGACCCAGTTGCACATGCCGATGACCGACAGCGCCGCCAGCCGCTCGTCCCGGGGACGGAATTCTCCCCGTGACACGCCTTCTTCGATGATGGTCCTTACCCCGGCGAGGACCTCCCGGCGCGCCTTCAGGTGCAGGCTGGCTACTTCCTCCGGGAGCGCGGCCTCGGTCCGGTCCAGGACCCGGAAGCGTTCTGGTGCTCCGGCGCGCTGGAGTACCAGCGCACGGACCACGGTCCGCAGCTTCTCGACCGAGCTGAGGTCGGTGCGGAGCCGAACCGCGCGGACGATGTGCGCGGTGTTCTCGCTGACGTCCCTGACGAGCTCGGCGAGCAGCTGTTCCTTGCTGCTGATGTAGTTGTAGAGCCCCGGCCTGGTGATCCCGATGGCGTCGGCGATGTCCTGCAGCGTGGTCCCGTCGTATCCGCGCGCGGCGAAGAGCCGGGTGGCGTGCTCGAGGATCTCCGACATCACCAGCTCGCGGCGTGAGGACGACGTGCGTGTCCGCGTCGCGCGAGCCGGGGCCCCGTCGACCGTGTTGCCGGCGTGAGCGACCACCGCGGGACGGTTCCGGGGAGGGGGAGAGGTCATGGCCAGATGGTAGGCGTCAGCGCGTCAGGCCGGGACCGGCACCGGGGTGCAGGTCAGGGCGAAGGCCAGCTGCTGCAGTTGGAGGGCCTTGCCGAGGTGGTGGTGGTCGATGTTGTGGCCGACGCCGCCGCCCAGGGTGGCATCCACGCGGGGTGCGGAGGTGAACATCCCGGCGAACGCGTCGACCCGGCTCTGGTCCGCGTTCCAGAGGGCCTCGTACTCGGCGAGCACGTAGTGGACCGGCACCCGGACCTGTCCGGCGAGGTCCGCCGCGGTGCGCGGCCACCCGCCGACGATCTCGAGCAGTTCCTCGATCGGGCAGGCGGCTGCGGAGATCTCGGCGCGGTCGACGGCATCGGGGGCGAAGGTTCCGTCGGGTCCGTACATGAACATGCGGCGCTGCTCGGGACTGAACTGCACCGGGACGCCGGGCGGCATCGAGTGCCAGGCGCCGACGACATGGTCCGGGGAGACGGTGTTGATCCCGTGCAGCGCGATCCCTAGCAGCGGCCATGCGGGCTGGCCCGCGGGCTGGCCCGCGGCGATGTGGACCGTGACCGCCGAGCCGATGGAGTGGGAGATCACGACGACTCCCGGGTGGCCGGCTCCGTATTCCGCCCACAGCGCGGCGATGGCCTCGTCGAGGACCTCGGCGTTGCGGGCGAACGTCCGCTCGTCGGCGGGGAGGGGATCGCTGCCGCCGTAGCCGGGACGGTCGAGGGCGATCGCGGTGAACCCGTTCGCCTCGGCGACGTCGAGCAGGGAGAACCCTGGGACGTCGAAGTAGCGGGCGGTGTAGCTGCCTCCGGGCAGGCACACCAGCAACGGGGTGTCCTGGGTGCCGGGTCCGGTCGCGATCCCGGTGACCCGCAACCCGCCCGGTGTGCGGATGTCGATGTCCGTGCGCATCAGCTGCTCCTCTGCAGATGGTGTGGGGTGTGCGACTAGTTATAGCCAGTCCAGGACCGCGTCCGCGGCCAGTTCGATGCCCGGGCGGTGGCCGGGCAGGGCGGCGCCGAAGTGGAGCCCGGGGATGACCCCGCGTTCCTTATCCGCGGCGCCGATCGCGTCGTAGAGCTTGCCGGCATCGACGGGCAGGAGTGTCTGGTCGCCCGAGAACTCTAGGTACAGCGTCGGCACCTTGACGTGCGGTGCGGCCTTGGCGAACGAGGCGTTCGTCGACAGGCCAGACCAGGTTGACAGCCATGCGTCCGGGCTGGCGATGCGGCCGAACCCGACGGTGCCGTAGTTGATCAGGTGCGGGTAAGGCCCGTGCAGCGAGCCGTAGGGACGGTCGTTGGGGTCGAGGGAGAGATCGACGTAGCGCGGGTCGGCCTCGGTGCGGTTGACAACGAGGAAGCGCGGGGCGAGTGCCGCGCGCCTGTCGGCGACTTGATGGGTCTCCTTGAACCGTGCCCGGGCCTGTTCCCGGCGCGCGACCCAGTGGCGGGCGAGGTTGTCGAGGCGGAGCACGCGCTCCCGCTGAGCCGCCCGGTAGCGGTCCAGGAACTCCGGGGTGTAGCTCGAGCTCTCCGGCGGCTCGCGGAACCCGTTCCGGGGATCGAACAGGTCCAGCCCGGGATCGGCGGCCAGCGGATCCGCCTCGTCGGTCACACTCGGGTCGATGCCGTGCAGCATCACCTCGCCCTGGCCCGGGTGGGCGGCCAGGAAGACCACGCCGTCGGGCACCGGCATCTTGGCCTCAGCGAGCCTCGTGGGCCGGCCGGCCGGAGTCGCCGCGATCCGGTCCTGCGGCGCGGCGGCGGCCTGCCAGAGGTAGAATGCGTTGAGGGTTCCGCCGCCGGAGTGCGCGAGCGGGACGAGCCGGTCATAACGCCCGCGGGGGATCACGTAACCTGCGGCGACATCCAGCAGGGCCTGTTCGTGGACCAGGGTGTGGTCCGTCCCGACCGCCCGCATCCCCTGGCTCCACACCGCGACGCCGGCCTCGAGTAGGAGGCCGATCATCGGGTGCCCGCTCATGTCGAGCCGCGGGTGGATCACGGTCACGCACGTGGTCGCGCCCGGCGGGTGGAACAGGGTGCCCTTGACGGTGGCACCGTCGATCGTCGGGACGCTGTGCAGGCTGATCCCGGTACCGGCCGGGATCGGGGCTGGCTCGGGGTGCCGGTGGCCGCCGAGCCGTTCGGTGTCCGGTGCCGCCACGATGCGGGTCACGGGGACGGGTCCACCTTCAGGGCGTCCTTGTCGTACTGGACGACGTGCCCGTGGCCGACGGCGGCGAGCGCGCTGTACCAGACTGAGTGCCGGACTCCCGTGGCGCGGCGGTCGACGACGAGCGGGCCGTCCGCGGTGACCGCGACGTAGCCCCGGAGCCGCTCCACCTGCGCGCCCGGCTGGGCCGCGGCCACTGCGGAGACGTCGGTGAACTCGGCGGCGTCGAGGAAGTACAGGGTGGTCATGGTGCTCCTTGTCAGGCCGGGACCCGGGAGGCGATGAGCTCGGCCTTGCGGGCCCACAGCGCGTCCAGGGTCGGCTCGCCGTCACTGGCCAGGACGTCAAGCAGCGCCTGGGCGGTGATCTCGGCATCGACCGCGTCTGCCGCGGTCAGGTCCCGCAGCGGACGGGCGATCTCGATGAGGATGTCGTTAGGGTCGCGGACGTAGATCGACTCGACCGTCTCGTGCATGACGCGCATGTCTAGCTTCAGCCCGGCGTCCTGGATGCGCTTGGCGAACCCGTCGAGATCCTCCAGGGTGTCCACGTGGAGGGCGACGTGCTTGCCGAGATCGAGCAGGGGCGGGAGGTTCTTGTCGCGGTAGGGCTCCTGGCCGAAGTAATAGAAGAAGGCCAGGCAGTCGGCGTTGCCGATGTCGAAGAAGAAATGCACGAAGTCGCGCTGGTACTCCGGACCCCACGCCTTGACCTGCATCGTCTGCACGAGCGGCAAGCCGAGGACATCCCGGTAGAAACCGATGGTGCCCGCCGGGTCGAACGTCGGGAAAGCCATGTGGTTGATGCCGCGCACCGGGTGGCTGAGGATGCCTCTCGGGTTTCCAGGTCCGGCCTCCTGCTCGCGCACCTGCGCCGTCGGGGAAGTCACCAGTCGTTTCCTTCCTGTCTGCTGTGCTGCCGAGTCTGCCCCCGCACCAACCAAATGTCAACTAATGAGTCATAAACTTGACGAGTTAGTCGGCTAATGCTTATCGTGCCTCCATGCGACTGAGACGTGTCGAGGTCATCGGCGGGGGCCCGGCGGGCCTGTTCGCCGCGCGGCTCATCAAGGAGCGGCTGCCGAACGCCAGCGTGCGCGTCAGCGAGCGGTCGGTACCCGACGACACCTTCGGTTTCGGGGTGGCGTTCACCGCCCGCACGCTGCACGCGGTGGCCGAGGCGGAACGGGCGACATTCGACCGCATCGTGCAAGCCTCGGTGCCGATGCCGCCGCAGGAGATGCTGATCGACGGAGTCTCGATCCGGGCAAAGGGCAATGGCGGAGGCATCGCGATCGCACGGTCCCGGCTGCTCGCCATCCTCCTCGACGAGGCGGTCCGGGCCGGTGCCGAGGTGGATCTCGGGGTAGAGCGCAATCTCGACGACGTACGGGATGCCGACCTGGTGATCGCCGCGGACGGCGCGGGCAGCAGGACCCGCGCCGAACTCGCTGAGCACGTGGGCGGTCGCGTCGACCCGGGCCGGGGGGTGTTCATGTGGCTCGGCTGCGCGACCCGGCTGCGGTCGAACCTGTTCGTGCCGGTACGCACCCCGCACGGCCTGTTCACCATCCACGGCTACCCCTACGCCGAGGATCTCAGCACCCTCGGGGTCGAAGCGGATACCGGAACCTGGCGTCGCGCCGGGATGGACATCGCGACCGAGCGCACCCCGCTGACCGAGTCCGACGCCTTCAGCCTCGACTACCTGCAGAACGCCTTCGCCGACGCGCTCGGGGGCGCCGAACTGCTCGGCAACCGCTCACGCTGGATGCACTTCCGGACCGTATCCCTGCCCCGGTGGCACCACGAGAACGTGGTGCTCATCGGAGATGCGGCCCACACCGCGCACTACTCCGTGGGCTCGGGGACGAAGATGGCACTGGAGGACGCCATCGCCCTGGCCGACAGCCTCACCACCGGCGAAGGACCGGCGCTAGCCGGTGCGCTGCGGCAGTACGAGGACGTTCGCCGTCCACGCGTCGAGGCACTGCAAGACGCAGCCGTGCGCAGCCAGCGCTGGTGGGACTCCATCGGGCAACGCCTTGACCTCCCTGCACCGCAGTTGATGCTCGCCTATCTCAGCCGGGGCGGGGTGGTTTCCACATCGCGCCTCGCAGAGAGCGATCCCGGCCTGCTGCGAGCCGGCCTCGCGGCCTTCGCCGGCCTGGCACCTGCCGACGACGAGCTCGCCGACGTCCGGACCTGGGTCCTGAACCGGCCCTACGAAAGGGCGGCGCTGCGCACGAGCGGCCGCGTCCTGGCTGAAGACGGGGATGCGGGCTATCGCGAGGTACCAGGTGAGCTCTCCGCCGTCACCGCCCTGCGCGCGGCCTATCCGGACGAGACCCTGGCGACGGTGCTGGAAACCGATGTCGATGACCCATGGTCGCCGGCGGCGGACGAGGTGCTCGACCGCTGCCTCGCCCTGGCCGAGGCCGGCGCGGACGGGGTCCGGCTGCAGGGACGACCGAGCCGGCCGGCGCTACTCGACCGGCTCGCGCTTGCCGAGCGTATCCGTCACCAGACCAAGTTGTTCACGGTGGTCGGCGCCCCCGCCGACTGCATCGACGATCTCGTCGACGGCATCGTGGCCGGCCGCGCCGATCTCGTCGCGATGGCAGATTGACTTCCAGCTAATCACATAGGCATGAGGTACCAGGACATGAACTCGCCCCACGGCAGCGAAGCCGGGAACAGCGTCACCGAGGTCTCTTCTGTGCAGACCACGGCCCTGCCGGGAGTCGTCCCGCACCCCGCGGCCGCGGTGGACCGGTACCTGGCGGCCGGGGCCTGGGGCACGCGCTCCCTCCCCGCGGCCTTCCGCCAGGCGGCGACCGCCTACGCCGACCGCACGGCGCTGATCACGCCGGACACGCGGCTCACCTACCGCGAACTCGACGCCCGCTCGGATGCCGTGGCCGCCGGGCTGCTGAGCTCCGGCCTGCTGCCGGGCGAACGTGCGCTGTTGCAGCTGACCAACTCCGCCACGACGGTCATCGCCTGGTACGGACTGCTCAAGGCCGGCCTGATCCCGGTCTGCACGCTCGCCATCCACCGCCGCCTCGAGATCGAGCAGATCGGCCGGAAGTCCGGCGCCGTCGCCCACCTCGTCCAGGCCGACTTCCCCAGCTTCGACCTGATCGGGCTGGCGCAGGAGGTGGCCGGCCTGCTGCCCGCGATGCGGCAGCTCGTGACCGTGGGCGCGGCACCGGGCCAGCCAGGCCTGCGGATCGAGGACCTGCAGCACCTCCAGACCAGCGACACCGAACGCGCTGAGCTGCTCCAGACCGGGGAATCGCTCGACGTCCGCAGACCGGCCGTGCTGCAGCTCTCGGGTGGCACCACCGGCACACCGAAGATCATCCCCCGGCTGCACGCCGAGTACCTTTACAACGCCAACCTGACCTCCAGCTGGTGGGGCCACACGGAGCACAGCGTGCTCGCCTTCGGGCTCCCGCTCGCCCACAACGCGGCGCTCACCAACGGCCTGCACGCCGCCCACGGCACCGGCGCCGCACTGCTCCTCGCGACTCCCGCCGCCGACGTCATGCTCCCGCTGATGGCCGAGCGCGGTGCCACGTGGATCATGAGCCCGCCGGGACTGGCCAGGGAATACCTGTCGCACCCGGCCTTCGACAACGCCGTTGCCCGGCTCGGCACCTGGGTGCTGACCGCCGCGCGCGTCCCCCGTCCGGTCTTCGACGAGCTGACCGGACGGGGCGTCCACGTCACCCAGGCCTTCGGCATGAGCGAGGGGCTCTTCCTGTTCACCCCGCTCGATGCGCCCGCCAGCCTGCGGGCCGAGACCGTCGGTGTCCCGATCTCGCCCCTCGACGAAGTCCGCGTGTTCCAGCCCGGCACGGAGGTCGAGGTCGCCGAAGGCGAGACCGGCGAGCTAGCCGCGCGCGGGCCCTACACCGTCCGCGGGTACCTCGCCGCGCCGGACCGCGACCGCGAGGCCTTTACCGCCGAGGGCTTCTATCATTCCGGCGACCTGGTGCGAGCACGCAGGTACCAGGGCACGCTGAGCTACTCGATCGAGGGCCGGATGAAAGACCTCATCGACCGCGGCGGCGAGAAGATCAACGCCGAAGAGGTCGAGCGCCTGGTCGCGGGTCACCCCGCCGTGGCTGAGATGGCCCTGGTCGGCATGCCCGACCCCCGGCTGGGCGAACGTGGCTGCGCCTACGTCGTGCCCCGGGACCCGCAGAACCCGCCGGCCCTCGCCGACATCAGCTCCTACCTGGAGGCTGCGGGCCTGGCCAAGTACAAATGGCCCGAACGTCTCGAACTCATCGACGCGCTGCCGCGCACCCAGGTCGGGAAGGTCTCCAAGGTGACACTGCGCGCCGACATCAGCGCGAAGCTCGAACACGAGACCATCCCACGCAGGCCGGCCGTCACGGCGTGACCCGAGGGACCGGGCGCGGCGCCACGACTGGGGTTATGAGGTCCACCGGGCGTGCTGCTTTGAAAGAGAGCGGGTCGGTGCTGTCACCACGGGTTCCCAAGATACTTTTCTGGATACCGAACTCTATTCTACGACAGTGCTGTCATGCATGGTCGCCTAGTATCCTTTTTGGTTACTGATGGACATCTGTTGACAGCATGGCCTTACTACGTGCCGCTTACCCATCTTGATACAAGTAACCCCGCCTCCCGTGAGGAGACAGGTACGAATGAGGGTCGGGTCAGGTGAGGTCTTCATGTTGGGTGTGAGCCAGCCCGCCTAATCCACCGCCCGACCGCGATGAACCAGTCGCTGCCTGTAGCGGTGAACGCGCAGACCGCGGTCGGCGATCAGGCAGGCAACCGGGCCAGATTCCCGCCTGTCAGGGCCAGATTCGACCGCGCGCCCACGCACGACAGCTATCGCGGGGCATGCCACACCTCGCTTACGAAGAGCTCAGAGACCTACATGGTCACGTGGCATGCCGTGCCTACAGTCCCGTGCAACACCGGGACAGAGGACCGAGGCCAGGCCGAGGCGGATCTGTCCGCGGGCCGAGCTACCACGACAGGGATACTGCCGACGGCGAGCCTCACAAGCCAGGTACCGATCGTGATGACCGAAGAGGTTGCCCCTCGCGCCATTTTGCTCTCCCAACGGCCTCACCTCGATCTCGGCGCAGAGCCTGATCGCGGGGCCGCCGGTCATAATCGAGCGCTTCGTCGGGACGGTCGGCTGCCCGCACCAGGAAACCGAAGCTATTCTCCAGGCAACGGAGACGGGCAGCGGCCGAATCCGGGGGCATACCCGGCTACTCCAAGGCATCGAGGCGGATAACCAAAGGTCAGAGTGAAGCAAGCACCTGAGCACGTCACGATATTTCCGCCGCTAGCGGGACCGAAACCACTTGATTAGTCACTTGATCTTGCAATTTGATGCTGAACCTGGGTTCGAAAAATCGCTCTGAGCTGGAGCCCCGTTACGGAATCGAACCGTAGACCTTCTCCTTACCATGGAGACGCTCTGCCGACTGAGCTAACGGGGCCTATCTTTACTTGTCCGACCTGCGGTCTCCCGGCGGGCTCGCAGG
>JBEKGC010000263.1:0-9467 GCA_050013055.1 Streptosporangiaceae bacterium
CGGCGTCGTGGGGCGAGATGCTCAGACGTGGGCCAGGACGGCATCGAGCGGACCGGGTACCCGGGACAGGTCGAGTGCGCCGGCCAGCACCTGGCCGTAGTGGATCTTGCGGCCCGAGCGGGTACCCAGGAAGCGCCGGAGCTGCTGCTCGCGGGGCCTGGTCCGCTGGGCGGGCTGCTTGACGAAGGTGCGAAACGACCCGAGCTCGCCCTGACCCTCGATCAGCCGCTCGGTCACGGCGACGCCGAGCGCGCGGATCAGCTCGTCTTCCAGGTCCGCCACGCACACGAAGAAGCCGGCTCGCGCCAAGCCGGCGCTGTCCGAACCCAGGCTGTCCGGACCGGGATACAGACCAGCCCGGGCCAGGCCGCGGCGGACGTCGGGCTCCTCCCCCTGGTCGTACAGGCCGGCCAGCCGGACGCCGAACCCCCGCGGGCCGAACACGGCCAGGAAGTGGCCGATGTTGGTCGCGCCGCCCATCGGCACGATGAAGACGCCCTCGCCGGCCAGGTCCCGGCCGCGGCGCACGGCCAGCGTCGCCAGCGCGGACTGATCGCTCATGCCCTCCACGAGCACGACCGCGGCCGCGGCCGGGCCGGCCCTGCGCGCGTGCGCCGCCGCGGCGACCAAGGCGGCACTGTTACCGCCGGCCGCCTCGGTCATCGCGGCGAGCCGGGCTAGCGACCCGTCGTCCACTCCCCTAGTTTCGCACCGGGCACCGGGCGGGCCGCAGGGTTCCGGGTCGTGCTGGGCCGCCCCGGGCTCACCCGGCGCGGCTAGGTCAGCCCGTCGATCGCCCCGCGGTCGTAGCGGCACTGGCCGTCGATCAAGGTGGCGAGCACCGCCAGGCCGGCGATCCGGTCCGGGCTGACCGCGGTCGGATCTTCGGAAAGGATCACCAGGTCGGCCAGCTTGCCCGGGGTGATCGAGCCCTTGACGTGCTCCTGGTGGCTGGCGTAGGCCGATCCGGCGGTGTAGGCGTAGAGCGCCTGCGGCACGGTGACCGCCTCGCCCGGGTTGAACGGCGCCCCCGAGGCGGTGCGCCGCAGCACCATGTCGGCGATGCCGGGCAGCGGCGCGCCCGCCACCACCGGCCGGTCCGAGCTTCCGGGCAGCACCATGCCCGCCTCGAGCAGGGAACGCTGGCGGTAGAGCCAGTCGTGCCGCTCCGGGCCGACGGCGGCCAGCATGCCGTCCCCCAGCTCGGAGGCGAACCGGCCCTGCGGCACGGCGATCACGCCGAGCCCGGCCGCCTGGCTGACCTGCCTGGGCTGGGCCACGGCGAAATGCTCGATGCGGTGCCGCGGGCCGCGCCGCGGGTACTGCGCCATCGCCTGGGCGTAGGCGTCGAGCACCACGTCGATGGCCCGGTCACCGATCGCGTGGGTGGCCACCTGCCAGCCCGACCGGTGCGCGGCGATGATCGTGGCCTGCAGGTCCGCGGCGTCGGCCTGCAGGTAGCCGCGCCCGGCCCCGGCCACCCCGGCGTACTCGTCGTAAACGGCGGCGGTGCGCCCGACCAGGGACCCGTCGGCGAAAATCTTCACCGGCCCGATGCGCAGCCAGTCATCGCCGAACCCGGACCGGATACCCAGGTCAAGACCCAGGTCCAAGCCGTCGTCGGGGTGCGCGCCCAGCCGGTGCAACGCCTCGGCGGCGACCATCAGCTCGACCCGGACGTGCAGCCTGCCCTGGTCCCTGGCGCCCGAGTAGGCGGCCAGCTCAACCGGACTGTGGCTGACCCAGCCGCCGCCGACCCCGGCCTCGGTGCAGCTGGTGATGCCCTCGGTCAGGTAGTGCGCTCCGGCCCGGTCAATGGCCTGGGTCAGCTGGGCCAGCGGATACGGGTAGACCAGCGTCCCGGCCAGCACCTGGGCCTGCTCCTCGAGCAGACCGCTTGGCCGCCCGTCCGGGTCGGTGCCGACCCGGCCGCCGGGAACCTGCGTGGCCGCGGCGTCCAGCCCCAGGTCCGCCAGGACCAGGCCGTTGACCACGCACATGTGCCCGGAGGTATGCCGCAGCCAGACCCGCCGCCCCGGTGCGGCCCGGTCCAGGGCGTCGCGGTGCGGGTGGGCGCCGAGCTTGTTCTGGTCGTAGCCGGAGCCCACCACCCAGTCCCCCGGGGCGGTGCTGGCCGCCCGCGCGGCGATCGCCGCGTACAGCTCGTCCAGGCTGCCGATCGGCGGGGACCGCAGGTCCACCTCGGCGAGCGACATGCCGAACCCGGTCATGTGATTGTGCGCGTCATGAAAGCCCGGCATGAGCGTCGCCCCGCGCAGGTCGACCACCCGGCCGGCCCCGGCGGCCCCGGCCTGACCGGCACTGAGGCCGTCCGCGTCCGCGGCCACCGCCTCGATCCGGCCGCCGGTGATGGCCACCGCGCCGGCTCGCGGCCGGGCCAGCGGGTCAGGGTCCATGGTCAGCACGTTCGCATTGACCAGCGTCAGGTCCGCCATGTCAGCCGCGATTACCTGGCGGTCAGCCGGGTGCGGCGAACCGGATCGGAGCGTTCGGCGGGCAGCAGATGCACCTCACCAGGATTCCACACCGCACGGCGCCGGACGTCGTCAACACGCGCCGCCCAGCCCGCGCCCCCCGTGCCTGGCACTGGGCGGGGGCACGCACCGGTGTCCGTTCGGAAAATTTCAAGGCCGAACGGACCGTGGTGTTACCCCCCTGGGCAGGCGGGGGTTTTCCGCATTGCGGCGGCCTGGGCCCGTGGGTACGCTGCTTTTAGCGGCAGCGCACCACCTGCCCGCTTCCGAGCCAGCGAGCGGCCCGCGCCGACGATGGCCGTGAGGACAAGGGTCCACGACTCGGGTGCGTCTTCGAGGTCATGCCATCCACCGTGGCGGGCAGACGCGGGCCGACCCGCTGGGAAGACAGCATCATGACTCAGGACAAGGCGCGGAAGACCGTCACCCGTCAGCGCATGGCCGAAACCGGCGAGCCGTACTGCGAGGCCAGGCGGATGACCGGCGAGGCGGACCCAACCGCGGCCGATCCGGGCGAGGCCGGCCCGAGAGTGGAAGGCCAGCGCGAGACCGGATTCGCCGCGCACGAGCAGGCCGGACCCGAGCAGGCCGGGGCCGAGCGGGCTGAGCAGGCCGGACCCGAGCAGGGCGGACCCGAGCGGGGCGGACCCGAGCGGGGCGGACCCGAGCGGGGCGGGGAACGGGCCGAGCGGGCTGAGCAGGCCGGGGAATGGGCGGAACGGGCCTGGGAACGGGCCGAGCGGGCCAGGGAACAGGCCGAGTGGGCTGCCGAGCAGGCCGAACGGGCCTGGGAACGGGCCGAGCACGCGGACGAGGCGGCCGGACTGGCGGAGGAAGCCGCCGACCTGGCCGAACAATCCGCGGACCTGACCCGCAGCTGGGCCAGCCCGGACGAGCAGCGGCAGGCCCAGCGCCGGGCGGACCAGGCCAGGGACGCGGCCCGCGAGGCGCAGCGACGGGCCAAGGAGGCCGAGCAGGCCGCCGACCGGGCGCAGGGGGCCGCGGACCGGGCCGACGGAGAAGCCCAGGGGGCCGAAGAGGAAGCCGAGGAGCTCGGCGGCGGGCGGGGCGAGCACGGCCGCCGGACGTACCGGACCTGGGGACGCCAGGACGATCCGGGCGGGGCGCACCCCAGGCCGCCGAAGCCGCCCAAGCCCCCCCACCCGCCGGGTCACTCCGGGCCTGGCCCGCGCGGGGACATCCTGGGGGACAGGATCGGGCAGCTGCTGCAACGGTTCGACGTGCTCAAGGACCGGGCGGAGCAGGTGGTGAACGCCGCCGAGCGGATGTTCAGCCAGCCGCCTGACCGACCCGGGTCCGACTAAACGGCCCCGGGCTAACCGGCCGGGACGCCGAGGGCCAAGACGGCGGTGTCGTCTTCCGTGCCTTCGTCCAGGCTCTCCAGCAAGACGACGATCGCGGCCACCGCGGCCGCGGCGGTGCTGGGAGCGAGCTCGCGGGCGAAGGCGCGGAAGGCCTCGTCTCCGTAGCGGCCAGAAGGGTCCGAGGTGGGCGCGCGGGCCTCGGTCAGCCCGTCGGTGAACAGGAGCAAGGTGTCGCCTGGGTTCAGCCGGATCGTGCGGGCCGCGAACGTCCCGTCGGCCCAGGCGCCGATCAGCTGGCCCAGCGGCATGGACAGGTACCCGGCGGTGCCGTCGGCGCGCATCAGCAGCGGCTCGGCGTGCCCGCCGCGGGCGAGCGCGAGCGTGAAACCGTCGCCGTCGGGGGCGAGCACACCGAAGATCACGGTGCAGAAGCTCCGGTCGTCCCGCAGGTACTGCTGGTGCAGCGCCTCGTTCAGGGTGCCGAGCACGGTGGCCGGGTCGGCGTCGTAGACCGCGGCGGTGCGCAGGGTGTAGCGGATCAGGGACGTCACCGCCGCGGCCGGGGCACCCCGGCCGCAGACGTCGCCGAGGAACAGGCCCCACCGGTTCCCGCTGAGCGGGAACAGGTCGTAGAAATCGCCGCCCAGCTCGTCCGGCGACGCGGTGTGATAGTGCGCGGCCGCGTCCAGGCCGGGCACGGCAGGCAAGACCGGGGGCAGCAGGCTCCGCTGCAAGGTGGCGACCAGATCCTGGAGCCGCTCGCGCTCACGCTCGCCTTCGGCGCGCGCCCGCAGCAGCTCACGTTCGTAGGACAGCCGGTCGCGGGCGTCGAAGATCGTGGTCCGGATGAGCTTGGCTTCCCCGCCGCGGTCGGTCTTGACCACCGAGGTGACCAGCACGGGCAGCCGCGTGCCGTCGGCGGCCCGCAGTTCCAGCGCCACCCCGCCGACCTCACCCTGCATGCTCAGCAGCGGCGCGAGGTGCGTCTCGTAATACATCCGGCCGCCGACGGTGAGCAGATCGGAAAAGTAGCGGCGGCCGACGAGATCTCCGGCCTGATACCCGAGCCAGCTCAGCAGCGTGCGGTTGATCTTCGCGATCCTCCCGTCGAGCCGCGTGGACAGGTAACCGCAGGGGGCGTTCTCGTACAGGTCCTCGGCGCTGTCCTCGAGCAGCCCGGACAGGCACGGGTCGCTCGCGTCGCCCGGGTCGCCGCCGGCGGTGCTGCTCACGGCCCCTGGCCGGCGGCGAACAGCGTGATCGCCTCCGCCGTCGCGGCCGGGGCACTCAGCTGCGGGCAGTGCCCGGTGGCGGGCAGCGTGATCAAGACGCTGCCCGGGATCTGGGCGTGCACGTACTGTCCGACCTCGGCGGGCGCGATCACGTCGGTTGAGCACTGCAGGATCAGCGTGGGCACGGTGACCCGGGCCAGATCGGACCGGTTGTCCGAGGAGAACGTGGTCCGGGCGAACACCCGCGCGGCCTGCGGGTCGGTCCGGCAGAAACTATTGGTCAGCTCCTGCCCGAGCTCCGGTCGTTCCGGATTGCCCATGATCACCGGGGCCATCGCCGCGGACCAGCCGAGGTAGTTGCTCTCCAGCGATTCGAGCAGCTCGTCGATGTCGGAGGCGCTGAAGCCGCCCCGGTAGCCGGCCTCGTCGATGTAACGCGGGGAGGGCCCGATCAAGATCAGCTGGCGGAACCGTTCCGGCTCGCGGTTGGCGGCCAGCACGCCCATCATGGCGCCGACCGAGTGCCCGACAAACACCACCTGCCGCAGCTCGAGCTCCGCGCAGATGCGCAGGATGTCGTCGGTGTAGCCGTCCAGCGACGCGTAACGCTCCGGTCGCCAGGCCGACCGCTCGGCCTGGCCGGAGCCCACGTGATCGAAGAGCACGAGCCGGAACCGTTCGGCCAGCGCCGGACGGACCAGCCGCCACATGTTCTGGTCGCAGCCGAACCCGTTGGCCAGCATCATCACCGGCCCGTCGGGCCGGCCCGTGATCAGCACGTTGTTCCGCCCGCCGATGTGCACGTCGCCCACAGCGGTACCTCCTCACCCGTTCGCGGTCCGGCTAGGCCGTCCGGCCGGGCCCGATGGCCGCCGCGGGATCAGACCGCCACCAGATCGCAGACGAAGATGAGGGTCTCGCCCGGCGCGATCGAGGCGCCCGCGCCCCGGTCGCCGTAGGCCAGATCCGGGGGGATGATCAGCTGGCGGCGGCCGCCGACCTTCATGCCCTGCACGCCGCGGTCCCAGCCGGCGATGACGTGGCCGACCCCAAGCTGGAACTCCAGCGGGTCGCCCCGGTTCCAGCTCGCGTCGAACTCCTCGCCGGTCGAGTACGCCACCCCGACGTAGTGAACCTTGACCCGGTCGCCCGGGCTCGCCGCGGCCCCGTCGCCTTCCCAGATGTCGGTGATCTGCAGCTCGGTCGGCGGCTCGCCACCGGGAAAGTCGATCTCGGGCCTGGCGATGCTCATCGGTGCCTCTTTCGGTAGCTAGGGGACGCGCTGGTTTCGCGCCGGAAGCCTGCCCGGTCCGGGGCGGGCCAGTATCCGCCGCATCCAGGGTGCGGCGGATAAACAGGTTATGTCGCTCCCGGAGCCTGCTGGACCGCCGGGCGGACGGTGAGGGGCCGGTGGCTATGATCGTCGGGCCTGGACTTCCGGGCGACGGGCGGAGGGGGGACGAGCACAGATGCCATCGATGACTATCCCGGCGCTGCTGCGACATGGGGCGACGGCCGTCGCGGCCGGGCGGGTGGCGCTCGGCCTGACCGCCCTGGCCTGGCCCGCCGGGCCGGCCAGGCCCTGGGTGGGGACGGCGGCCGACGGCCTGGCCGCCCGGGTGTTCGGCCGGGCCCTGGGCGCCAGGGACCTCGCCCTGGGCCTGGGCGCGCTGGCGGCCCTGCAGGGCCCGGCCGCCGATCCCGGATCAGCCTCCGCGTGGGTCGCCGCGGGCGCCCTGTCCGACGCCCTCGACGTGGCCGCCAGCCTGTCCGCATGGCGCGAGCTGCCGCGGGTCGGCCGGTGGCTGGTCGTCGCGTCGGCCGGCGGCGCCGCCCTGGCCGGGGCGGCCGGGGCCGTAGCCGTGCGGGGCGGGTTACCTGGCCTCGGCGGCCGGGACCGGCGCGGCCACCACGTCAGCCACGATGCAGGTGATGTTGTCCGGACCGCCGCCGGCGATGGCCAGCGCGATCAGGTCCTTGGCGGCCTGATCAGGATCGGCCACCGTGAGCAGCACCTGGGCGATGGCCCCGGCGTCGGCGACCTGGTGCAGGCCGTCGGAGCTGAGCAGGTAGCGGTCACCGAGCCGCACCTCGCGCAGCTGCAGGTCGGGCACGAAGTTGCCCGCCCCGAGCGCCTGCAGCAGCAGCGACCGCTGCGGATGGGAGGCGACTTCGCCCGCCGTGATCTGGCCCTCGTCCAGCAGGGACTGGACCAGCGTCTGGTCATGGGTGATCTGCACCACCTCACCGTCACGGACCAGGTAGGCCCGGGAATCGCCGATGTGGACCAGCCCCAGTTGCGAGCCTGACCACAGCATGGCCGTCAGCGTGGTGCCCATGCCGAGCAGCGACGGGTCGTTCGCGACCATCTCGCGCAGCGTGCGGCCGGCCCGGCGCACCGCATGCTCCAGGGCCTCGAGCAGCTCATCAGCTGGCACCTCGGTGTCAAGCGGCCGCAGCGCCTCAATGACGGCCGCGCTGGCCACCTCGCCGCCGGCATGGCCGCCCATGCCGTCGGCGACCGCGAGCAGCCGGGCTCCGGCGTAGGCCGAGTCCTCGTTTCCTTCACGTCGCAGGCCGATATCGGACTGCGCCGCGTAGCGGACGGCCAGCGTCCCCGGAGCATCGCACACGGCAGTGTCCTTCCAGATAGGTAACCGATTCCGAACGCGCAAGCTCTCGCCTGGCCGCGGTCCGCGACGCAGCCACGCTACCAGTCGTGGCTGCTCGAGCTGGGCCGGGCCGTAATGATCGGGTGCGCGGCCGCGCCGGATAGCCCGCAGCCAAGCTGAACTGGCGGTTAATCGGCCAGGGCCCGGTAGGTGGAGGTCCAGAAGTCCTGGCAGATGGCGGGCGGGGCCGGGGATGTCCATGCTTGCTGGGTGAGCAGGATGGCGGTCAGGTCCTCGACGGGATCGTTGAACCAGGAGGTGCCCAGGCCGCCGTCCCAGCCGTAGGAGCCGACCGACTTGGCCATGCCAGTGCGCCGTGTGGTGACGGCCACGCCGAAGCCCCAGCCCATGTCGTCGAAGTCGCCGGGCAGCAGTCCGGATACGGCCTTCTGTGCCGGGGTGAGCTGGTCCGTCGTCATCAGCTCGACGGCCGGCCTGGACAAGATGCGCTGGCCCTCGTAGACGCCCCTGCTGCGGAGCATCGAAGCGAAGGCGGCGTAGTCGCTGGCCGTCGAGACCAGGCCGCCGGCACCGGACGGGAAGGCAGGCTCCGCGGCCCAGTCGCCGTCCGGCTCGTCGTAAACCACGCTCTGGCCGGTAGTGACATCGGTCCTGAACGCGGCCGGGAGGCGATCGCGGGCGGAGACGGGAACACTGAAACCGGTGTCCGTCATGCCGAGCGGATCGAAGAGCCGCTCGCGCAGGAATGTGCCGAACGGCTGGCCGCTGGCGCGAGCGATCAGCACGCCGAGCACATCCGATCCGGTGTTGTACAGCCAGCGTTCACCCGGCTGGTACAGGAGCGGCAAGGCTCCGAGCAGACGAAGATATTCGGACGGCGGCGGCACCGCCGAGGGCTGAGGCGGGCCGTTGGTGCCGATCTCGGTGAGCGCCTTCGCGAGCGGAGTGGCACCCAGCGGCCCGAAGACCTGGCCCGTTCCCATCCGGAACGTCAGCAGGTCGCGGACGGTGATCGGGCGGTGGGCCGGGACGGTGTCGTCTAGCGGCGCGTCGGGCCGGGTGAGCACCCTGCGGTCAGCGAGCTCGGGAAGCAGGTCATCCACCGGGTCGTCCAGGCGCAGCACGCACTCTTGGACCAGGATCATCGCGGCCACCGCGGTAACCGGCTTGGTCATAGAGGACATCCGGAAGATCGTGTCCGGCCGGACGGCGCCGATCGCATCGACATGCAGCTCGCCGTACCTGCCGATCAGGGCCACGACGCCAGGAACCGCGTTGCGTTCCACGTGACGGGCCAGCACCTGATGGACCCGGGCCAGGCCCGTCGCCGAGAATGAGCTCATAGCTTCATCATCTCGCGTGTCCAGGCGTCACACGGCGGGTTTTCTCGCCGGCGGCTTACCGCTGCGCCAGATCCCCGCGGAATGCGACGGGCCTGGCCTGGTTGTCATGGGGGACAGCAAAGAAGACGAAACAGAAGGCATGTGATGGCTCTGAAGACCCGGCCGCTGACCGGGATGGACGACCCGTACGATCTGGCCCGCTTCGTCGCGGCGCAGGACACGCGCGGTACCTATCACCAGGCCACCGCCGAGCTGCGCGCGGGCCGCAAGGTCAGCCACTGGATGTGGTTCGTGTTTCCGCAGATCGCCGGGCTGGGACAGAGCTCGGTGTCCAGGAGGTACGCGATCGGATCGGTGGCCGAGGCCCGCGCGTACCTGGCCCATCCGGTGCTCGGACCGCGGCTGACCGAATGCGCCGCCATCGTGGCGGGCCTGGCCG
>JBEKGC010000264.1:0-12183 GCA_050013055.1 Streptosporangiaceae bacterium
TCACCTTCGCCGGGTTCCTGCTGCTGGGCGGGCGGGCCGCCGACCTGTTCGGCCAGCGCCGGGTGTACCTGTCCGGGATGGCGCTGTTCACCGTGGCCAGCCTGGCCGGGGGCATCGCCACGAATTCGGCCGCGCTGACGACCGCCCGGGCGGTGCAGGGCATTGCGGGCGCCATCTTGTCGCCGGCCACGCTCACGATCATCATCACCACCTTCCCCGCCGACCGCAGGGCCCGGGCCCTCGGCATCTGGAGCGCCGTGGCCGGGGCGGGCGGGGCGGCAGGCTCGATCCTGGGCGGCGTGCTCACCTCGGCGCTGTCGTGGCGCTGGGTCCTGTTCGTGAACATCCCGATCGGCGTGGCCGCCGTCGTCGCCACGCTGGCCTGGCTGCCCGAGTCCAGGGACCGGGCCGGCCGCGGCGCTGCGGCCCGGCTTGACGTCGCGGGCGCGATCGCGGTCACGGCCGGGCTGGGGGCGCTGATCTACGCGATCATCGGCACCGACACGCACCCGTGGGGCAGCGCGCGGACGCTAGTGCTGCTCGGGGCGGCGGTGGTCCTGCTCGCCGGGTTCGCGGTCATCGAGCTGCGGCTGGCCCGCACGCCGCTGATGCCGTTCCGGCTCTTCAGGTCCCGGTCGCTGTCCGGGGCGAACACCGTGATGTTCCTGGTCGGCGCGGCCTTCTTCTCGATGTGGTATTTCCTGTCGCTGTACCTGCAGAACGTGCTGGGCGACAGCGCTCTGAAGACGGGCCTGGCCTTCCTGCCGATGGGCGTGACCATCATGATCGGGGCCCAGGCCAGCTCCCGCATCCTGCCCCGCGTCGGGGTCAGGCCGCTGCTGCAAGCCGGCACGCTGCTCGCGACCGGGGGGTTCGGCTGGCTGTCCGCTATCAGCCCGCACGCCTCCTACTGGACTCACGTGTTCGGGCCCGGATGCCTCATCTCGCTGGCCCTGGGCCTGCTGTTCACCCCGCTGGCGGCGGCGGCCACCACGGGCGTCGCCGTCAGCGAGGCCGGGCTGGCCTCGGGCGTGCTCAACACCGCACGGCAGATAGGCGGTTCGCTCGGCCTGGCCGTGCTGGCCACCATCGCCACCGACCGGACCCGCGCCGCCCTGGCCGGAAGCCGGCCCGTCCTGGCCGGAAGCCGGTCCGTCCTGTCGCAGGCCGCGGCCCTCAACGACGGGTACTCCCGGGCTTTCGAGGTGGCGGCCGGGCTGACCCTGGCGGCGTTCGCGGCGTCGTTCGTGGTCCCGGCCATCCGCGCCAGGACCGCCCCGGCCTCCGGTGCCAGGCGCGAGGCCAGGACCGACGCAAACGCAGACGCCGACGTCGGCAAGTCGGTGACGTGACGCTGCGGCCAGGGGGCCGGGGACGGGGCCGGGAGCCGTTGCTGGACCAGTCCCCACAGCCGCACGCTTAACTCACATTGACGTTTTCCCCACATAGGTGACATCCGCGTCTGCCCCGCCCCTTGAAAGACTGGAAGATTTGGCTGTCACGGAGACTTTGGTACCCGGGGGTTGCCCAAGGTTTCCGTAGGAGCCCTATCCTCCGCGCAAATTCCGCCTTCGGGCGCCTGGGTGTGAATTAACGAGGTGACTGGGTCAGGTGCGACCATTGGGGTCCGGAATCCAGGTGCGCAAGACCCGCGACATCCTGCTCGCGGCCCGCTGGCTCGCGGCCTGCTGGCTCGCTGGCGTCGGCGGGGCTGGTTCGGCTGGCGGGTCATACGGCTCGTGAAAGGTGAACGCCAGCGGCGACGGGCCGTTGCGGCGGAGCAGGTCGAGCCGGGACAGCGCCTCGCTCAAGCTGGGAATGTGGCCAGCCGGTACCCACCAGAGCACGAGGTGCTGCTCGGGCATCCGGTGAAACCACCCCCGGCGCCTGCGCATGTAGTCCAGGTGCGGGCCGTTCCGGTAGACAAAATCGCGCAGCGCCGCCAGCGTCTCCCACACCGACAGGTTGACCATCAGGTCGGGGCCACAGGGCCGCAGCGCGGTGGCGCCCGGCCCGTCGCCGTCCTGCAGCCGCCACACAAACCCGGGCGCGGTGTCGGCCAGGGCGTTGACCGGCTCGATGCCGGCCATGAAACCAGCCATCACCGGGGAGTCGGCGGTATCACGCGCCGTCCCGACATTGAGCTGCGCCAGGTGGTATCGGGTCATCGGCCCATCACACCTCACCCTGGCCAATATGTCAACTATTATTAGTTTTAGAGGTGACGACTCGCAGCACCACGCAGCAGTCCAGCGGCCGCGGGTCGAGCACGGCCGCAAGCGCGGTCACCGAGGCGCCTGCCAGCAGTCCCTCCACCAGGGCGAGGTTCATGCCGCAGATCAGCGGCGGGTGCCTGCCGGCCAGCACGTGGAACGGGCAGTTACGCAGGCGGATGTCCGCTCCGTCGCGGTAGGGCTGATAACCCTGGGCCGACAGCGCGCCCGTGACCAGCTCCGCCTCGGGCGCCTCGGGGGCTTCCCGCCGGATAGCCCGGCCGGCCGCGGCACCGCGGCTCCGGGCGGTCCGCTGCAGCTGCGGTTCGGCGCCGGTCATGTCGACGACGTCGGCGAGCAGTTCGGCGGCGCCGCGGTAGTCCCGGGGCGGCAGGCTGACCTGATGCTCGCCCGCCGCGCGCCGGTAGAGCTTGGACGGCCGCCCGGCCCCTGGCCCGGACCGGCCCGCGGGCCGCCGGAAGGTCACGTCCACCAGCCCGGCCTCGGCGAGCCGGTCGAGGTGGAAGGCGGCCAGCGTGCGCTGGATGCCGACAGCCTGCGCGGCCTCGCTCCGGCTGATGTCGTGCGGCTGCCCGGTGACGTAATCGTAGAGCCTGCGCCTGACCGGATCGGCAAGGCGCCTGACCGGATCGGCAAGGGCCGCGATGACGCTGATCTCGCCCATCTCCGCAGTCTAAAACCAGGCATTCTAAAACCAGGCATTCTAAAACCAGCCAACCCTGACGCGCATCACCGCGAGGGTCAGTGGGTCAGTGCTGAATCCCGGAGGTTGACAGGCTGCGGTAGGCGGCCGCGATGAGGCCGGCGCAGGCGTCGATGGGCACCGCGGTGCTGTCGATCTGCAGGTGGTATAGCTCAGGGTCGTCGATGTCGAGGCCGTAGAGCCGCCGTACGTAACTCGCGCGGGCGCGATCGACTTCGGGCAGGCGCTGCCGGGCCGTGGCCGCATCGACATCCTCGATCCGGGCGGCCTGGGCGACCCGGGCCTCGTCCGGGCCGAACAGCCGGACCCGCAGCACCCCCGGCTCGTCACGGAACGCGGCACCGCCCGCCCGGCCGAGGATGACGGCACCGGTCACCAGCACCTGTCTCATGATGGCCTCGGCCTGCTCACGGAAGATGCCGGCGTCGTCGGGGGGCAGGACAGCCTCGGCGGGAGCGCAGTCAGTGCCGGCGCCAAGCACGCCGCCGGCCAGCGGTGCCAGCACGGCCAGGAACCGGCCGGGCCCCGAGCGCTTGATCACCCCGCCTTCGGCCTCCTGGACGGACACCCGGAGCTGCGCGGCGACATGCGAGCTGATCGCGCGGTCGAGCATGGGCAGGCCGAGCTGCCTGGCGACCTCGGGAGCGATGACGCTCCCGCCTGCGCCGTAGCCGGCCGAGATGGTGACGCCTGGCATCTAATGCATCCCTCCGGAAGCAGGCGGAACCGCGGTGGCGACGGACCCGGCGGACCCGGCGACCTCGGCGGGCCGACCGTCACCGGCCGGCCGGGGCTGGGTATTGCTGGTCCGCAGCTTGACTTGCCTGATGAACAACGCGGCGATGACGCTCAGCAGCGACACAGGCACCGCGGCCAGGAACAGCCGGTCGATGGCGTGCGAGTAGGCCTGGATGATTCCCTCGTGCAGCGCGGGATCCGTGCGCTTCAGCGCGTCAAGCACGGCCGGGCTCTGGATGAGCTGAGCTACCTTGTTACCGCTCTTGGCCCCTCCCGCCAGCGCCGCGGGCGGCAGGTAGCGCGGGAACTCGGCCGTTATGCCCGCGGTCAGCACGGCTCCGAGCGCCGACGCCCCGATCGCGCCTCCCATCGAGCGGAAAAAGGTGACGGACGCGGTGGCGACGCCCATCTGCTTCATCGGCGCCGCGTTCTGCACGACGAGGGTCAGCACCTGCATGAACAGGCCAAGCCCGAGGCCGAAGACGGCGATGTCCAGGCTCACCACCAGGAGCGAGGTGTGCGCGCCGAGACGGGTGAGCAGCGCCAGCCCGATGGTGACTCCGATCGTGCCGGCCAGCGGGAACCACCGGTACCTGCCGGTGCGCGAGATGTACAGGCCCGAGCTGATGCTCATGGCCAGCAGCCCCATCAGCAGGGGCAGCAGCAGCAGACCCGACTCGGTGGCCGAGACCCCGTGCACCAGCTGCAGGTACTGGGGCAGGAACGCCAGCGCGCCGAACATCGCGACGCCGCTGACGAACGCGATGATGTTGGCGACGGTGAAGATCTGGATCCGGAACAGCCCGAGCGGCAAGATCGGCTCCGGGGCCACCGCCTCGCGGAGCACGAAGCCGGCCAGCACCAGCGCTCCCAACCCGAACAATCCGATGATCTGCCACGATGCCCACGGGTAGTTCGTGCCGCCAAGCTGGGTGGCGAGCAGGAGGCACGACACCCCCGCGACCAGCAGCAGGGCACCCACCCAGTCGATCTTCACCTCGCGTTTGCGTACCGGCAGCCGCAGCACCCGGTTGGTGACGATCAGGGCGACGATGCCGAGCGGCAGGTTGACGTAGAAGATGTCGCGCCAGGACAGGCTGTCCACCGCGAACCCGCCGGCCAGCGGGCCGACGACGCTGGAGATCCCGAAGACGGCACCGAAATATCCCTGGTAGCGCCCCCGCTCGCGCGGCGGTATCACGTCGCCGATGATCGCGAACGCGAGCGAGAGCAGGCCGCCGCCGCCGATGCCCTGCAGCCCGCGGCAGACGATCAGCTCGATCATGTTTTGCGACGCTCCGCAGAGCGCGCTGGCCACCAGGAACACGACGATGGCGAGCTGGAAGATGCGCTTGCGCCCGTAGAGGTCACCGACCTTGCCCCACAACGGCGTCGAGGCGGTGCTGGCCAGCAGGTACGCGGTGATCACCCAGGACAGCAGGTTGCTGCGGTGAAAATCCCCCACGATGGTCGGCAGCGCCGTGGCCACGATCGTCTGGTCGAGCGCGGCCAGGAACATGCCGAGCATCAGCCCGGACATGATCGCCAGAATCTGCCGGTGGCTGAAACCCTCGTTCTCCGGCGGCTTCGCGGTCGAGGCAGGGGAATTCATCAGTGGCCACTCTTCTGCTGCTGTGCCGATTGGTGCAGTGCCGATTGGTGCAGTGCCCGATGCAGCTGTTCCTGGCCATGCTGTCAGCCCCGGTTCGAGTTCGTCCAGCGGGGCTTGCGTCTAGTGGGCAGCGTAAGAGGCGTAGGTGAGCGGCCCGGCGTAGGGCCGGGACCATGACCCGTTTGGGCTGACCGCGGGCCGGCCGCGGTCAGCCGCCGGATTTTTACGGCCTGCCGGTTCCGGCCGGGATCGTGCCGCGGAGCCGCCGCACCGCGGCGATCGCGTCGTCGTGGTGGAATTCCTCGCCGTACAGGTCGCCCTTGGGTTCCTGGTGGCCGACGTCGGTACGGGCGAGCGTCCCGGTGCGGACCGCGTCGAAGCCGGCGTCGCTGATCAGTGCCTCCGCGGCGGCCGCGGCGGCGTCGGCGTTCGTGGCGTAGAACATCACCACTCGTCTGGGCCCGGTGCGCCCGGACGAGGACGCCTGGAAGCCGGCCGTGAGGGTGTTGAACGCCTTCACCCAGGCGGCCCGGGGCGCCTTGGCCGCGTTGGTTTCCGCGGCCGACCTGCCGTCGAGGCCGAGCACGCCGAACCGCCCGCCGACCTGCCCGAACTGGTTGGTGGTGTCCAGCACGGTCTTGCCGGCCAGCGCGTCCGCGCCTCCCGCCTGCTCAAGCGCGGCATCGACGACGCCCCACGGGACCGAGACCACGACGATCTCGCCGTGCGCGGCGGCTTCGGCCGGCGTCGCGGCCCGGGCACCGGTAGCGGCGGCCAGCGCGCCGAGCTTGGCCGGGTCCTGAGAGAAGCTGACGACGACGTCGTGACCGCTCTGGGTCAAGAACCTGGCGATGTTGCCGCCGATGTGTCCTGCGCCGATGATGCCGATACGGGTCATTCCCGGGTCCCTTCGAGGATCAGGTGCGTGTTACTCGTACACAATGCTTGATATCAAGCATTGTGGCAATACCTGGTTGCCACGTATCGTTTGGCCGTGAGTGAACATGCTTCCGGCGGTGACCGGCTGCGGTTCGGCGTACCCGCCTGCGTCACCAGCCGCGACCGCGTCGACCAGGTGCTGCTCGAGTGGGACCGGGAGCGCCCGGACCTGGATTTCACCCCGGTCGGCGTCATCACCAGACTGGGCCGCGCGCGCACCTACCTCGACGCCGAGCTGTCGGCCACCTTCGCCCGGTTCGGGCTGACCGCCGCGGACTTCGTCGTCATCGTCACGTTGCGCCGGGCCGGCCAGCCCTACACGATGCCGCAGGCGCGGCTGATGGATGCGCTGGGCCTGACCTCGGGCACCGTATCGGTCCGCCTCGACCGGCTGGAACGAAACGAGATCGTCGCCCGGCGGCCCGATCCGGCGAGCGCCCGCAGCTCGCTCGTCCAGCTGACCGGCAAGGGCCTGCGCCTGTTCGACGAGATCGTCCCTGTCCACCTGGCCAACGAGGACCGGCTGCTGTCCGCGCTCAGCCCCGGTGAGCGGCAGACTCTCGCTGACCTGCTGCGCCGCCTGCTGGCCGGATTCGAGTCGGCCAGCACCGACGTCGCCGGCGGCCTCGGGCTGACCCTCGAACCCGCCCATCGAGCCCGGACGCGGCGCCAGGCCGTCGGCCTGTCGGACACCCCTGGCCTGCTGGTGACCGACGTCGCGGCCGAGAGCGCGGCCGCTGACGCCGGGATCGAACGCGGCGACCTCATCACCGCCGTCGACGAGACCGCCGCCACCAGCAGCGTCGGGCTGGCCATGCTCCTGGAAGACCTCAGCCACCGCGGCACGGCCACGATCACGATCACGCTGCTGCGCGGCAACGACCCGGTGACCGCCAGGCTCCGCCTACCCCTCCATCAGAGCTCAATGTGATAACCCATGGTCACGATGTGCTGCTCCGGCAGGTGGAACAGGGCCACCGGGCTCTTGGACGTGCGCGAAAGCAAGAGGAATAGCCTCTTGCGCCACGTGCGCATGCCGGGATCGTCGCCCAGGACGATGGTGATCTCGGAGACGAAATAAATCGCATTCTCCACATCGATCGTCACCGGGAGTCCCTGAGCGGCGGCCTCCCGCAGCGCCGCCGGCACGCTCTGGTCGTCCTGGAAGCCGTAGCGCACCGTCAGGTAAACGATGCCGTCATCGGTGCAGCCGAGGTCATCGACCGCAACGCGCTCGGAGTGGTCGACGTGCGGCACCGTCTCGGTCTCGACCGAGACGATGACGACGTTCTCGTGCAGCACGTGGTTGTAGTCGAGGTTGGCCCGCAGCGCCAGCGGTGTCGTCTGCTTACCCGCGGAGAGGAAGACCGCCGTCCCCGGCACGCGGTGCACCGGGGGGTCCATGGTCCGGACCTCCTCGACGAAGTCGCGGAGCTTCCCCTCGGCCGCCGAGCGCTTGGCCGTGACCAGCCCGCGTCCGCGTTGCCAGGTCGAGAGCAGCGTGAAGATGATCAGTGCGATCGCCAGCGGGAACCAGCCGCCGGAGGCGACCTTGGTCAGGTTCGCCGAGAAGAACGCGAGGTCAACGGTGATAAAGGCGGCCGCGCCCGGCAGCACGATCCACAGCGGCTTTTTCCATCGCATGCGCACGACGACGAAGAACAGGACGGTGGTCGTCGCGAACGTTCCGGTGACGGCGATGCCGTAGGCGGAAGCGAGGTGAGCGGCGGACCCGAAGCCGATCACCAGCGCGACGACGGCGATGTAGAGCAGCCAGTTCACCGCGGGAACGTAGACCTGCCCTTCGGAGCCCGACGTGTGCCGGATCCTCATCTGGGGCAGGAAGCCCAGCTGCACCGCCTGCCGGGTGACCGAGAAGGCCCCGGTGATCACCGCCTGCGACGCGATCATCGTCGCGGCCACCGCCACCACGACCATCGGGACCTGCGCCCACCGGGGAAACAACCCGAAGAAGGGGTTCGAGATGACCGTGGGCGAGCGGAGGATCAGCGCGCCCTGGCCCAGGTAGTTGAGGATCAGCGCCGGGAAGACGACGAAGATCCACCCCCGCCAGATCGACCGGCGGCTGAACTGGCCCAGGTCGGCGTAAACCGCCTCGGAACCGGTCACCACCAGGACGACCGCGGCGAGAGCCAGGAAACCGGTCAAGGGGTGGCCGAGGAAAAACGCGAACCCGTAGCTGGGCGACAGTGCCTTCAGGACCACCGGATTCCCGATGATCTTGTCGAGACCGGAAACCGCCAGGACCGCGAACCACACCATCATGGCCGGTCCGAACAGGCGCCCGATGAGGCGCGTGCCGAATTGCTGGATCACGAACAGCACGGTCAGCAGGGCCAGCGTGATCGGCAGCACGAACGACTTCAGTCCCGGCGCTGACGTCTCGAGCCCCTCGACCGAGGAGATGACGCTGATCGCCGGGGTGATCGTCCCGTCGCCGAAGAACAGCGCCACTCCGAAGATCCCGAGCAAGACCAGAGCCGCTTTCCTGGCCTGGCCTTTGACCGGCAGGCGCAGGACGAGCGCCACCAGGGCCATGATGCCGCCCTCGCCCCGGTTGTCGGCGCGCATCACGAAGGTCATGTACTTGACCATGACGACCAAGATGATCGTCCAGACGATGAGCGAGATCATGCCGTCCACCCCAGCCGCGTTCGGCCGGACGCCGTGAACACCGAAAATGGAGATCATCGCGTACAGGGGGCTGGTACCGATGTCGCCGAAGACGACGCCGAGCGCGCCCAGGGTCAGGGCGGCCGTGCCCGCCTTGGCTGCGGCGCTTTTCCCGGCGTCAGGCCGCGCCGCGGCGGCACCTTCCGCCTCGCCCTCAGGCGCCGAGACATGTGCGTAGGGGCTGTTAACCATCCGGGTGAACTGCCCTCCCACAGGGGATTAGTCCGGTTTCGCGCGATCCAGGCGAAATGGACGCGAGCAGGGCAGGGTCAGGCCGGCCGGAGTCATGGTCACGGTGAAGGGCCGAACTACCGTGAAAGGCGCCGGCTTTTTCGCCGGAGTCTTCGCTCCGGGCGGTAGCCGGTCCGGCAGCGTGACCGCGCCGATGACAGGAGAATCCCATGGCCCAGCCCCGCAGTCCCCGTGAGGTCTTCCTCGCGCTCGTGAACGGCATCGCCGAGGGCAACCCGGACGGGCTGCCCGAGCTCTACGCGGAACAAACCAACGTCGTTCACCCGTTCGACCCGCTGCGCGGCGCCCCGCTGCGCAGCCGCGACGAACTCCGCAAGCGCATGGAGTCGCTCGCCGCCCGCCCCGGCCGCGCCGCCGGGTGGGTAACGTCACGATCCACGAGACCACCGATCCCGAGGTCATCGTGGCCGAGTTCGCTTCGCCGCCCTCAGCGCGCAGGAGGCCGCCCCGGCCCGGACCGACGCGGCCACCTGACCGCCAGCGCCCGGGCCATGGGCTGCTGCTCGGCTGACGGCCGGGCTGCTCGGCGATGCCCGGGGGCCGCAGGCCAGGTATCGTGGAGAGTTAGCTTCTTATTCCGACGGTAGCGATCCACGATCGCTGACGGGGCGTCCGGTGCCGGGGCTGGAGGTTCTGGTGAGGCGGGCGGGATATGCGTGAACGGGGCCGCCGGCGGCGCGCCGGACATCGAAATCGGGCTGTCGGAGCATGAAGTAGCGGCTAGAGACTAACCTCCGGATAAAAGCAACACATGTGGATAAAGCTGTGTCGTTCGCGGTGGCCGGAAGGTCTGACATGATTCCTGGACCGATTCACGGTATTGAGTCACTCGGTCAAGTCGAAGGGCTCGGCGTAGGCGAACATGCCGTGCACCCTGGGCTGATATCCGCTCAGGACGCGGACCTGGAAGTGCGGCTGCCAGTGCGGCCTGGGCGGCGTGATCTGGTAGCCGGTACTGAGCCGGAATCCGAACCGGCGGTAGTATCCCGGGTCGCCGAGCAGGACGGCCAGCGGCTCGCCGAGGGCGTCGGCCGCGCCCAGGAGGGCGTGCATGAGCGCGCTGCCCACGCCGTGCCGCTGCTGGTCGGGCCGGACGGCCAGCGGGCCGATCGCCAGGACGGGGTCCTGGCCGACGTGCCCCCGGGTGCCCAGCACGTGGCCGATGATCTCACCCGCGGGCATGACCGCGGCGCACAGGATTTCGATCGGGAACGGTTACCGGCGCTCAGGTCGGTGTCCGGGTCTTCCGAAGGGAGCACCCAGCCATTCTTAGCCGCTTGTGTCACCCCTTTGAATACCTGAATCCGGCGTTACCGGTCAAACTGTGCGAAACTTACCTGTAGAATAGCGTCAGACGGAGGCATTATGCGGACCATGAATAGCGGCGCAATGCGTGGGACGAGAGTAGGGGCCGGCCCGGCCGGTGAACCTAAGGGCCGCGGATCCACCGTCGCCAAAATTGTCGTGCTTTATTACTGCGCGAACGGGCATCAGACGACGGTGCCGTTCATCGCCACCGTCACGGTCCCGCCGCAGTGGGAATGCCGGGTCTGCTCGCAGCCCGCCGGGACCATCCCGATCGACCCGCCACCGCCGAATAGTTCACCGGCGCCGAGGCACCCGGCCGAAAAAAGTCACCTGGGGGACGTCAAAAGCAGGCGTTCACCCGCCGAAGGCGACGCCTTGATGGCCGAATCACTGGCCCGGCGCGACCATCCAGAAGACTTCTTCAACCTCTGGGCCGCACCCCGCGAGCGGAAGGCCAGGTAACCGCCGCACGCAGATGGTGAGAACTGACACCACGGTCCGTTCCGGAGAAAAAGCGCTTTTTATGCCAAACGGACCGTGCTGCACGCCCTGAGCTGGCAACACGAGAGCCCCGGTGGCGCGCATAACGGGATTTTCCGCACCTACCAGTTTAATCTGGCGGTACCGACGCCGACCGGCGCCGGACATGGGTGGGGGAAGACATGCCAGGTAATCAGCTGCCGTCGGTCCAGTACATCGTCCAGCTCATGCTCGAGAATCGCTCGTTCGACCACATGCTGGGATTCCTGTACGCCGGCTCGGGGAATGTCTCCCCGGCGGGCCAGCCGTTCGAGGGCCTGACGGGCACGGAGTCCAATACCGACGCAAACGGCAATACGGTGACGGTTTACCAGATCGATCCCACCGCGGCGGGGGCCTATTTCATGCCGGGCGCTGATCCCGGTGAGGGATACGCGAACACCAACGCGCAGCTGTTCGGCACCGGTAAACCGCCGAGCCCGCCGGTGGCGGTCAATAACGGTTTCGTCACCAACTTTGCCGACGCGATCAGCTATGACCAGCGTTCGAACCGCAGCGTGGCGGCCGGCACGACCGACGCGCAGATCATGGGGATGTTCACCCCGGCGGGGCTGCCTGTGCTGTCCGGCCTGGCGGCAGGCTTCGCGGTCTGCGACCACTGGTACAGCTCGGTGCCCACCATGACCTTCCCGAACCGGGCCTTCGCCTGCGCCGCGACGAGCCAGGGGCACATGAACGACGGCGCGGCGTCCTACACCGTGCCGAGCATCTTCGGCCTGATGACCGCGCACAACCTCAGCTGGAAGATCTACGGCTACAACGACGAGCCGCTGACCCGCAAGAACTTCCCCGATACCACGAGCGCCCCCGAGACCTGCTTCGGGAAGTTCGCCGACTTCCAGTCCGACGCGGCGGCGGGCGCGCTGCCTGCGTACTCGTTCCTCGAGCCGAGCTGGGGCTCGACGGGCAACAGCCAGCACCCCAACTACGACGTCTCGCTCGGCGAGCAGCTCATCCAGTCGGTCTACAACACTCTGCGCAGCGGTCCGGGCTGGGCGCAGACGCTGCTGTTCATCACCTACGACGAGCACGGCGGCCTGTACGACCACGTGCCGCCGCCCTCGGGCGCGACCCCGCCGGACGCGACCCCAGGCGAATTCGGTTTTGACTTCACCCGCTTCGGGGTCCGGGTCCCGGCCGTCCTGGTCTCGCCCCTGATCCCG
>JBEKGC010000265.1:0-9415 GCA_050013055.1 Streptosporangiaceae bacterium
AGGATATCGGTCTGCTCGGCGATGATCTTGGCGTGGACCGGGTCGATCAGCCCGGCGCCCAGCGCGGCGAAGGTGACCGGCAGCCGCCCGGCCAGGTCACACGCGTAGGAGATCCGGTCCGCCGCGGACCGCCAGCTCATCCGCAGCTCCAGCGACACCTCATCCGCCACGAACTCACCGAACCGCACCCGGCCGTCATCGGCCGACGCCGCGGCGGCGGCCCCGGGGTCATCGGTCCCGGCGGCGCCATCGGCCCCGGCGGCGCCATCGGCCCCGGCCAGGCCCGCCGGGCCGGGGGTTCTGCTGACGGGCGCTCCGGCTCCGGTACCGGCCGGCCGCGCGGATGGCGGCTGCGGTGTCCCGGGCTGTTCCCCGGCCGGGGGCGGCGCGGGGGCGGCGGGGCGGGTGTCGCCGGGGCGGGCCGGGACGACGACGGGGTGGCGCAGCGCGAGCTCCCGCATCGCGGAGAACTCCAGCCACGTCCCCCAGGACGCCATCCGGCGGCCGCCGGAGATCACCGCGAACAGGAAGTCCTCCGAGACCCCGGCCAGCCCGGTCCCGTCACCCCCGGCCACGGCGTAGGCCACCCCGGCCAGCAGCGGGCCCGGCGCCATCGGCGGCATCCGGTCATCACCGCCGAACCGGGACAGCTCCATGGCCTGGGCCGGCAGGCACACGAACAGGCCCTGCTCCGGCCCGTCCGGCGGCCGCCCATCCCAGCCGTCATCCGGCCCGCCGGGCGTGCCGTCACCCGGCCCGTTCCCCGGTCCGGGCAGCGGCGCGGAGCCCGGGGGCTCCTCGGCGCCTGACCCGGCTGGGGGGAACGGTTCGTCGGGCATAGACCACCCTTCGTTTAGAAGACCAGGAAGTTTCAGCTATCTCTGAATTCTATCGAATTAAGAGTCGAATATCTACTGTTAAGCGTTCGCTCCCGGAAAAACATGTCCTAGGGTGGAGCGACTTAGGCTAGCGGCTGGCCGATGGACCATGGGACCGGACCAAGCACTGGCTGGCGGAATGTGTGATTTAGTCAAGCCCCGTAGATACGGTCCGTCGGGTTGGCCGGTCAGCCGATGCCGACGCCGGTTCGCTCGAGGAGGCGGAGCGAGCCCTCGACGCGGACCTCCGTGAACGCGCCCGAGGCGATGGCCCGCTGGTAGATCAGGTAGGGAGCCCGGCCGCCGTCGGCCGGGTCGGGAAACACGTCGTGGATGGCCAGCGCGCCGCCGGGGGCCACCCACGGGGCCCAGCCCTGGTAGTCCGTCGTCGCCGCCAGCTCGGTGTGGCCCCCGTCGATGAACACCAGGCCGAGCGGCGTGCGCCAGAGCCTGGCCACATCGGCCGAACGGCCCACCACGACCACCACGTGATCTTCGAGCCCGGCCGCGGCCAGCGTGGCCCGCAGCGCGGGCAGCGTGTCCAGGCGGCCGGTCCGCGGGTCGACCAGGGCAGGGTCGTGGTACTCCCAGCCCGGCTGGTGCTCCTCCGAGCCACGGTGATGGTCGACCGTGACCACCAGCTGGCCGGCCGCCCGGGCCGCCGCGGCCAGGTAAATCGTGGACTTGCCGCAGTAGCTGCCGATCTCGACCACCGGCCCGCGGCCGGCGTAGGCGGCCGCCGCCTCGAACAGCGCCTGGCCCTCGGCCGCGGGCATGAACCCGGGGGCCGACTCGGCCGTGCGCCTCAGCTCAGCCGCGAGCACAAGCTCAGCATCCATTCGCCTCATCCGCTCCCGCCGTCAGGAACCCAGGTAGGCCAGCACCGCCAGCACCCGGCGGTTGTCGTCATCGGACGGCACCAGGTCCAGCTTGGCGAAGATGCCCGCCGCGTGCTTGCTGACCGCCTTTTCCGTGATGAAAAGGCGCTGGCCGATCGCGGCGTTGGAGCGCCCCTCGGCCATCAGCGCGAGCACCTCGCGCTCGCGGGGGGTCAGCCGGGCCACCGGTTCGGTGCGGGAGTGCCGCACCATCAGCTTGCGCACCACCTCGGGATCGAGCACCGTGCCGCCCGCGGCGACGCTGCGGATCGCGGTGGCGAACGCCTCGTCGTTGAACACCCGGTCCTTGAGCAGGTAACCGACGCCGCCGGCCTGGTCGGCCAGCAGTTCGCGGGCGTACAGCTGCTCGACGTACTGGGAGAGCACGAGCACCGGCAGCCCGGGCACCCGGCGGCGTGCTTGCAGCGCCGCGCGGAGCCCGTCGTCGGTATGGGTGGGCGGCAGCCGGACGTCGACGATGCCGACGTCCGGACGCTCCTCGACCAGGGCCGCCAACAGCTCAGGGGCGCTGGCCACCGCCGCGACGATGTCGAACCCGTGCGCGGTGAGCAGCCGGACCAGGCCCTCCCTCAGCAGGAAGAGGTCTTCGGCGATGACAACGCGCACGGTACCTCGATGACGACGATGGTCGGCCCGCCCGGCGGGCTGCTCACCGCCAGGATGCCATCAAACGTCGCCAGCCGGCGTTCCACCCCGGCCAGCCCGGTGCCCAGGGCCGGGTCGGCGCCGCCCGCGCCGTCGTCGGTGAGCTGCGCGCGCAGCATGCCGGCGTCGTGGCTGAGGCTGATCCGCACCGTGCGGGCGGCCGCGTGCTTGGCCACGTTGGCCAGCGCCTCGGCCACCGAGAAGTAGACGGCCGAGGCGACCGGCAGCTCCACCTCGCCGGGCAGGTTGATGTCGAGCACGGTGTGCAGCGGCGTGTCCAGGGCCAGGGCGCGGATGGCATCGGCCAGCCCGCGGTCGGCGAGCACCGGCGGGTAGATGCCGCGGACCAGGTCGCGCAGCTCGGTCAGGGCCAGGGATGAACTTTGCTTGGCCTCGGTGATCAGCGCCAGGGCCGCATCTGGGCTGGTCGGGAACAGCCGTTCGGCCGCCTGCAGGCTCATGCCAAGCGCCACCAGCCGGGCCTGCGCCCCGTCGTGCAGGTCACGCTCGATGCGGCGCAACTCGGCGGCCGCGGTGTCCACGGCGTCGTGGCGGGTCTTGGTCAGCGTCTGCACCCGCTGGGCGAGCTGCCGCGTCCGGGCCGCGAGCTCGGGGTCGGGCAATCCGGTCAGGTGATGGCGCATCACCCGCGGCGTCAGCCACAGGCCCGCGGCCAGCAGGACGGAGCCTTCCAGGGCGACGCTCCAGAGCGGTGCGGGCGCCGGGCTGTTGTGCAGGTCGGCGAAGCCGTACGCGAACCCGGGCAGCGCGGGCCAGAACACTGCGACCACCCACCCGTAGGCGCCGACGACCAGCAAACCCGCCGCAGCCAGCGTAGCCGCCCAGACCCGCGACCTGAAGATAAGTACCAGCGCGCCCCCGAGCAAGGTCAGGTCCATGACGGCCGCGTCGAGCCCGTTGACCGCCTGCCAGCCGAACCAGTTGCCCGGCCCGAGTAGCTGAATGGTCAGCCCCACGACCGGGATCAGCAGCAGCGCCTGGACGCCGGAGATCCCGCCGCGGCCGCTGTTAACCCACCGGGCGGCCAGCGCACGGACCAGCCCGGCGCCCGGCGCGTCAACCCGCAGCAGCAGCCACAGGCCGGCCACGAACAGCCCGCCGGCCTCGGCCAGCACCAGCCCGGCGCCGCCGCGGGATACCGCGTGGACAAACAGGTACTGGACGCCACTGGTGAACCCGTCGTGGTACTGCTTGGCCAGATGGACCCCAAAGGCCGCCAGGCCGAACATCCCGTAGGGCACCAGCTTGGCCGCCAGCTTCGGGGCGAAGCAGATGGCCAGGCCCGCGAGGCCAAGCTCGGCCGGGATAAGCCCGGGCGTACCGCCGGCCATCACGGCGGCCGCCATCGCGACGGGCAGCAGCAGCAGGCCCCAGCCGCGGGCCCGCAGACGCTGGGGCAAGGCCCACAGCCACGCGTTCACGCGGTCAGCGTGCCCGACCGCGAACGCGAACAACATGGCGGTCAGGCCCGCTATGGCCAGGATGAGCAGAACCATCGACGGCTCCTCGGTCGCCAGCCGGCCACGCGGAATGCGCGGCCACGGGTCCATGGTGGCGGCCCCGGCCGCGTGCCGCCATGGGCCTGCGCCCACTATCGGGGGTAGTGCTGAGCCCCCCGCGGACACGCAGGTGGCGTGGGGCGGGTAGCTGGGGCCGTTCGGGATAAAGACAAGCGGGACAGTCGGTCCAGGGCTTGGGTCAGGACTTCGGGACGTTTGCAGAAGGCAAACCGGACCAGGGTGCGGGCCGCGGCCTTGTCGTCGTAGAAGACGGCCGACGGGATCGCGACGACGCCGGCCCGTTCGGGCAGGGTGCGGCAGAACTCCATGCCGTCCCGGGCGCCGAGGCCCTTGATGTCTGCCGTGACGAAATACGTGCCCTGAGGCTGGTACACCTCGAAGCCGAGAGCGGCCAGACCGGGGACGAACAGGTCGCGTTTGGCCTTCAGGTCCGCTCGCAGGGAGGCGTAGTACTCATCGGGCAGGGCCAGCGCCTCGGCCACCGCGTACTGGAACGGGCCGCCGCTCACGTAGGTCATGAACTGTTTGGTGGTCTTGACCGCGGTCACCAGCTCGGGCACCGCCGTGACCCAGCCGATCTTCCAGCCGGTGAAGGAGAACGTCTTACCCGCGGAGCCGATCGTCACGGTCCGCTCGCGCATCCCGGGGAACGAGGCGATCGGCACGTGCTCACCGTCGAACACCAGGTGCTCGTACACCTCGTCGGCGACCACGAGGAGGTCGTGCCGGACGGCGAGCTCGGCGATGGCGGCCAGCTCGTCCCGGGTGAACACCGAGCCGGTGGGGTTGTGCGGGGTGTTGAGGAGGATGAGCCGGGTGCGTTCGGTGATGGCCCGGGCGAGTTCGTCGGGGTCAGGGCGGAAACCGGGGGCACGCAGCGTGACCGGGACCCGGACGCCGCCCGCCATGGCGATGTTCGCGGCGTAGGAGTCGTAGTAGGGCTCGAACGCGATCACCTCGTCGCCCGGCTCGACCAGCGCGAGCATGGCGGCCGCGACCGCTTCGGTGGCGCCTGCCGTGACCAGGATCTCGTCGGCCGGGTCGTAAACCAGGCCGTAGAAGCGCGCGGCATGATCGGCGATGGCCTGGCGCAGCTCCGGGATGCCCAGGCCGGGCGGGTACTGGTTCCCGCGGCCGGCCAAGATGGCGTCCGCCGCGAGCTGGGCGATCTTGACCGGGCCGTCGGTGTCGGGGAAGCCCTGACCCAGGTTGATCGATCCGGTCGCGACCGCGCGGGCGGACATCTCGGCGAAAATCGTGGTTCCGAGGCCGGCCAGGCGCCGGTTCACCAGGGGTCGTTCCGGCTTGGATTGTCCGGAGGCGGATTGTCCGGTTCCGGATTGTCCGGGCGCGGATTGTCCGGGCGCGGGCTGGTGGGGCAGGGATGGGCTCACCCGCATATGACATCATGTCGCGGCCGGTGGCGGGCCAGCTAGGCTGACGTTATGCGCGTTGCCTTGTGCCAGATCCCGGTGAGCTCACGGCCGGTCGTCAACTTCAAGCGAGTCAGGCTCGCCCTCGCGCAGGCCGCGGAGGCCGGCGCCGACCTCGCGGTATTCCCTGAGGCGACCCAGGTCAGGTTCGGTGAGGACCTGAGCGCGGCGGCCGAGCCGCTGGACGGCCCGTTCTGCTCCGGGCTCGCGGAGGCGGCCAAGGAAGCCGGGGTCGCGCTCGTCGCCGGGGTCTTCGAGCCCGCCGCTGACGGCCGCGTCTACAACACCGCCGTGGCCTACGACGCGGCGGGCGAGCTCGTCGCGTCCTACCGGAAACTGCACCTGTTCGACGCGTTCGGGCAGCGGGAATCCGACCAGGTCGCGCCGGGATCCGCCCCGGTCATCTGCACCCTGGCCGGGATGCGCACCGGGCTGGAGATCTGCTACGACGTGCGATTCGGCGAGCTGTCCCTGGCGCTGACGGTGGGCGGCGCCGAGCTGCTCGTGCTGCCGGCGGCCTGGGCCGCGGGACTGTTCAAGGAGGACCACTGGGTGACGCTGGTGCGAGCCCGGGCCATCGAGAACACCGTATGGGTCGCCGCCGTCGGGCAGGTTCCCGACCCGGACGAGCCGCCGACCCGGGCCGCGACCGGCATCGGGCGCAGCATGCTGGTGGACCCGCTCGGGGTGGTCAGGGCCGACCTCGGGCCGGGACCCGGGGTGCTGGTCGCGGAGGTCGACGCCGACCTGATCAGCACCGTGCGGGCGCAGCTGCCGAGCCTGGCCAACCGCCGCGACGACGTCTTCGGCCCGCCCGTGGCGCTGCCCGCGCCTGACTGACTCCACGGAGACGCACCACCGTCCGTTCCGGATTATCCGCCCGAACGGGACCGTGGTGCGCCAGCTACCCAAAGGGTGAATCATCCGGCAGGCCCCCTACCACCCGGCTCCCGCACGCCGACGGTACGGGGTGCCGTCACGCTGGCCGGTAGATGTCGGATCGGTGGTCTACCCGGACCACGCGCACGACGCGCTGTTCGTCGTCGATGCGCAAGACGACCCGGTACTCGCCGCGCCTGGCGCCGCGGAAGCCTTCAAGCTCATCATGCAGCGGCTTGGAGACTCTCCAGGGATCCTGGCTCAGCGGCCCGTGGATAAACTCGAAAATCGCCCAGGCCGCGTTGAGCGGAACTCCCTTAGGTGGCCCCGCCTGGAGAGCTCGCAGCACGCCGGGCGCGAGCCGGACAGAATATGCGTCGCTCACGCGCCCGCGTCCTCCAGGCGCTGGCGTTCGTCGAGCGCAGCCCGCAGCTCGTCAAGCTCGTGATAGTCGCCCGCCGAGATCTCCTGGTCAGCGGCCAGGATGTCCGGCACGGCACCCGGCTCAGCCAGTAGCTCGCGCGTCATCTGCAAGGACTCGAAGTCGTCAACGGATATGACCATCACATGCGGCCGGCCGTTCCGGGTGACGATCACGCGGTCATGGGTAGCGGCCACCTCGTCGGCGATGGCCGAGAAGCGCGTCTTGACATCATTCAGCGGCAGGATAGTCATGGTCAGAATTATAGTTGACCATGATCCTGACCACAACATCCGGATGATCAACCTGCGGCGGACTTCATGATCACGACCAGAAAAGGGTTCCTCCGCGGAGACCACCCGGCCGCCCGACGCGGCGTCTACGTCTGGCCGGTGACCGCGTTCACCAAGGTGTGCATGATCGTCGGCACCGCCGCAGTGCTCGTCGTCGTGGCCGTTACCGCCCTCGCCGTCGGGACCGTGCTGCGGCGCAGTGCTGCGGCGGACCGCTGGCCTGAGCGGGTCAGCGGACCGGGGACTGCCAGAAGACGGGCTCCTCGCTGGCCGGCGTGGCGGTGAACCCGACGCCGATCATCATGCTGCCCGACGCGGACAGTGCCGTGATCGCCTGGATGCCCGGGCCGGTCAGGCCCTGACCGGCCGGGGTGACCGCCGTCCAGGCCGACCCGTTCGCCGAGGTCCACACCACCACGTCCTGGTGGCCGGGAGTGCGGCCGAACGTCCCCGTCGCGACGAACGAACGCCCCGCCGCGGTCAGCGCCGTGACCGACGCCTGCCCGGCCGGCACAGGCAGCGCGGACTCGGTCCAGGTGAGGCCGCCGTTGGCCGAGCTGGCCGCGACGGGCAGCCGCTGGCCCGTCGTGGTGACCGCGGTGCCGACGGCCACCACGGTCCGGCCGCTGCTCGCGACGTGCTGCAACACGGCCCGGGGGGCGCCGATCGGCATGGGCAGGTTGTCCTCACGCCAGGTCCGGCCATCCGGTGAGGTCCAGGCCGACACCTGGTTACCGGCCGAGCCGACCGCGACGAAACCCGTGCCGCTGGCCGTGACCGCCTCCATCTGGGTGCTTCCGGCCGTCCCGGCGAGCGTGGAGACCACGGCGCGCTGCCAGCCCGTCGGGCCGGCCAGGTTCGTGGACCGCCACGCCACGGCGCGCCTGCCGGCCGCCGTGACCTGATCGCCGACGATGACATAGCCGCCGGGGCCGGCCGCCGCCTGCTCGCTGACCAGCCCGGGCGTCCCGAACACCGCGGCGCTGTCGGCGGCTTGCCAGTTCTGTCCGTCGGTCGAGGCCAGGACCACCGGATGCTGCGGCGCGCCCGCGGTGACGTCACCGACCGCGAGCCAGCCGGCGGCGCCGTGCGTCACGCTGGTCAGCTGTTCCGTCCCCGGTCGGTCGAAGGTGGCCGGGCTCGCGCTCACGGCCCTGGTCCACGAGTTGCCTCCGTCGTCGGACATCCAGGCGGCCGGGTAGCCGTTGGCGCTGCCCACCGCGACCTGGACGCCGGTGCCGTCCGCCGCGATGCCGTTGACGGCAAGCTGCGGATCGAACGCACCGGGGATATCCGCGACACGGACCTGGATCACCTGGGCGCCCGCGGCCAGCACGGAGATGACCGGCTGGCGGCTCTGCACACCGGCCACCGTCCCGGTGACCACGGCATGGCCGCCGGCCACGGCCACGGCCGAGACCGACTCGGCGGCGCTGCTGCCGAACGCGGGGGTCTGCTGCCAGGAAACGCCGTCGGCCGAGACGAACGCGGTCAGCGTGGCCGGGCCGGTGCCCGCCTGCCCGGTAATGACGGCTCCGGCCGGACCGCCGTCCACCAGGCCGGTCGCCAGGCCGCCCGGCGCGGTCAGCGTGACCGGCCCGCTCCAGCTGATGCCGTTGACCGAGCGGTAAACCGCCAGGGCCGGCCTGCCGCCCGCGGTCGCCGCCCTGACCAGAACGAACCCGCCATCGACCGCGGCCAAGCCGGTGATCCGCGGCTGCCCGGCCGGCGGCGCGGCCGACGAGAGGGCGGTGACCCAGGCCGAGCCGCCGTCGCGGCTCAGCCAGGCGCCTCCGGTCACGGTGGTCACCGTGGTGGTCGCCGTGCGCTTGCCGCTGCGGACCACCCTGGTCGTCGTCGTGGTCACATCTCCCGCGATCAGCATCAGCCTGCCCGCCACCGCCGCGTACCTGATGTTCAGGACGCGGCCGGTACCCGCGGGCAGGCCGAGCCGCCGGGCGTCGAGCCGCTGCCAGCTGATCCCGTCGCCGGAAAGGAACAGCACCGGACTGGCCTTGGCCGCGTCGCCGCCTGGCACGTTCACCCCGACGGCGAGGAAGCCGGACGCGGTCCGGCGCAGGGCGGCAATCTGATCCCCCGGACGCAGCGGCATCCCGGCCGAAGGCGTCAGCGTCCAGGTCCGGCCGTCGGCGCTGGTCCAGATCGAGCCGGGCCCCACGGCCAGCCACGCGCCCGCTCCGCCCGCCACGAAACGCGCCGCATGCCCCGGCGGCGGCTCCCCCCCGTCCGGGGTCCGTTCCGTTCCCATGGTCCAGGAACGCCCGTCGTTCGGGGAAATAAAGAACTGAGCTCGCGGGATGCGCGCGCCGGCCTGCGATCCGACCGCCACCACCTCGGTCCCGTCGCTGGCCACCTGGTCCAGCGTCTGGCTGATACCGCGGCTGCTCGCCGCCGCGGTGAACTGC
>JBEKGC010000266.1:0-19181 GCA_050013055.1 Streptosporangiaceae bacterium
CCCGGAGCTTTGCCGCCAGGCCGGACTGCAGCAAGTCGAGGTAGAGGCCAGGGTGCAGATGTACCCGCCCGGCAACTCCCGGCGGGCCTATTTGCTGGACCTGGTGCAGGCCATGCGCCCCCAGGTGCTGGAGATGGGCCTGGCCACGCCCGCCGAGCTTGACGAGCTTGGCGCGATGGCCCGCGCTCATCTCGAAGACCCCGATACGGTCGTGATGTTCGGCCTGCTGTTCCTCACGTGGGGCCGCAAGCCAGATCATGCCAAGCGTGATTCCTGACCGTCTCGTAAGTGCCGGTGCAACATTAAGCGTCACCACGGGGCCAGCCACGGCGGCGCGTCAGTTGGGCACGGACGAAGTGGCGGATTCGACAAGGGCGGCGGTCCGTGCGCTTGTTGCGATCGGACTTATATTTCCTACGGCCCCTATCTCGCGAGCGGTGCCCTTGCCGGTCTGGTTGGTACTTTCGGCAGCGGGGAACCGGCCGCCGCGGCAGGCAAGCTTATAATTAATACGACGGGCAGGTTGATATTACGAATGAAAAATGTGTCATCTGACCTATTGACCATAAGCGGACTTCTTATGTTTTTTTATGCGGGTCTTGCCCTGATGCGATTGGTGGGAACAACGCTCGATCGCTCCTATCATCGGTATATCCGTAAAATTCGCCCTGAGCAATACGTGCAGTCTGTCTTGCTGCCGCTTTACGGAGCCGTCGTCGGCGGGCTCCTCAGCACGGGAATCGCAGTCCTAGTCGATCCTCCACCGGGCAGCCACGTCAGCAGCGGACTGCTCGGTATCGTGCTCCTCGCCGCTGCGTTCGGCATCGGCGTGATTGTTCCGCTCAGGACAAATATTACTTATGAAAAGCGAACAAATATGCTCATTGGACTGCGGATAGACCAGCTTAAGAATGGAGACTGGACACGCGACACCAAGGCCGATGTCCTCAAAACAATTGAGCAAGACAAGGCTGCGATCACGAAGTTCTCGAATGATCTCAATCCTTTGTTCTTGGTTCTCCTTGCGTTTCTAATCGCTTCGGACGTTGGCTGGCTTATCTTCCACTACCAGATGCATACACTGGCGACAAGTGTCGAAACGATCGTAATAGTGGTGGTGGGTAGTGGCGTTGTCGCCCAGTACTGGGTATGGCCAAAAGCATTGCGAAGCGCGCTCGCGGAACTCAACTCGTATCGAGCCGAGGCTGATAAGCTGTCCCCGCCAGCTCCGGTCAACGCAACCGTGGTCCACCATCACCACCACCACGATCTTTGGGTGGCCGTGGGCGGCTTGGTCATTGGCGCGGCGCTCACCCGAGTCGGCGTCCCTCGCCGAAGGGAGCAGCGCTCGGCTCGTGGCTTTTGACAGGGTGAAGCGGATTGGCTAAAGCCTCTGTCTCAGCCTGTCACCCAAAGATTTCCATGTAATGCCAGGTCAGCGGCCCCTGGCCTGCGCTGACCTGCTTTTTCAGGTCAGGCTGGCTTGTCTTGCGGGTCGATGCCGTGCTGACGGAGCAAGGCCCGGAGTCGCTCGATCTCCTCGGTGAGCTGCTGGCATCGCTCGGCCAGATCCGGCAGCGACGGGTGCCCGGCGGCCCACTGCTCCTGCCGCGCGGCCTTATCGGCCAGCAATTGCTTCTCCCGGTCGCGCAGCGAGACGGCCTGCTCGAAGTCCTGGGCATCGACGGCAGCCTCCTTCTCGGTGCGGACTACCTCGATCTGCTCATCCAGGTCACTGGTGTCTGGTCCGATCCCGACCCGCTGCTCAATGGCCGTCAGCCGCTGCTCGACCACCGGCCCGGGCTCTTCAGCCGCGTGCCCGTGCAGAAGCTGGATGACCTGCTGGCGTACCCGCTTCAGGTCGGCGCCCAGCTTGACCAGCACCTGCGCGGCCACGCCGTTACCCTCGCGGATGAGGCCGAGCAGGATGTGCTCGGTACCGATGTAGTTGTGGCCCAACTGTTTCGACTCACGCAGCGACAGCTCCAGTACCTTCTTGGCCCGGGGCGTGAACGGGATGTGGCCCGGCGGCTCCTGCTGGCCCCGGCCGATGATCTCCTCGACCTGCTGCCGCACGGCGTCCAGGCTGATCCCGATCGAATTCAGCGCCCGGGCCGCGACACCCTCGCCCTCGCTGATCAGGCCGAGCAGGATGTGCTCGGTGCCGATGTAGTTGTGATCAAGCCTCCTGGCTTCTTCTTGCGCCAGGACGACAACCCGCCGGGCCCGATCGGTAAACCGCTGGAACATCGTCTGCCGCCTCGCGTTACTGAGCAGAGCCTGGCCGCCCGTCCAGAGCACCGCCCGTCCAGAGCACCGCCCGGACGGGACCTGTCTGGGCAAACCAGTGATGATCCATCCACACTACGCGTCCGCAGAAGTCAGGCGCGATCGTGAAGCCGTCAGTCCGGGTCGTCCCTTGCCGTCACGCAGGTGACCGTCGGCCCTGTGTCCTTTTCGATCGGAGACAGGCATCAGCCGACGCCAAGGTAATGGACCGGCTCTACATGCAGCACGTCGGCCCGGGCGAGGAGCGGCTGACCCGGCGGCGGGGCACGTGCGGCAGGAGCGCGGCCCACCGGGGCCAGTCCTGCGGGACGCCCATGATCTGCCGCGGGGCGTCGGCATGCAGCAAGCTCAGCACCGCCCCCAGCAGCTCATCACCCCACGCGCCCCAAGTCTGTCAGCCGCCACCACGCAGGTGAGAACGATCAAGACAAGGCCGTAGGCCGCTACACCGAGATGCAGGCCGGTCCATAGCCAGTGCAGCCGTATCCGGGACAACCCGGCTCGCCTAAGTGGGTGGCATCGCGGGCTGACCACAACGATGGTCCGCTGTTGTTGCTGGGACCACAACGATGGGACATCGTCGTTGCTCGCGAGCGGGAGCAGAGCAGCACGGGCGAGGCGGGCGGGGTGGGTGAGGCGGGTGAGGTCCGCGAGACAGAGGGCCGGCCAGGGACGGGTCCGTGAGACCGCTGCCTGAGAGTGCCGTCTGTGCCGGCTGGCCCGTCTGTGCCGGCTGGCCACCGGGCGGACGCTGTTCGGCTGGAACAGCCGCATCCGGCCGGAACCGCTTTAAACTCAGGACCCTAGTCTTTCACTCTCTGTATCGGTGATCTGCTGTCGGGTGCACTATTCCCGGTGATTTCCGGCGCTCATGCCCGTGATGTCTGGGCCCGGCATCAGGCACCCGCTGCCGGCTCGCACTTGAGCTCAGTCTTAGCCTGCGCCCCGGGCTTCTGCCAGTAGGCGTGCAAGGTGGCCGCTCGCAGGCCATCGGTCCTATGAGGCGGCCCGCTGCTTGTTGGCGGAAGGGCGCTGGCGCGTGCTGGTCTTCCCGGGCTGCCTCGCCGCCTGGGCTGGTCGCGTTTCCTACTTCGGCTTGGATATGTACTCGCCCCAGCGGTCCACTGCTTCCTCAAGGCTCAGCGCGGCGACGTCCTGTGGTGCCATGCCCGCGGTGTGGGTCAGCCGCGCTGCGAGCCAGTCCGGTACCGGCTCGCGAGTCGGCGCGGCGGGCACGGTGACGCCGCCGCTCAGCTGGCCGAGGCGCTCGATCACGTCGGCGAGCTTGCGGATCTCTTGCTGTTGGCCCGATGCGGCCCGGACGCGCGCGGTCGCCTCCGCGTAGACCTCGGCGTCGGCCCGGGCGCCGACCGCCCAGACTTCACAGATCTCGATTTGCTTCTCGTCGACTACCCGGTACACGATCCGCCACGTGTTGCGTCCGACGACGAGCTTGCGGAATCCGGTGAGCTCGCCGCCGAGCGGATAGCCGGCATCCGGCGAGTCGAGCAGGAGAAGCACCTTCTTGAGCACCTTCGGCACCGCGTCCGGCCCAATCCGGCGCAGGTCGTCGATGGCCGCGTCGGTAAACGTGACCTCGGGCATCGTTCAGTCGTCTTCTGGCAGCGCGGCGACCGATTCCCGGGTGTGCCCGAATGCCGCCAGCACATCGTCGAGCGAGGTGCGCCTGCCCGTATCGGTCGCGGCCCGGGTCAGCACGAGCGCTAGGTCGCGCAGGTCGGACTCGGCCGCCTCGAGGAACTCGAGCCTGGCGATGCCCACGACTGCGGCCACCGGGTGATTGCGGCGGGTCACCACGAGGTCAGCGCCCTGCTCCGCTTCCGCGACGAGCCCGGCCACGCCTCGCCGGGTGGCCTCGGTGACACTCAGCTCGTGCGCATCCCGCATGATCGTCATGCAGTAACTATACAGATATCTGCACAGATTGGCTATCGAAGGGTCCGTGCAGCCCTTTACCTGCTGATGGGATCACTCGGATGCTGTCCCGCCCTGTCCGGTGTGTCGCTAGCGGCGTTTGGCATCGACAGGAACGAAGCGGAGGCAGTCGAGTGGACCGGGCTTGGTCTGGATCAGCCGCATGGACCAGTCGCTGAACCGGGAAGGACGGTGATCGCCATGGGGAGGAGTCCGTCATCAGACGGCATCGGATGGCAGAACGTGCCATGCCCGTCGTCGGAGATTTTCGCATCAGCCCAGGTCAAGGCACAAATCTTGCCGGTCATGGTATGCGCCCCCAGCAGGATTCGAACCTGCGCACACGGCTCCGGAGGCCGATGCTCTATCCCCTGAGCTATGGGGGCTGCGCGACGTGGGAAAGGGTATCAGCCGCGAGCCCCTCGCGGACACGCAGCACGCCGACGCATATGCCCGCATCCGGCCCGAGCAGGGGCGCTGAGAGGTTACCCTCACGCTCGTGACGCAGGGACTGGGACGCCGGGTGCTCGTCGTCGACGATGACGAGGTGATCAGGCGGTTGATCGCGGTCAACCTCTCACTGGAGGGGTTTGACGTGTCGATGGCCGTGGACGGGCAGGATTGCCTGGAAAAGGTGGCGGAGATCGCGCCGGATGTCATCACGCTGGACGTGATGATGCCACGGCTCGACGGCTGGGAGACCGCGGTCCAGCTCCGCCGGTCCCCGCAGACGGCCCACATCAAAGTGTTGCTGATCACCGCGCGCGCCCAGGAAGATGACAAGGCCAGGGGCAGCCGGGTCGGCGCTGACGCCTACCTGACCAAGCCTTTCGACCCGAACGAAATGATCCGCATCGTCCGCGAACTGGCCGGACCCCAAGGACCCGCCGGACCCCAGGAACCCCAGGAACCCCAGGAACCCCAGGGTCCAAGCTAAGTGATCACCGCCGAGCTGCGGCGGGCCCTCGCGGTTCCGGGGTCCGCGGCCGGCCGCGACCCGCTGCTCCGTCCCGGCCCCCAGCCCGGAGTTTACGCCTCTCACCTGCCGTTCCGCCTGGCCCGCCCCGGCCAGGATCCGCGTCAGGTGGCCGCCGAACTAGCCGTCAGCCTCAGCCGCGAACCCTGGGTCGCGGCCGCGGAACCCACCGGCTCGGGGTACCTGACCGTCACCGTGACGCATGATGCCCTGGCGGGCCTCGCGGTGCGGATCGCCCGCGCCGGGCCGGCCTGCGCCGCCAGCGACGCGCTGCGCGGCCGCACCGTCCAGGCCCCGCCGCCCGCCGACCCGGCCGCCGTCCCCGGCTGGCCGCGGGCCCGCGCGACCCTCGCCGCCGAGCTGACCGCCCGCCTCGCCGCGACCGCCGGCGCGACCATTTCTTTTGCCGCCGAACGATCCGTGGTTCCCCCGCCAGGCCCCCTTCCCGCCGCGGACCCCCAGACCGATCCCGTCGCGCACGCCGTGGAGTACGCCGGGGTCGACGCGGTGCGGTTCGCGCTGGCCCGGATGCCGCCCGCCGGGGCGGCGAGCTGGCCGCGGGCTGCGGTTATCGCGCGGCATGTCCTGGCCAATCCCGCCTATGCTGTTCGGTACGCGCATGCCGCCGCCGCCGCCGTGCTGCGCTGGGCCGCCGTGCTGGGGACCAAGCCAGCCGGGTTCCGGCCGGGCCTGCTCGCCGAGCCGGGCGAGCTGGCGCTGCTCGACGCGTTGTCCTGGCTGCCCGAACGGGTGGCCATGGCCGCGCGCCGCGGCCGGCCTGACGAGTTCGCCAGGTACCTGGAGGAACTGGCTGCGGGCACGATTGACACTATGGACACCACCGGCTTTACCACCATATCCAGCATCAGCAGCGAGAGGCTGTGGCTGGCGGACGCGGCCAGGACCGCCTTGGCCGCCGGGCTCGGGCTACTCGGGATCAGCGCGCCCGGCCGCCTGTAGGCTGCTCGTCCAGACCCGAAGGGAACCGCATGAGCCGTGTCGCGCACCCGGCTGGGCCACGCCATGGCGACGTGCTGCCCGCCGATCATCCGCCCGCCCCGCCCGCGGACCTGAACGAGCTGCAGGCAGACATCTGGCCGCGACACGCCCGGCGGTCCGGCGGGGTGCTGATGCTCGGCGGGGTGGACGTGCGGGAGCTGGCGGCGGAATTCGGCTCGCCGCTGTACGTGTGCGACGAGGAGGACGTGCGCTCCCGCTGCCGGGATTACCTGGAGGCGTTCGGCCCGGACGGCCGGGTGTTCTACGCGGCCAAGGCCTTCTGCTGCCGGGCGGTGCTGCGCTGGGTGAGCGCCGAAGGGCTGGGCGTGGACGTCTGCACCGGCGGTGAGCTCGAGGTCGCGCTGTCGGCCGGGGTGCCGCCCGAGCAGATCACGCTGCACGGCAACAACAAGTCGCTGGAGGAGCTGTCCCGGGCGGTGCGCGCCGGGGTGGGGCATATTGTCGCCGACTCGTTCGAGGAGATCGCGCGGCTCGGCTACCTGACCGGTTCGGCCTGCCCGCCGCCGGCCGAACCCGTGGCCAGGCCCAACGTGCTTGTCCGGGTCACCACCGGGGTGGAGGCGCATACGCACGAGTTCATGGCCACCGCCCATGACGACCAGAAGTTCGGCTTCTCGCTCGCCTCGGGGGCCGCGGACGAGGCGGTCCGCCGCGTGCTCGGCTGTCCCGGCGTGTCCTTCGCCGGGCTGCACTCGCACATCGGCTCGCAGATCTTCGACACGGCCGGCTTTGAGGTAGCGGCGCATCGCGTCGTCGAGCTGGCGGTCAGGATCCGTGACGAGCACGGCATCGAGATCGAAGAGCTCGACCTCGGCGGCGGGTTCGGCATCGCCTACACCGAGGAAGACGATGCCCCGGAGATCAAGGGGATCGCGCAGAGCCTGCGCGGCATCGTGGACGGTCAGTGCCGGGCCGCCGGGCTGACCCGGCCGCGGCTGACCGTCGAGCCCGGCCGCTCGATCGTCGGGCCGTCCACGGTGTCGCTGTACACGGTGGGCACGATCAAGGACGTGGACGGAATCCGGACCTACGTCAGCGTGGACGGCGGGATGAGCGACAACATCAGGACCGCGCTGTACGCACTGCGAAAGCGGCGACATCGTGGTACGGCACGCGTACCTCCCGTCCGACCTGGCCCCCGGCGACCTGCTGGCCGTCCCGGCCACCGGCGCCTATTGCCGGTCCCTGGCCAGCAACTACAATCACGTATCGCGTCCCGCGGTGGTCGCGGTCAACGCGGGCACGGCGCGGACCATCGTCCGCCGCGAAAGCCTGGACGACCTGCTCAGCCTGGATGTGGGATGAACCAGACGCTGTCCGCTCCGAGGGTCGCCCGACGACGCCTGGATGCCGGATGAACCAGAGCCTCCCTACCCTGAAGGTCGCCCTGCTCGGCTGCGGCTCGGTCGGCTCTGAGGTGGCCCGGCTGCTCGCCGAGCAAGCCGACGACCTTGCCCTGCGCATCGGCGCGCGGCTGGAACTGGCCGGGATCGCGGTGCGCCGGGTCGGCCACCGGCGGCCTGCGGGGATCGACCGGGCGCTGCTCACCGCGGACGCGCACGCGCTGGTCACCCGGCCGGACGTGGACATCGTGGTGGAGGTGATCGGCGGCATCGAGCCGGCCAGGTCGCTGATGCTCACCGCGCTGAAGGCCGGCAAGCCGGTGGTCACCGCGAACAAGGCCCTGCTGGCCGAGAACGGCGCGGAGATCTACGGCGCGGCCCGCGAGTACGGCGCTGACCTGTACTACGAGGCTTCCGTGGCCGGCGCCATCCCGCTGCTGCGGCCGCTGCGCGAGTCGCTGGCCGGGGACACCGTCCGCCGCGTGCTCGGCATCGTCAACGGCACGACCAACTTCATCTTGGACCGGATGGATTCCTCCGGCGCGGGCTTCGCCGAGTCGCTGGAGGAGGCGCAGGCGCTGGGCTACGCCGAGGCCGACCCGACCGCGGACGTGGAGGGGTTCGACGCGGCCGCGAAGGCGGCCATCCTGGCCAGCCTGGCTTTCCATACCCCGGTGACGGCCGCGGACGTGCACCGCGAGGGCATCACCGAGATCACCTCGGCCGACATCGCCAGTGCCCGGGCGCTGGGCCGGGTGGTGAAGCTGCTCGCCATCTGTGAGTGCAGTGACGGCAGGGTCTCGGTCCGGGTCCATCCCGCGATGATCTTGCGCTCGCATCCGCTCGCCTCGGTCAGCGAGGCGTACAACGCGGTGTTCGTCGAGGCGAAGTCGGCGGGCCGCCTGATGTTCTACGGCGCGGGCGCGGGCGGCACCCCGACCGCGAGCGCCGTACTCGGCGACCTCGTCGCGGTGGCCAGGAACCGGCTGGCCGGGACGCGCGGCCCGGACGCTTCTACCTACGCCGGCCTGCCGGTGATGCCGATGGGCGAAACGATCACCCGCTACCACGTCTCGCTGGACGTGGACGACAAGCCCGGGGTGCTGGCTCCGGTGGCCGAGGCGTTCGCCCGGCACGACGTCTCCATCGAGGCGGTCCGCCAGGCCAGCCGGGGCACCGAAGCGCAGCTCGTGATCGTGACGCATACCGCCAGGGACGCGGCGCTGGCCGCGACCGTCCGCGAACTCGAGGCCCTGCCGGTCGTCCGCGCGGTAGCCAGCGTGATGCGAGTGGAGGGGGAGGAAGAATGATTCCCGTGACCGAGCCCAAGCCGCCCGCGAGCCCTACGCAGCCGCCCGCGAGCCCTACGCAGCCGCCCGCGAGCCCTACGCAGCCGCCCGCGAGCCCTACGCAGCCGCCCGCGAGCGCCACCCAGCCGCCCGCCCGCGCCACCCGGCCCTGGCGCGGGGTGATCGCCGAATACCGGGACTGGCTCCCGGTCACCGACGCCACGCCGGTGGTCAGCCTGCGTGAGGGCGGCACCCCGCTGCTGCCCGCGCCCGTGCTGTCCGCCCGCACCGGCTGCGAGGTGTACCTGAAAGTGGAGGGCGTCAATCCCACCGGGTCGTTCAAGGACCGGGGGATGACGGTCGCGATCAGCATGGCGGTGGCCGCCGGCGCCAAGGCGGTGATCTGCGCGTCCACCGGCAACACCAGCGCCAGCGCTGCCGCCTACGCCGCCCGGGCCGGGATCACCTGCGCGGTGCTCGTGCCGCGCGGCAAGATCGCCATCGGCAAGCTGGCCCAGGCGCTGGTGCACGGAGCCCGGCTGCTTCAGGTGGACGGTTCGTTCGACGACTGCCTGGAGCTGGCCAGGAAGCTGGCCGCCGAGTATCCGGTGGCGCTGGTCAACTCGGTGAACCCGGACCGGCTGCAGGGCCAGAAGACGGCGGCGTTCGAGATCGTGGACGAGCTCGGAGACGCGCCCGAGGTGCACTGCCTCCCGGTCGGGAACGCGGGGAACATCGCTGCGTACTGGCTGGGTTACAACGAGTACAAGCGGGCTGGCCTGGCCACCCGCGCGCCTCGGATGTTCGGTTTCCAGGCCAGCGGGGCGGCGCCGATCGTGACCGGCAGGCCCGTGCTGCAGCCCCAGACGATCGCGACCGCGATCAGGATCGGCAACCCGGCCTCCTGGCTGCTGGCCGAGGCCGCCCGGGACGAGTCAGGCGGCGTGATCGAGTCGGTGACCGACCGCGAGATCCTGGCCGCCTACCGGCTGATCGCCACCTCAGAAGCCGTGTTCGGTGAGCTCGCCTCCTCGGCCAGCGTGGCCGGCCTGCTGCGCACCTGCGCCAGCGGCCAGATCGCTCCGGGTGCCCGAGTGGTCTGCACCATTACCGGAAACGGCCTGAAGGACCCGGACCTGAACCTGGCCTAACCTCATGTCCCAGCGTCCCTCCAACCTCCGCCCCGCCCGGCTCACCATCTATTCCTGGACCCACCAGCACCACACGACACACAGCCCCCGCGCAGCAAACCGACCCTAGGGCCCCTTGACCGCCAGCGGTAACCACATCAATGGTCCATCGTCGTTGCTGCAACGACATCAATGGTCCATCGTTGTGGTTGCTCCTGGCGGCTGGCTCGAGTCTGAGTGAGGAGTGACATGGCCTGGGTGCCAGACGTGGTGCGGGTGCGGGTACCCGCGACCAGTGCCAACCTCGGCCCGGGCTTCGACGCGCTCGGGCTCGCACTGACCTTGCACGACGAGGTGGACGCGTGGATCAGCGAGTCCGGGCTTTCGGTCGAGATTTCCGGCGAGGGCGCGGCCTTGGCGGACGCCGGCGAGGAGCACCTCGTCGTGCGGGCGATGCGGGCGGCCTTCGCCGTCATCGGGGGCCAGCCACCTGGCCTCGGTCTTCGCTGCGTGAACCGGATCCCGCACGGCCGGGGGCTCGGTTCCTCGGCCGCCGCGATCGTCGCCGGTGTCCTCGCCGCCCGCGCCCTGGCCAGAGCCGGCCAGTGCGCACTTCCGGACGGCGCCTTGCTGAGGCTCGCCACCAGCCTGGAAGGGCACCCGGATAACGTGGCGGCGTGCCTGGGCGGCGGCCTGACGATCGCGTGGATGACGTCGGACGGCCCGCACATGGTGCGGCTTGATCCGCTGCCCTCGGTCACGCCCGTAGTCTGCGTGGCCCCCGCTCCGGTACGCACCGACGTGGCCAGGGGACTGCTGCCCGACCTGGTATCGCACCGGGATGCGGTGGCCAACGCGGGGCGCAGCGCCCTGCTGATCGCAGCGCTCACGCAGCGGCTCGCGGTCACCTCGCCGACGCTGGGCCCGCCGGCCGCGGGCGTGCTGTTCGACGCGACGCAGGACTGGCTGCATCAGGATTACCGGTCGGCGGCGATGCCGGAGACGGACGGGCTCGTGCGCAGGCTGCGGGATGAGGGCATCGCCGCGGTGGTGTCCGGTGCGGGCCCCTCGGTGCTAGCGCTGCTGACCGCGGACGAAGGCTCGCAGTATCACTGTCACCTGGACAAGCTGGGTTCAATCGTGAGAGAAACGGGTATTGCATGGCACATAAGCTCGCTAGAGGTCGAGCGGCATGGTGCGCGAGTCCTGCGGCCAGAGCCTGCACCGGACAGATGACGCGGGAGAGCGCGGCTGAGCCGTCCGGCTGGGCGCACGACGTCAGCACCAGGTCACGTCATCACTCCTGAAACTGAGTACGTCGGATGCCTGATCCTGCTGGCGGCCCGCTGTGGGTCCGTGCGTCGCCTGCTGCGACACGGTTGGCTGCGAGGGAATGCCTTGAGTCCTGTTGGTGTTAGGATTGGTGGCGCACCGGGTGCCCCCCTCTGCATTGGGCGCCCGTCGGCAAACCGGGCGCTCGCCGGCAAATTCCTTTGGAACGGTATCGTTGCCGTACCCAAGGTCTTTGGTACAGGATGTTTCGCTCTCTTCCCAGCTGAGGAGGGCGACCATACTGGCGCGAGCGCGCGACCTGGGGACGTGGGTGAGCGGTACAGCCGCCCAGGCGCTCTCCGGCTCATTTCCCAGGCTTGCGGAGACATAGCGACGCACGGAGGAACGCAAAGCGTTGCGGGAATCGTGGATATTCGGCGGCTATCAGAGCAGCGCGAATCAACTCTGGCCCCAACGGGGGCCGCTGTACCGGGTCGACGGGCCTAGCGGGTTCACCCAGGCGGCCGAAAATCATGGAAGGACCATTAGTGAGCGACACAACCGAACTCCTCAACGGCGCGTCCACCGCGCCTGAGGACGCCCCCGTCGGTACCTCGGCGCCTTCCCCGGCCGCCGGCGGACCATCGGCGGGCGACGTGGGGTCACCAGGAGCGGTGGTACCGGCGTCCAAGTCGCGTAGTCGCAGTGGCGCTGGCCTTTCCTCGCTGCTCATGCCCGAGCTGCAGCGGATCGCGCAGACGATGGGCATACCGGGCGCGGGACGGATGCGCAAGGGCCAGCTTGTCGAGGCAATCGAGGCGCGGCAGGGCGGAGGACCGCGGCAGGAGACCGGTGCCGCTAAGCAAGGCTCAGACAAGCGTGTCGGGTCCGCGGGAGCTGACTCGACCCGCCCGCGAAAGCAGGGCGCTATGGAATCAGACACGCAATCGTCATCCGGTATCGGAGCAGACGCAAGTTCTGGTCTAGGGGACTCCGCGCGCGGCGGAATCGGTATCGACGCCGGGCAACAGCTCAGCTTCGACGCCGAGTCCGTGCCTGAGGGAGCCAACGGCCGGACCCGCACAGCGTCATCGCGGCGCGCCTCCGCCCAGCAGGCCCCACCCCAGCAGGCCCCGGCCCAGCAGGCCCCGCCTCAGCAGGCCCCGCCTCAGCAGGCCCCGCCTCAACAGGGATCAGCTCAGCAGGCCCCGGTCCAGGCGATGGAGGCTGGGACTCAGCAGGCCGCGCCGCCGCAGACCGACACGCAGCCCGGTGAGCTCGGCTCAGGTGAAGCGCAGCGTGGTGACCGTCGCCGCCGGAGTAGCCGCCGCGACGAGCAGCCCCTGCGCAGCCGCGACCAGGGCAGCCGCGACCAGGGCAGCCGCGACCTGGGCAGCCGCGACAACGGAGGCCGCGACCAGGGCTCCCGCGACCAGAGCAGTCGCGACCAGGGCTCCCGCGACCAGGGCTCCCGCGACCAGGGCTCCCGCGACCAGGGCTCCCGCGATCAGGGCAGCCGCGATCAGGGCAGCCGCGATCAGGGCAGCCGCGATCAGGGCAGCCGCGACAACGGCGGCCGGGACCAAGGCTCCCGGGACAACGGCGGCCGGGACCAGAACGGCCGGGACGGCGGTCGTGATCATGGCGGCCGGGACCAGGTCGGCGATCGTCGCGAGCCGATGGCGGCCGGCCGCGGGCCTACCGACAACCGCGGGCCCAGCGATCAGTACGACGACAGCGGCCGGGGCGGCCGCAGCCGGGACCGGTTCCGCAACAGGAACCGGCGGCGCGATCGCCAGGCCGAGCCGGAGATGGTGATCAGCGAGGACGACGTTCTCATCCCGATCGCCGGGATCCTCGACGTGCTCGAGGCTCAGGGGTACGCCTTCGTGCGCACCACCGGCTACCTGCCCGGGTCGAACGACGTCTACGTGTCGCTGTCCCAGGTGCGCAAGCACGGCCTGCGCAAGGGCGATGTCATCGAGGGTGCGGTCAGGCAGCCGCGTGACGGTGAGCGCAGGGAGAAGTTCAACGCGCTGGTCCGGCTGGACAAGGTCAACGGGCTCGACCCGGAGAAGTCCATCGGCCGGCCGGAGTTCTCCAAGCTGGTGCCGCTTTACCCGCAGGACAGGCTCCGGCTGGAGACCGACCCGGGCAACATGACCACCAGGATCATCGACCTGATCTGCCCGATCGGCAAGGGCCAGCGCGGCTTGATCGTGTCGCCGCCGAAGGCGGGCAAGACGATGATCCTGCAGGCCATCGCCAACGCGATCACCAAGAACAACCCGGAGTGCCACCTCATGGTCGTCCTCGTCGACGAGCGGCCAGAAGAGGTCACCGACATGCAGCGAACGGTGAAGGGCGAGGTCATCCACTCCACGTTCGACCACCCGGCCGACGACCACACCACCGTGGCCGAGCTGGCCATCGAGCGTGCGAAGCGGCTGGTGGAGATGGGCCACGATGTGGTCATCCTGCTCGACAACATCACCCGGCTGGGGCGGGCCTACAACAACTCGGCCCCGGCCAGCGGCCGCATCCTGTCCGGTGGTGTCGACTCGACCGCGCTGTACCCGCCCAAGCGGTTCTTCGGCGCGGCGCGCAACATCGAGAACGGCGGCTCGCTGACCATTCTGGCGGCCGCCCTGGTCGAGACCGGTTCCCGGATGGACGAGGTCATCTTCGAGGAGTTCAAGGGCACCGGCAACATGGAGCTGCGGCTGCGCCGCGAGCTCGCGGAGAAGCGGCTCTTCCCGGCGGTCGACGTGGACGCGTCGAGCACCCGTAAGGAAGAGATCCTGCTTTCGCCGGATGAGCTCAAGATCGTCTGGCAGCTGCGCCGGGTGCTGCACGCGCTCGAGCCGCAGCAGGCGCTTGAGCTGCTCATGGAGCAGATGCGCAAGACCAAGAGCAACGCCGAGTTCCTGCTCCAGGTCCAGAAGACCACGCTGGGATCTTCTAACGACCGATGACGAACGAAACCGGGCTTTCCTCGCCCGCCAGAGGCAACGAAAGCCCGGTTTCGAAAACCCCGCCGGACCCCGGCGAACGCCGGGGAATGCCAGACCGGCGAAACCCGTTCTGGCACACTAGAAAGCCGTAACCATGCGGTACCGGTTCACGCCTGCGGGCGACCCGGCGACCGCTCAAGGCAGGAGTTGTGATGAAGGCAGACATTCATCCCCAGTACCACGACACCACGGTGACCTGTGGCTGCGGGAACAGTTTCACCACCCGGAGCACCGCGCCCAGCGGCTCGATTCACGTCGAGGTCTGCTCCCAATGCCACCCGTTCTACACGGGTAAGCAGAAGATCCTGGACACCGGCGGCCGCGTGGCCCGCTTCGAGAAGCGCTTCGGCAAGAACCCCACCGGCCAGAAGCCCGCAGAAAAGCCCGCCGCAAAGTAACCCACCGCCCCGAGCGGCGAGCAGAGCCGAGGGCCCGCCCAGGAGCCCAAGCTCCAATCCGAGCGCCCTCGGACCGATTCAGTGCCGCGAAACGCATCGTGAGCGGTTAGCGTGACGGCCACCCAGCGCGTATAGAGCAGAAAGGACCACGGTGTTCGACCGGCTGGCCGACCTGGAAAGCGAGCACGCGGAGCTTGAGCACGCGCTCGCCGACCCGGACGTGCACTCTGATCAGGAGAGGGCGCGCACGATCAGCCGCCGTTACGCCGAGCTCACCCCGATCGTGACCGCGTACCACCAGTGGCAGCAGCTCTCGGCCGATGAGCAGACGGCACACGAGTGGGCCAGGGAGGACTCCTCCTTCGGGGCCGAGGCCGAGCAGCTGGCCGCGCACCGGACCGAACTCGAGGCCCAGCTGCGCAAGCTGCTCGTGCCCCGCGACCCGAACGACAAGCGTGACATCATCCTGGAGGTCAAGGCGGGCGAAGGCGGCGAGGAATCGGCGTTGTTCGCTAGCGACCTGCTGCGGATGTACCAGCGCTACGCTGAACGGCGCGGCTGGAAGACCGAGATCCTGGACTCGACCGTCACCGGCCTGGGCGGGATCAAGGACGCGACCGTCGCGGTGAAGGGCAAGGGCGCCGACGGCGCCTGGTCCCGGCTGAAGTACGAGGGCGGGGTGCACCGCGTGCAGCGGGTGCCGGTGACCGAATCCCAGGGCCGCATCCACACCTCCGCAGCCGGCGTGCTGGTCGCGCCCGAGGCCGAGCCGGTCGAGGTGCAGATCAACGACAACGACCTGAAGGTGGATGTGTTCAGGTCTTCCGGTCCGGGCGGGCAGAGCGTGAACACGACCGACTCGGCCGTGCGGATCACGCACCTGCCGACCGGCATCGTGGTCTCCTGCCAGAACGAGAAGAGCCAGCTGCAGAACAAGGAGCAGGCGATGCGGGTGCTGCGCGCGCGGCTGCTGGCGGCGGCCGAGGCCGACGCCGACGCCAAGGCCAGCGCGGAGCGGCGCAGCCAGATCCGGACCGTGGACCGGTCGGAACGAGTCAGGACCTATAACTTCCCGGAGAATCGCATCTCCGATCACCGGGTCGGCTACAAGGCTTACAACCTGGACCAGGTCATCGACGGCGACCTGGACGCGGTGATCGATTCCCTGGCCGCCGCGGACCTGGCGGCCAAGCTGGTGGGTGCCACCGATGATGAGCCTGCTGCTTGACGAGGTGGCGCTGGCCGCGCTGCGGCTGGCCGATGCCGGGATCTCCTCTCCCCGGGCGGACGCCGAACTGATCGCCGCCAGCGTGCACAACGTCAGGCGGGGCGAGCTGCACCTGGTGCCCGACGAGGCCTTCGACGCGCGTTTCTGGGCCGATATCGCGCGGCGGGCCGCGCGCGAGCCGCTGCAGCACATCACCGGCCGCGCGCACTTCCGCTACCTCGAGCTCGACGTGGGCCCTGGCGTGTTCGTGCCCCGGCCCGAGACCGAGGTGATGACCGGCTGGGCCATCGGCCGCCTGCGCGAGATGGACGTCGCCGAGCCGGTGGTGGCCGATCTGGGCACCGGGTCCGGCGCGATCGCGCTGGCCATCGGGCAGGAGGTGCCCCGGGCCCGGGTGCATGCGGTCGAGGCCGATCCGCTCGCCCGCGCCTGGGCCGAACGCAACATCACCAGGTACGTGGAGAGCGCTCCCTACACGGCCGGGCGCATCATGCTGCACCCTGGCGATTTCAGCGACGTCCTCGGTGAGCTCGACGGTACGGTGGACCTCGTGATCAGTAACCCGCCCTACATCCCGGTGGGGGCTTTGGTCGAGCCCGAGGTCAGCGAGTACGATCCTCCCGCGGCGCTGTGGAGCGGCGCGGACGGCCTGACCGCCATCCGCGCCGTGGAACACAGGGCGCGGCGGCTGCTCCGTCCGGGCGGCCTGATGGCCGTCGAGCACGGCTATCAGCAGGGCGCGGCGGTGTACTGGGTGTTTCCCGAGGAGTCAGGCTGGCGGGACACACGCAACCACAAGGACCTGGCCAACCGCGACCGGTTCGTCACCGCGGCCTGGTCAGGCGAAGGGGTCTAGGACGAGATGAGCGTGCGTTACGACTGCCGGGACGTGCAGAGCAGGACCGCTGGGGTCGACGCCGCGGTGACGGCGGCGCGGGCGGGCGAGCTGATCGTGCTGCCGACAGACACCGTTTACGGCGTCGGCGCGGACGCGTTCACCCCGGCCGCGGTCACGACCATGCTCGCGTCCAAGGGCCGGGGCCGGAACATGCCGCCGCCTGTGCTCGTGGGCACCGCCCGGGCCGCGGTGGCGCTCGCCGCGGACCTGGGGGCATTCGGGCAGGACCTGATCGACGAGTTCTGGCCGGGCGCGCTGACGCTGGTCTTCCGGGCCAACCCGACGCTGCTGTGGGACCTCGGCGACACCAAGGGCACGGTGGCGCTGCGGATGCCGCTGCATTCGGTCGCGCTCGACGTGCTGAAGCAGACCGGGCCGCTCGCGGTGTCCAGCGCCAACCGGCACGGCCACCCGGCCGCCATCACGGCCGACCAGGCGCAGGAGCAGCTGGGTGAGTCCGTTTCCGTGTACCTCGACGGCGGAGCGTGCGCCGAGAACATCCCGTCCACCATCTTGGACCTGACCGGGACCATCCCGAAGGTGCTGCGGGCCGGGGCGATCTCGGTGGACCGGCTGCGCACGGTGGCGTCGATCATCGCCGACAACGACCATTACCCCGAGAGCGCGGATTCCGCCGACTTCAAGCCCGCGGCGCCCCATCCGATGCAAGGGTCAGGAGGTTTCACCGGGCCCGCGTCCGGTGAGCCGCCGTCGGCCGGCTAACACGTGCCATAAAGTGGCGTTGATGACAGCCGATCAGATCCAGGCCGGCGAGTTCACGCTGGTCCTGCTGGTCACCGCCGCGGTGACGTACCTGCTGGTCCCGTCGGTCCGGCGGGTGGCGGTCAGTACGCACGCGATGCATGAGCCCAGGGCCAGGGATACTCACACCACGCCGACGCCGCTGCTCGGCGGCCTGGCCATGTACGGCGGCCTGGTCGCCGGGCTGCTGGTCGCGGGCCGGCTGTCCTTCCTGCAGGATCCCTTCGCCGCGGCCGGGTCGAGGACCGAGGCCGGGCTGCTGCTGGCCGGCGGGTTCGTGGTCGTGGTCGGATTCGTCGACGACCGGTGGGGGCTTGGCGCGATCAGCAAGCTGGCCGCCCAGGTCGCGGCGGCCGGCATCCTGGTCTGGAGCGGCCAGGCGCTGCCGTGGCTGCCGACGCCGAGCGGCGGGGAGTTCCCGCTCGAGCCGGACCTGAGCGTGACGCTGACCATCCTGCTCGTGGTGGTCACGATCAACGCGATCAACTTCATCGACGGCCTGGACGGGCTGGCCGCGGGCATCGTGGCTATCGCCGCGGTGTCGTTCACGGTGTATTCCGCCACGCTGAACTGGACCATAGGTACCCCGTCGCAGTCGCTGCCCCCGGTCGCGTCCGCGCTGCTGGCCGGCATGTGCCTGGGGTTCCTGCCGCACAACTTCTACCCGGCGCGGATCTTCATGGGCGACATCGGCGCCATGCTGCTCGGCCTGCTGCTGGCCTACGGCCCGATCTCGAGCACCAACTCACTCGCCCCGGCCCTGCTGACCAGCTACGCCCAGACGCACGCCCTGGACCGGTTCGCGATCGTGCTCCCGCTGCTGATGCCGGCCGCGATCTTCGTCATCCCGTATGCGGACCTGATGTTCGCGGTTATCCGGCGGACCAGGGCGGGCAAGCCGATCATGGTGGCCGACCGGCAGCACCTGCACCACCGGCTGCTGAACATCGGCCATTCCTACCGGCAGAGCGTGCTGCTCATGTACCTGTGGGCGGCTCTGTTCTCGGTCACCGTGGTCTCGCTCTCGCTGGTACGGAGCCCCTCGATCGTGTTCGTCGTCGCGACCGGAGTCGCGGTGCTGGCCCTGCTGCCCGCCACCATGCCCAGGCTGCGCCCCTGGCGATCCCGCAGCCTGCGCCGAGCCGCCCCCAACCCGGCGACCCCGGCGACCCCGGCCGCCGCGCCCCACGCCAGGCCCCGCCCGCCCGCCGTCCGCCCGCCGTCCGCCCGTCCGCCCGCCGTCCGCCCGCCCGCCTCCCGGCCGCCGGCGACCGGGTCGCCCTCGGCGGCATCCCCATATCGACCGGTCAACGGCGCGGCGCCCGCCGGCCATAACCCGTTCCCCGGATATCCCCCGGACGCCACTTTGCCCCCAGGCCAGTACCCCCCCGGTGCCCTCGACCGGCCCGACCCGTTTCCTCAGCGCCCCGACGCGCAGCCCATCTAGTATCCCGCGCCCGCCCGTGGTCCCCGTGAGCCCCGTGAGCCCCGTGAGCCCCGTGAGCCCCGTCCTGCACGCCCGTGCTGCCCTGCTCCCGCTCGCGAGGCGCCACGATGTCTCATCATTGTCGTCCCCGTGCCATCTGCCGACGGTGACCACCGGCCCGCGCGACGGCTCACGATCGAC
>JBEKGC010000267.1:0-9327 GCA_050013055.1 Streptosporangiaceae bacterium
CCGGGCGCCAGCCCGAGCTTGGTGAAGATGTTGTTGATGTGCTTTTCCACCGCGCCGCCGCCGACGACGAGCGCGGCGGCGATGCCGGAGTTGGACCGGCCCTCGGCCATCAGCGCGAGCACTTCCCGCTCCCGCGGGGTCAGCTCGCCGAGCGGGTGGCGGCTGCGGGCGAGCAGTTGCGCAACGACTTCGGGATCGAGCGCGCTGCCGCCCGCCGCCACCCGGTCCAGCGCGCCGAGGAATTCACCGACGTCTGCGACCCGGTCTTTGAGCAGGTAGCCGACTCCCTGCGTGCGGCCGGAGATCAGTTCGATGGCGTACCGCTCCTCGACCCACTGGGACAGGACGAGCACGCCCACATCGGGCCAGCGGTCCCGGACCACCAGGGCCGCCCGCAGCCCCTCGTCGGTGAACGTGGGCGGCATCCGGACGTCGACCACCACCGCGTCCGGGGGGTCCGCGGTCACCGCGCGCAGGAACTTCTCCGCGTCGCCCTCGGCCGCGGTGACCTGGTGGCCGGCCTCGGTGAGCAGCCGGGTCAGGCCCTCCCGCAGCAGGACGGAATCCTCGGCGATCACTACCCGCATGGCAGTTCCGCCGCGATGATCGTCGGGCCGCCGGACGGCGACTCCACCGAGAGCCGCCCGTCCACCCCGGACACCCGGTCGGCCAGCCCGGCCAGGCCGGGGCTGGACGGGTCCGCGCCGCCGATCCCGTCGTCGCTGACCATGACGGTGAGCGTGCCCGGGTAGCCGTGACCTTCCACCACCACCCGGGCGTGGCTGGCGCGGGAGTGCTTGGCCACGTTGGTGAGCGCCTCGGCCACCATGAAGTACGCCACCGCTTCCACCGAGGACTTCGGCCGCACCGGCACGTCGACGTGCACGTCGACCGGCACCGGGCACAGCGCGGCCAGGCCGGACAGGGCCGCGTCCAGGCCGCGGTCGGTCAGCACCGGCGGGTGCACCCCGCGGACCAGGTTGCGCAGCTCGAGCAGGGCCTCCTTGGCCTGGGCGTGGGCCTGGTCGACCAGCGCCCTGGCCGCGCCCGGGTCGTCGTCGGCGAACTTCGCCTGAGCCCGGCCGAGCTCCATGGCCATCGCGACCAGCCGCTGCTGGGCACCGTCGTGCAGGTCGCGCTCGATCCGCCGCCGCTCCGCCTCGGCCGCGTCCACCACCCGCTCGCGGCTGATCTCAAGCTCGCTGACCCGGGCGGCCAGGTCACTCGGCGGCCCGAGCAGGCGCCGGGACATGGCCGCGTCGGCGACCGCCAGGCCGCGGGTCAGCTGGGCCGCGGCCAGCAGCAGCACCAGGCCGATGACCGCCGAGACCGCCAGGGTCGGCGTGCCGCGCAGCACCGTGTCGCCGAACTCGGGACCACCGCTGGGCAGGGACGAGCTGTACAGGGGCAGCGCCAGCAGGACAAGTCCGAGCGCCCAGAGGCCGATGCTCAACGCCGCCGCGACCGCGCTGACCGGCAGCCGCAGCAGCCCGTAGCCGACCTCGCTCCAGGTCGCCCGCTCGGTGAACATCCGCCACCGGGGCACCACACCCCACCGGTACCCGGCGCGGCTGGCGGCGGGCCAGGCCGGGATGCGCACCCCGAGCAGAAGGGCGAACCTGGCCCGCTCGGCCCGGCCGAACCAGTCGGCGAGCCGCAGCGTCACCCCCAGCACCGGCAGGCCGGCCAGGGCGACCACCAGCAGGCTGACGCCGAAGGTGAGGCCGAAGGTGAACACGAAGATGGCGGCACAGCCGACGCACAGGCCGATCAGGTGATGGATCAGGGCGAGCCAGGTGCGCGCAGACACCAGGTCGCGGATGAGGAACATGCCTCTGACGCTAGGGCATCCGGGCCGGGTTTCCCATCAGAGCGACCCCCCGGAACGGGGTGAGGCTAACCCCACCCAACCTTGGGCAGATCGCACCATGGTCTCCCCGGGCGCCGGTAACCCAGTCTTTGCGCATGACTACAACGCACGCACCCATGGTGGAACGAGTGGCCGGCTGGTCGGTACGGCACCGCAAGACGGCGGTGATCGGCTGGCTGCTGCTCGTCGTCGCGGCCGTCGTGATCGGCCAGCGGATCGGCACCGAGAACCTCAACAGTTACGACCCAGGGCAGGCGGGGCAGGCCGAACGGGTGCTGGCCCGCCCGGTCGTGCAGCAGCCCGACAACGAGGACGTGCTCATCCAGGGCCGCTCCCCCGGCCAGACCTACGGCCACGACCCGGAGATCAGGCAGGCCGTCCGGCAGGTCGTCGCCGCGCTGCGGGCGCGGCCGGGCGCCGCGGCCGACATCGAATCCCCCTTGACCAGCCCCGGGCTGGTCAGCGCCGGTCCAGGAGGGCACGGCTCGGCGCTTGTCGCCTTTAACGTGGCGGGCAACCCGGCCAATGACGACCAGGCCGTCGTCCCGGCCATGAACGCGGTGGCCGCCATCCAGGCCCGTCATCCGGGGCTGATCGTCGAGGAGGCGGGCGGCGCCACCCTGGACCGGGCCACCAACGGGATCACCAGCCAAGACTTCCGTAAGGCCGAGATCACCTCGCTCCCGGTCTCGCTGGTGCTGCTGCTCATCGTGTTCGGCGCGCTGATCGCGGCCGGGATCCCGCTGCTGCTGGCCGGCACCGCGGTCATATCGGCGATCTCGCTGCTCTCGATACCCAGCCACTGGCTGCCGATCGGCAATACCACGTCCTCGATCGTGCTGCTGGTCGGGATGGCGGTCGGCATCGACTACTCGCTGTTCTACCTGCGCCGGACCCGCGAGGAGCGCGCGGCGGGCCACGATACCCAGCAATCCCTGCGTATCGCGGCCGCCACCTCCGGGCGGGCCATCGTGATTTCCGGGCTGACCGTGATGATTTCCCTGGCCGGCCTGTTCCTCACCGGGATCGACGTGTTCTCGGGCGTGGCCATCGGCACGATCATCGTGGTCGGCATCGCGGTGCTCGGCTCCCTGACCTTCCTGCCCGCGATCTTGTCCCTGCTGGGCACGTGGACGGACCGGGGCCGGATACCGTTCCTCGGCCGGCGGCGCACCGCCGCGCACGAATCGAGGTTCTGGGGCCTGCTGGCCCGGGCCGTGGTACGGCGGCCGCTGCTGCTGGGCGGCCTGGCCACGGTCGCGCTGCTCGCCCTGGCCGTGCCCGTACTCTCCCTGCACCTGGAGGACCCCGGCATCCACGAGCTGCCGACCAGCGTGCCTGTCGTGCGCAGCCTGGTCGCCATCTCCGATGCCTTCCCTGGTGGCCCGGAACCCGCCTATGTGGTCGTGACCGGCTCCGATCTCGGCGGCGCCCAGGTCAGCCGGGCGGTGTCCGCCCTGCACGCGGACGCGGCGGTCAGCCACGGCGCGATCCGCGAACCGATCACCACCGCGATGTTCGGCCAGGACCAGGTGCTGGTGGTATCGGTGCCGCTGGCGGGCAGCGGCACCGACGCGGCCTCGGATAACGCGCTCGGCACGCTGCGCACGCAGGTGCTGCCCGCGACGTTCGGAAAGGTGCCGGGGATCAGCTACGCGGTCACCGGGCTGACCGCGGGCAACCACGATTTCGATGCCCAGCTGGCCAGAACCGTCCCCTGGGTCTTCGCCTTCGTGCTCGGACTGGCTTTCCTGCTGCTGATGACCACCTTCCGTTCGGTATATATCCCGGCTCTTTCCATCGGCCTGAACCTGCTATCGGTCGGGGCCGCCTACGGCCTGATGGTCTTGATCTTCCAGGACGGCCACCTGGAGGGGCCGCTCGGCTTTAGCGCCTACGGCGGGATCACGACCTGGCTGCCGCTGTTCATGTTCGTGATGCTGTTCGGGCTGAGCATGGACTACCACGTGTTCATCCTGAGCCGGATCAGGGAACTGTGGCGGGGCGGCGCGTCGGCGCAGGCCGCGGTCACCGACGGCATCGCGCGCAGCGCCGGCGTGGTGACCAGCGCCGCGGCGATCATGGTGGCGGTGTTCTCGATCTTCGCCACCTTGTCGCTGATCGAGTTCAAGGTGTTCGGCGTGGCCATGGCGGTCGCGGTGCTCATCGACGCCACCATCGTCCGCGGCGTGCTGCTGCCGGCCGGGCTGGCCCTGCTCGGCGACCGGGCCTGGGGGAAGCGGCCCTACGTGTTGACCGGGAAGCCGAGGTTGACGCCGCCGTGGCTCGGGTCGAGCCAGCGCGAGGTCACCACCTTGCCGCGGGTGTAGAAGTGCACGCCTTCGGTGCCGTGCACATGGGTGTCGCCGAACAGCGAGGCCTTCCAGCCGCCGAAGGAGTAGTACGCCATCGGGACCGGGATCGGCACGTTCACGCCGACCATGCCGATCTCGGCCTCGGAGGCGAACCGGCGGGCCGCTCCCCCGTCGCTGGTGAAGATGGCCACGCCGTTGCCGTAGGGGCTGTTGTTGACCAGGTCCGCGGCGGCCTCGTAGGTCGGGGCGCGGAGCACGCTGAGCACCGGCCCGAAGATCTCGTCGGTGTAGCAGCTCATCTGCGGCGTGACATGGTCGAGCACGCTCGGCCCGAGCCAGAACCCGGTGCCGGAGTCGCCGCCGATCACCGGGTGGACCCGGCCGTCGACGGCCAGCGTGGCGCCCTGCCTGACGCCGGAGTCCAGGTAGGAGGCGACCTTGTCCCGGTGCGGCCCGGTGATCAGGGGGCCCATCTCGGAGCGTTCGTCGGACCCCGGGCCGACCCGGAGGTTCGCGATCCTGTCCCTGATCCTGCCGACCAGTTCGTCCCCGACCGGATCGACGGCGACCAGCGCGGAGATCGCCATGCAGCGCTCCCCCGCCGAGCCGAACCCGGCCGAGGTCGCGGCGTCCGCGGCCAGGTCCAGGTCCGCGTCGGGCAGCACGACCATGTGGTTCTTCGCGCCGCCGAGCGCCTGCACGCGCTTGCCCGCCTTGGTGCCGTTCTCGTACACGTACCTGGCGATGGGCGTGGAGCCGACGAAGCTGACCGCCTTGATGGCCTGGTGCCCCAGGATCGCGTCGACCGCCACCTTGTCGCCGTGCACCACGTTGAACACGCCGTCCGGCAGCCCCGCCTCGGCCCACAGCTCGGCCAGCAGCAGCGACGCGGAGGGATCCTTCTCCGACGGCTTGAGCACGAAGGTGTTGCCGCAGGCGATGGCGAGCGGGAACATCCACATCGGCACCATGGCCGGGAAGTTGAACGGCGTGATGCCGGCCACCACGCCGACCGGCTGCCTGATCGAGTACAAGTCGACGCCGGTCGAGACGTTCTCGGAGAACCCGCCCTTGAGCAGGTGCGGGATGCCGCAGGCGAACTCGATGACCTCCAGGCCGCGGGCCACCTCGCCCGCCGCGTCCGAGGCCACCTTGCCGTGCTCGGCGGTGATCAGTCCGGCCAGCGCCTTGGTGTTCTGGCGGACGAGCTCGCGGAAGGCGAACATGACCGTGCTGCGCTTGGTCAGCGAGACCCGCCGCCAGGTGACGAACGCGTCGCTGGCCGCCTTGACGGCCAGGTCCACCTCGGCCGGGGTGGCAAAGTCGACCTGGCCGCTGACCTGCCCGGTGGCGGGGTTATACACGTCGCCGTGCCGCTCGGCGTCCCCGTCCCAGGGCTTGCCGCCGATCCAGTGGGTGATGTGCTTGGTCACGTGGCCTTCGTCTCCTCGTTCACCGCGGTGAGGGCGTCGGCCAGGAGGCCGAGGCCTTCCTTGGCTTCGGTCTCGGTCAGCGTCAGCGGCGGCGCCATCCGCAGCGTGTGCCCGTACAGGCCGCCCTTGCCGATCAGCAGGCCGCGTTCCCTGGTCGCCTCGAGCATCCGGCCGGCCAGCGGCGGGCTCGGCTGCCGCGTCACCGGGTCGACCAGGTCCACGGCGAACATCAGGCCCTTGCCGCGCACCTCGCCGGCGATGTCCAGGTTTTTGCTGGCCTCCCGCAGCCCGTCGATGATGATCCGGCCGGTGACGGCGGCGTTGCGCTGCAGGTCGTGGGAGAGCACGTAGTCCAGGGTGGCGTTGGCCGCTGCGGTGGCGACCGGGTTGCCGCCGAAGGTGGAGATGCCGTTGCCGCGGATCCCGTCGAGCAGGTCGCCGCGGGCCACCACGCCGCCGATCGCGAAGCCGTTGCCGAGGCCCTTGGCGAACGTCATCGCGTCCGGGGTGATCCCGTGCGCGCTGATGCCCCAGAAGTGCTCGCCGGTGCGGCCCCAGCCGGTCTGCACCTCATCGGAGATCAGCAGGATGCCGTGCTCGTCCAGGACCTCTTTGTAGGCCGCGAACAGGCCGTCGGGTGCCATGGTGAACCCGCCCACCCCCTGCACCGGCTCGGCCAGCAGGCAGGCCACGTCCGCGGGATGGATGCCGCCGGCCAGCAGGGCCCGCAGATCCTCCACGCAGGCTCGGATGTAGCCGGCGTCGTCCAGGTCCTGGTAGGGGGTCAGCTGCCGGTCCGCACCATGCAGATAATGAGTACCGAACGGGCTGTGGCTCGACATCTTCCAGGCCGCGTTGCCGGTCACGGCGACGGTGCCGAACGAGCGGCCGTGATAGCTGCCCCGCATGGCCAGCACCTCGTTGGCCTGGCGCGCAGTGAGGGCGGCCAGCAGCGCGACTTCGTTCGCCTCGGACCCGGAGTTGGTGAAGAACACCTTGGCGTTCTCGATGCCGGACAGCCTGGCTATCTTCTCCGCCAGCTCGACCTGATGGCGGATCAGGTACAGCGTCGAGGTGTGCACGATGCCGGTGCCGAGCTGCCGCTCGACCGCGTCCCTGACCTCGGGCACGTCGTAACCGAGCATGTTGGTCAAGATGCCGGCGAAGAAGTCGAGGTACCCGCGGCCCTCGGCGTCGACCACCCGGCAGCCCTGGCCGCTGACGATCTCGATCGGCTCGTCGTAGTAGACCGCGACCCAGCTGGGGATGACCGCGCGATGGCGGGCGAGTAGCTCAGACATGGTCCCAGTCTCCTCTGTTTCGCACCTGGAGGGAACCGACATCATGTAAGGCTCACGCGGGTTTGTTTTACTCTTTGTCCATGCTTCCTACGGTTGGCGACCTGCTCGGCCTGGACGTGGTGCGCCGGGGCAGCCCGCAGGTGGTCGCGGGTCGCGCCGGCCTGTCCGCGCGAGTCCGCTGGGTGCACGTGCTCGAGCTGGCGGACGCGGCCCACCTGCTGCAGGGCGGCGAATTCGTGCTCACCACCGGGATCGCGCTGCCGTCCGAGCCGTCCCTGCTGGCTCGCTACGCGACCGACCTCGCTCGGGCCGGAGTGAGCGCCCTGGCGGTGGAGCTGGGCCGACGGTACGTGGGAGTCCTGCCCGACGCGCTGGTGCGGGCCGCCGCCCGCAGCGGGCTGACCCTGATCGCCTTCGCGCGCGAGGTCCCGTTCGTCGAGATCACCGAGGCGGTGCACGCCCGGATCATCGACGCCCAGCTGGAGGACCTGCGCGCGTCGGAGCGCCTGCACGAGGTGTTCACCGAGCTCTCCGTGGCGGGCGCGACGCCCGATGAGATCGTCAGGCAGGCCGCGATCCTGGCCGCACGGCCGGTGATCCTGGCCGACCTCGCCCACCGGGTGCTCGCCTGCGAGCCGGGCGGCGCCGATCCGGCCCGGCTGCTGGCCGGCTTCGCCCGGCGTAGCCGGGCGGTGAGTACCGGCATGTCGCCGGCCGTGAGGCCGGGCGTGGGGCCGGCCGTGAGGCCGGGGCGGACGGTCTACGACGAGGCGTCCGGGTGGCTGTTCACGTCGGTCGGAGCGCGCGGCGAGGACTGGGGACGGGTGATCCTGGTCTGCGACGGGCCGCCGACCGCCACCGATACGGTTCTCCTCGAGCGGGCCGCCACTACGCTGGCCCTCGGCCGCCTGCTCACCCGGCACCGGGAGAGCCTGGACCGCCAGGCGCACCGGACGCTGATCGCCGGCATCATCTCCCAGGCCCACGCCGACCCGGCCGAGGCCGCGGTGCGAGCCAGGGCGCTCGGGGTGCCAGTCGAGGATCGGCAGCTCATCGCCCTGGTGCTCCGGCTCAGTGACCCCGCCGGGGTCCTCGGTCTTTCCGCTCACGCCCGGGTGCTCGAGGTGGCCGACATCACCGCCGCCGCGTGCCGGGCCGAGCGGGTTCCCGCCCTGGTCGGAACCCTCGATGACGCCCGCGCGGGCGCCATGCTTTCGGTCAGCCCGCAAGCTGACCCGGACCGGGTGCTGACCCACCTCGCCACCCTGATCAGGGAACGACTCGGCGACGATCAGGACGGCCTGGTGATCGGGGTCGGCGCGGGCGCCGGGTCGATCAGGGACGTGCGCCGCTCGTTCCTCGAAGCCAGCCAGGTGGCCGACGTCGCGTCCTCACGCGCCGGGGATGGGTCGCCGGCCGCCGGGGATGGGTCCCCGGCCGCCGGGGGTGGGTCGCCGGCCGCCGGGGGTGGGTCGCTGGGTGGCCGGCCGTTGTTCTACCGGCTGCCTGACCTGCGGCTGCGTGGGCTGCTCCATCTGCTGCGCGACGATCCGCGGCTGCAGACGTTCGTCGAGCGTGAACTCGGCGCGCTGCTGGCCGACGACCAGCCCGAGCTCATCGGCGTGCTGGCCGCGTATCTGGCGGCCGGCGGCAACAAGGCGGAAGCCGCGAAGCATGCGCACCTGGCCCGCCCCACCTTCTACGCCCGGCTGCACCGGATCGAGCGGATCCTCGGCACGGACCTGGCTTCGGCCGAGTCGCGGACGTCGCTGCACGTGGCGCTGCTGGCCCTGGAGGCGGCGCGCACCGGGGCGTAGTTCGGCCCCTAAGAGTCGGTTCGCGCGGATAATTCGGCTCTCGTGGAAGGTTGAGGCAATCATGGGGTACCAAACCCTCCGCAGGAGCCGAATCATCCGTGAGCTTTTCCCGGGGACGGATGCGGGGGAGGAAGTCGGGGAGAGAGGGGCTGCTGGGGTGGGTTAGACGGGTTAGGCGTCGAAGACCTGGCCGACCCGCTGGACGACCGGAGCCGTCGAGCTCCACGGGAAGTTGATCCACAGGTCGGTGTGTTTCCAGACGTAGTCGCACTTGATCAGCGAGCGGGGCTTCTCGAAGATCACGGCCGAGCGGACGTCTTCGACGTAATCCTTGAGGAAGGTGTAGACGAGCTCGATCGTCCGGCCTGAGTCGGCGACGTCATCGGCGATGAGGACCTTCTTGGCCGAGAAATCCACCGCTGAAGGCACCGGCGGAAGCATGACCGGCATGTCGAGCGTGGTGCCGACCCCGTCGTAGAACTCGACGTTCATCACGTGCAGGTTCTTCACCGCGAGCGCATAGCCGAGCGCGCCGGCCAGGAACAGGCCGCCGCGGGCGATGGACAGGATCAGGTCGGGCTCGAAGCCGTC
>JBEKGC010000268.1:0-9294 GCA_050013055.1 Streptosporangiaceae bacterium
CGGTCCAGGTGTCCTGGCCGGTCCAGGTGTCCTGGCCGGTCCAGGTGTCCTGGCCGGTCCAGGTGTCCTGGCCGGTCCAGGTGTCCTGGTCGGTCCAGGTGTCCTGGCCGGTCCAGGTGTCTGCCTGGGCCGGCGTGTCCTGGTCGGTCCAGGTGTCCTTGAGGGTCTGAGCGGCGCCGTTCTCGTCGGCCGCGGGGGTGGTGAAGACGGGGGCGCCCAGGGGCACGGGTCCGCCCCAGGTGCCCGGCCGACGGTCAGGGGAGACCGGCCTGAGGTGGCGGCCAGCGGGATGCTGGTAGGGGACGGGCGCGGGTGGTTGCGGGCGCGGCGGGGCCAGCGCCGGGCGCGGCTCCCAGTGCACCTCCGCTTCGTCCCATCGGAGCTGCGACTTCTGCCACGGGGAAAGGCCGGGCGCGGGACGCCGCCCCTCCGCCGCCCGGGCAGGCGGCAAACCGGGGCCGCCGGCCCGGCCCGCGAGCGCCTTGGTCGGAGCAGGGGCGGTGTTCGTGCCTGCCCAGGCGGCCGCGGTCAGGGGTGAGGACCAGGTTCCGTCGGGTTCCCGGCGCGGCGAGGGCACTCCGGTCGTCTGCCAGGCTTCCGCGACGGGGGGCGCGACGGGGGGCGCGACGGGGGGCGCGGGTTGCGGAGCGCGCAGGAACCATTGGGCGGGACGGGCGACACCGGGCCAGCCATCTCCGGGCTCCCGGTCCGGCGGCGACAGGTGGTTCTCGTCCTGCGCCGCGGGCTCCTGGGCAGGACGGGTCTCCGGCCACGGAGCGTGCGTGGGCGGGACGACCAGGCCCGGCGGAACCGACCAAGGGGGCACCAGGCCGGCCGGCTCACCCCAGCCAGACGCGCTCTGCGGCTGCGCTTCGTCGGCTGGCAAGGAACTGAAACTACGGTTCTCACTCGACTGGTTACTCTCTGTATCCATAACAGGCCCCAGTTCACGCATATTTCTGGCCGAAGCCATGGTGTGCCGATTTCCACACTAACTAGTTCGTACGGGTCAGCCCGCGGTTCGATGTTACCGATTGAGAGCGAGTGTGTACAGAGGGCAATTTTCTGGGGCGTTCGGGGGTATGGGGGCTGCGGGGGCGCGGCCGGGGTGCGCGGCCGGGGTGCGCGGCGGGGGTGCGCGGCGGGGGTGCGCGGCCGGGCCGTGAGCTAGCCTGCTGCTCCGGATGGGCGGGCTGGGCTGGTCTCCTGAGCCTGGATCAGGCCGTAGCCGATGGCCTGGGCGGTAGTCAGCGACCGGCCGCGGCGCGCGTCGTCCCGGATCTGGTCGACCTCACGGCCGGTCACCTCGGCCAGCCGGAAATACAGCGTGTCGACCATGCGGGTCAGCTGCTGCTCCTGCGCGGTGATCGCGGTCACGGTGCCGCCAAACGCGAGCTTCGGCTCGATGAGCACGAAGGTGGCGTTGGGGTAGCCGGACCGGCGCGGGCAGGACGCGAGCACGCCGAGGCCCGGGCCGCTGATCTCACCGCTCACGCACGCGTGCACCGGTACCCGCAAGACGTCCAGGATGCCCATGACGGTGAGGGCGGCAGGCAGTTCCGCCCGCAGGTTCTGCAGCTCAAGCCGGATCGGCTTAAACCCGTCACCGCTATCGACCGATTCGGCGTCCAGGGTGAGCAGTTGAGCAGAAAGCCGGGCGGCCGCGTCGTCATCGAGGACACCGGAGGCCAGCACGATCCGCTGGGTCAGCAGTCGCTCGTACAGGCCGTCCGGCCCGCCGGGCGGCTGTAGCCACACCCGGGTCGGCGGGACCGGATCAAGCGGTGGCGGTGACGGCCAGCCCGGGGTGAGCGGATAGCCAGGCCGGCCCGGGGTGTCTGGTCGGCCCGGGCGCCCCGGGATGTCCGGCACCTCAGGCGGCCACGATCCTCGGATGTGGGCGTGCGCGGTCATTCACTGGCTCCTTGTCCTTGGGGATGGTTGAGCTGCCAGGTGATCTGGCCGCCGACCGCGGCTGCGTACCGTTCCAGCGTGGAGGCACGCAGGTCGGCGGTGCCCGACTCCAGCCTGGCGACCGCGGACTGGGAGGTACCCATCCGCGCGGCGACCTCGGTCTGGGACAGGCCGGCCGCCTGACGTCGTTCGGCTAGCTCGCGGACGAGCTTGGCGCGATCGTCCGCCATCCGGGCCGCGTGCTCGTCCGCCAGCCGGCGCCGGGCCATCTCGCGGAACCCGGGCATGACCGGCAGTGGCGGCAGGCCGGGCTGATCGGGCTGATCGGCGTCTGGTTCGGCTCGGTTCGGGGGCTGGTCACGGTCCATACCGCTAAAGCTATCTCATATTTGAGATAATTCAACCGACGCTTTTGTTGTGGTTGTGGCAACCTAATCAAAAGAATGTGTAGGTTGCCACAACCATACGCTTAGGATCCGGCCAAAATGGGGCGGGAGATACGGATGGGAAGAATGAGGCCGTGGCCGACCGGGTGATGGGCCGCCTGGGACGGGCGGCGGCGGGATCGCTGGGCGGAGTCGGCTTAGGCGGCACCGGGATCGCTGGGCGGAGTCGGCTTAGGCGGCGGCGGGATCGATGGGCGGGGTTAGGTTAGGCGGCGCCGGGATCGATGGGCGGTGTGGGGGGGCGGAACTGGCGGGACCTGGGCGGGTGGTGATCCGGGTGTCGGTCCGGGTGACGGTCCGGGCGGTGATTCGGGGGGCGGGAGGGCTGGCCGGGGGACGGCACGGCGACCGGCCAGCTGGCCTCGGCCCATACCGTGCGGCCTGGGTAGGCGTCGGCGAAACCCCACCGGGTGGTGCAGGCGGCGACCATGGCCAGGCCGCGGCCGCCTTCGGCCATCGGGTCGAGAGAACCAGGGACCGGGACGCCATCGGCGCCTTCGTCGGTGACGGCGATCCTGGCCACTCCGTTGCGCCGGGCATCGACTTCGACGATGAACACGCCGCCGTGACCCGACGCGGTGTGCGAGATCGCGTTGGCGCACAGCTCGGACACGCAGGTCATGAGCGTGTCCCTGGCCGGGCAGCCGGCCAGCAGCGCGGCCACGAACCGGCGTGCCTGCGACACGGACGCGGGCGTACCGCGGAAGGTACGGGACCACGGCCGCTGGCCTGGCGTCCATCGCACGGGACCGGTAGATCCCAAGGAACCCAACGGAAGCACCGGGTAGGCACCTGTCACCGTAGGTCACCCCCTGACGAATAGTTCCTACCCTCAGTGACGCGCGAACGGACGAAAAGGTTCACACGTGATTTCCCGGCCGTAACCGGCGTCGGGTCGAGGAAACTGGGCAGGGCCTGGTTCGCAGTGTTCGGGGGTCTTCCGTGGTGAGTGGGGTGACGGGTGGGGACTGTAGGGACCGAGCGAGCGGAGAAGGCGTGCCGCCCGCCGCTATTACCTCGTCGTCACGACTGTTCGTTCGTCGTCACGGCTGTTCGTTCGCCGTCACGGCCCCTGTCCCGGCGCGTAGGTCCAGGACCGGCCGGCTACCTGCCACTGCCCGGAGGCGTTCCGCGCCAGCGTATCCGTGACGATGACGATGGCCCGGTTGATCTGCCAGTGCTGGGCTCCTGTGGTGGCGTCCACGTACCCGATTCGGCTCCATTGCGCCACTGACGCGGTGACCTGCGCGGTCGAGCCGTTAATCGACTCGGTCTTGTACGTGACCACGGAGGCGCCCCCGCCGCCGAGAAGATCCTGACCGGATGAGACCGTGCCGACCACGCCGGTAAGGATCTGGCCGATATGACTGGCCATCGCGGGAGTGTAAACCTGCGACAGCGCAGCCAGCCCGCGGCTTTCGATGAGATCCGCATCCGCTGAGGTGAGCAGCGCATGGCGACCGGTACGGTCTAGTGTCGCCGCCGGGGTGACGGCTGGGTTGTCCTCAAGCGCCGTCTTCGCCATAACCCCTGTGGGCGGTGGAGCAAATATAGCCTCGTAGGCATCTTCCGCCCCGGCGACAGCTTGGTGTATGGCGGGGAGAGCAGCGGCTACGGATGCGGGTGCTTGTTTCCCTGACGCACTGGTCCACACCATGGCTGCGGGGGATGATCCGGAGGCAAACGCGCGCGTGCTGAGACCCAGACCCAGGCTTGCCCCGGCCACGACGACGGCGGCGGCGGCGGTTCCCACTCTGTGACGTTTGGTGATCTTCATGGCACCTCACTTCTCCTGAATTCTTGGCGCGAACCGGTGACCCTGGCTAGTGATTGTTCGAAGAGATGTGCATGAAATAGACAGTCGTGGTCATCCAGTTGGTATTTCCAGGAGCATCCTTGAGAGTCCAGAATATGTGCTCGTGATCATTGGTATGGGTATCCACCCAGTTGCCGTAGTAGCCATATTGGTCCGTACCGTAACCGACCTGCATCGAGTCGTGCGAAATACCCAGACCGGTGCCCCAGTCGTAGAACAGCACGTCCCCTGTTACCACGGAGTTCGGGGTGAACGCGGGTGCCTTGGTCTTGCCGTTGTTATAGGAGAACGTGCCTTCAAAAAGCCCGCCCGGATAGAAATCCAGCAAGAAATTATAAAGGTCGTTGGCGACCGTCCAGGAATGAGAGTAGTTGAATTCGAACTTGTTGTAGTACAGGAACCAGTACGCGTCGCTCGAGGTCGTCGCGTAACCTGGCGTCGGAAACCCTGGGGCCACGACCAGGGAGAAGCCGCCGGCATTGAGTGCGTGGGAAACGAAGTTGGTGCAGTCGTCGTTGAACGAGGGAATCAAGAGGGTGTACGCATTTGAATTCGCGTAGGAAGCTGCGGCCGGCCCGCTGTACGCCATGGCAGGGACCGCCATCGCGATAGGCAGGGCGCAGGCCGACACGACGGACATGGCGAAGAGGATAAGACGTCTTCGACTGACGGCGCTACGCGCACGACGGAACAGCATCATTCTACCTCCGGGCTACCGATTAACAGCATGAGGCAAGAAAACTTAATGCACGCACGCTTGCCGATAAAGCACTCGCGGGCTCATGCCAAGGCCTATGATGTAGCAGTCAAGGTAAGATCGATAATAACCCCGTTGAGACAGTTCCCGACATTTCCAGGTTCATAGTCGCATGTAAGTACTGCCTACGCAAGGAGGTGTTTTCTGCGAGCGGAGAAAGCAACGCAGGGAAGTTGCTCGGGTACGTCGCGGAGCAGTCCCTGGTCGATCATCACTGTCACGGAGTACTGGTCAGGGACGCGGACCAGGCCACGCTGGAATCGATGCTGACCGAGGGCGGCGGCTGGCCGGGCGGCTCGGTGTTCGACTCGGGCGCCGGGTTCGCGTTCCGCCGGCTGTGCCCGCCCGTCCTCGGCCTGGCGCCGCACGCCGAGCTGAGCGACTACGTCGCCCGGCGGACCGAACTCGGCGCGGCCGAGGTGAGCCGGAGGTTCCTCCTCCGGGCCGGGGTGTCCGCGCTGTGCGTGGACACCGGCTATATCCCCGAGCCGCTGACGTCCCCGGCCGAGCTCGGCGCCCTGGCCGGCGCGGCCGCGCACGAGATCGTCCGGCTGGAGCGGGTGGCCGAGGAGGTGGCCGCGGCCGGGGTGAGCGCGGCCGGTTTCGCCGACGCGGTGCGGTCCGCGCTGGCCGCGCGCACCGCCTCGGCGGTCGGCGTCAAGTCCATCGCCGCCTACCGGACCGGGCTCGACCTGCGCCCCGAGCGGCCCAGCGACGCCGAGGTCGCGGCCGCGGCCGGACGCTGGCTGGGGGCCGCCGGCCCCGGCTGGCCCCGGTGCGCGGATGAGACCTTGCAGCGGTTCCTCCTGTGGTGCGGCGTGGACCTGCGGCGGCCGGTGCAGCTGCACGTCGGCTACGGGGACAGCGACGTCGACCTGCACCGCGGCAACCCGCTGCTGCTCACGCCGCTGCTGCGGGCGATCCAGCCCACCGGGGTCCCGGTGATGCTGCTGCACAACTACCCGTACCACCGCGAGGCCGGGTACCTGGCCCAGGTATTCCCGCAGGTGTACGTCGACGCCGGGCTGGCCACCCACAACCTGGGGGCCCGCGGCCCGGCGCTGCTCGCCGAGGCGCTCGAGCTCGCGCCGTACGGCAAGTTCTTGTACTCCTCGGACGCGTTCGGCCTGCCCGAGCTTTACTACCTGAGCGCGGCGCTGTTCCGGCAGGCGCTGTCGGCGTTCCTGCGCACGGGACTTGACGACGATCTTTATTCCGAACGAACCGTGGTGCGCCTGACCTGGATGCTGTGCGCAGGCAACGCCAGGCGCGCCTACCGGCTCAACCCCTAAACCGCAGCTTGAGACCTTTGGCACCGCATGATCGGGACCTTTGGCGCTTAGCGGAAATGTTCGGTTAACGGAACCTCCAGTAAAGAAAGTTCCGTCGTCAGGGAGGGTCACATGGCCACCATCGACATTGCCCAACCGGTTGCCCAGCCAGCCGCAGCGCCAGCGGTCCCGGCCAGTGGCTGGGGGAATTCAGCCCCGCTAGGCCTAGCCGGCTTCGCGGTCACCACCTTCATGCTCAGCATGGTCAACGCCAAGCTCGTGAACGCCGGGGTCGAACCGGTCGTCTTCGGGGTCGCGCTCATGTTCGGCGGCATCGCCCAGGTAATCGCAGGGGCGATCCAGTTCCGCAGCGGCAACACATTCACCGGCGTCCTGTTCACCGGCTTCGGCGCGTTCTGGCTGTCGCTGTACGCGATCGCCGAGTTCTTCCTGAAGGACGTCCCGGCCGCACAGGTGGGTCACTCCCTCGGGCTGTTCCTGTACGGGTTCGGCCTCTTCGCGGCCTGGCTCTGGCTGGCCTCGTTCCGTAGCAACGTCGTGGTCGTCACGGCCGTGGGCCTTCTGGTCGCCACATTGTTCGTGCTCGGAGCGGGCAACTACTCGGGCAGCGGCTTCACCGTCGAGGTCGGCGGGTACATGGGACTTGTGGTGGCATTCATGGCCGCCTACCTGTCCTGCGCCGAGCTCTGCGAGGCTTCCTACAAGCGCTCGGTGCTGCCGCTCTGGTCCTTGGCCAAGCACTGACCGGGCCGCGACCTAACTGAAGGGAAAGACGTCATGGGCCGCTACGCCGATGCATTTCACCAGAGCCTGGCCGATCCCGAGGGATTCTGGGGTGAAGCGGCCAAGAACATCGACTGGTACACCGCACCCACCCAGGTGCTCGACGCCTCGAATCCGCCGTTTTACCGGTGGTTCGCCGACGGCGTGATGAACACCTGCTTCAACGCGCTGGACCGGCACGTGCGCGACGGCCGGGGCGAGGCGGCCGCGCTGATCTACGACAGCCCGGTCACCGGCACCAGCCGGACCTACTCCTACCGGGAGCTGCTTGACGAGGTCGCGCGCTTCGCCGGGGTGCTGCGCGACCTCGGGGTAACCGCGGGCGACCGGGTGATCGTCTACCTGCCGATGATCCCCGAGGCCGCGATCGCGATGCTGGCGTGCGCGCGGATCGGCGCCGTGCACTCGGTGGTGTTCGGCGGCTTCGCCGCGCGCGAGCTCGCGACGCGGATCGACGACGCCACCCCGAAGGTGGTGGTCTCGGCCTCGGCCGGCATCGAGACCAGCCGCGTCATCGCGTACAAGCCCATCCTGGACCAGGCCATCGAGCTGGCCAAGCACAAGCCGGAGCACTGCGTGATCCTGCAGCGGCCGCAGGCGCAGGCCGCCCTGACGCCAGGACGCGACCTGGACTGGGCCCAGGCGGCGGCCGGGGCCGAGCCCGCGGACTGCGTCCCGGTCGCGGCCACCGACCCGCTGTACATCCTGTACACCTCCGGCACGACGGCCAAGCCCAAGGGCGTGGTCCGCGACAACGGGGGCCACGCGGTCGTGCTGCGCTGGAGCATGGACGCTATCTACGACACCAAGCCAGGCGAGGTGTTCTGGGCCGCCTCCGACGTGGGCTGGGTCGTCGGGCACTCCTACATCGTCTACGCCCCGCTGCTGGCCGGGTGCACGACCATACTGTACGAGGGCAAGCCGGTGGGCACCCCGGACGCCGGGGCGTTCTGGCGGGTCATCGCCGAGCACAGGGTCAAGGCCCTGTTCACCGCCCCGACCGCGTTCCGGGCGATCAAGAAGGAGGACCCGGAAGGCAAGCTGGCCCGCTCCTACGACCTGTCCAGCCTGATCTACCTGTTCCTGGCCGGGGAGCGCCTCGACCCGGAAACCTACCGGTGGGCGGGCGAGCTGCTCGGCATACCGGTCATCGACCACTGGTGGCAGACCGAGACCGGCTGGCCGATCGCCGCCGACCTGATGGGGCTGGAGCCGCTGCCGACCAAGGCCGGGTCGCCCACCATGCCGGTGCCCGGCTACGACGTGCGGATCCTCGACGCTTACGGCGCCGAGGCGGCGCCGGGTGAGACTGGGGAGATCGTGGTGCGGCTGCCGCTGCCGCCAGGATGCCTGCCCACCTTGTGGCGCGACGACGAACGGTTCGTCGAGTCCTACATGTCGCAGCACCCCGGCTTCTACGTCACAGGCGACGGCGGGTTCCGCGACAGCGACGGCTACCTGTACGTGATGGGCCGGATCGACGACGTCATCAACGTGGCTGGTCACCGGCTGTCCACCGGACAGATGGAGGAGGTCCTGGCCAACCACCCCGCGGTGGCGGAATGCGCGGTGATCGGTGTCAACGACGCCTTCAAGGGCCAGATACCGCGCGGGTTCGTGGTGCTCAAGGCGGGCGTCGCCACCGATCCCGCCGCCGTGGCCGCCGAACTCGTCCAGCTGGTCCGCGATCAGATCGGGGCGGTCGCCGCGCTGCGCCGGGTCGACGTGGTCGCCGCGCTGCCCAAGACCAGGTCAGGCAAGATTCTGCGGAAGACCATGCGGGGCATCGCCGACGGGCTGAACGAGCAGCCGCCCTCCACCATCGAGGATCCCGCTATCCTCGACGCGCTGCGGCCGGTGCTGGCGGACGGATGATGATCCGCCGCGGGCCGGGCGCGGGCGGCCAGGCGGTTAACCGCTCGGCGGCCGGCTGTGCGTTGCGTATCGTCGTGCTATGAAGCTGCTCTCGGTCAACATCGGTCGGCCGGGGCCAAGCGCCAAGACCGAAGTCGGGGTAACGGGCATCGACAAGCGCCCGGCCCGCGGCCCGGTCATGGTGACGCCCGCGCCCGCCAAGGGCACAGGCATCGTCGGGCTGGCCGGGGACCGGGTCTACGACGTGCGCCACCACGGCGGGCCTGACCAGGCGGTCTACGCCTACGCGCGGGAGGACCTCGACTGGTGGGCGGCCGAGCTCGGGCGGCCGCTGCCCTCCGGCGTGTTCGGCGAGAACCTCACCACGCAGGGCGTGAACGTCAACGGCGCCCTGATCGGGGAGCGCTGGCG
>JBEKGC010000269.1:0-9175 GCA_050013055.1 Streptosporangiaceae bacterium
CCGTCCGGGCCGTCGGCGGTGTACGCGGGCTCGGTGAGCACCGCCCGCAGGAAAGGCAAGGTGGTGCGCACGCCGGCGATCTCGAACTCGCCGAGCGCGCGGCGGGCCCGCTCGATGGCCTGCCCGCGGTCACGTCCGGTGATGATCACCTTGGCGAGCAGCGAGTCGAACTGGCCGCCGATCACGCTGCCGGCTTCCACCCCGGAGTCCACCCGGACGCCGGGGCCGCCCGGCGGCCGGAACCGGGTGAGCGTCCCGGTGGCCGGGGAGAACCCGCGGTCCGGGTCCTCGGCGTTGATGCGGAACTCGATGGCGTGCCGGCCGGGCCCGATGCCCGCGGGCCCGCCGCCGGGACCGGCGCACGGGCCCGCACCTGTGGTCGCGGCGGCCAGCCGGTACCCGGCCGCGATCAGCAGCTGGGCCCGGACCAGGTCCACGTCGATGGTCTCCTCGGTCGCCGCGTGCTCGACCTGAAGGCGGGTGTTGACCTCGAGGAACGACAGTTCGCCCGCCGGCGAGAGCAGGAACTCGACCGTGCCTGCGTTGACGTAGCCCGCCTGCAGGCAGATGGCGGCGGCGCAGCGTTCGAGTGAGGACCGCTGGCCGTCGGACAAGAACGGTGCGGGGGCCTCTTCGACCAGCTTCTGGTGGCGGCGCTGGAGCGTGCAGTCGCGGGTGCCCGCCACCATGATGGCGCCGTAGGCGTCGGCCAGCACCTGCGCCTCGACGTGCCGTCCGTGCTCGAGGTAAGCCTCGACGAAGCATTCGCCCCGGCCGAACGCGGCCTCGGCCTCGCGCACCGCGGCGTCGAACTGCGCGGTCACCTCCCCGGCCGCACGGGCGATCCGCAGGCCGCGGCCGCCGCCGCCGTGCGCCGCCTTGATCACGATCGGCAGCCCGTGCTGCCGGGCGAAGGCCGCCGCTCCGGCCGCGTCGGCGACCGGCTGCGTCGTCCCGGCCAGCAGCGGGGCGCCGACCTGGGCCGCGATGGCGCGGGCCGACACCTTGTCGCCGAGCGCGCGGATGACCTGCGGCGGCGGCCCCACCCAGGTCAGCCCGGCGTCGGTGACCGCCTGGGCGAAGTCCGCGTTCTCGGCCAGGAAGCCGTAGCCGGGATGGACGGCGCCGGCCCCGGCTTGCCCGGCTGCCGCCAGCAGCTTGGCCGCATCCAGGTAGGTGCCGGCCGGGGTGGCTCCGCCCAGGCCGATGGCCTCGTCCGCCAGCCGGACGAAGGGCGCGTCTGCGTCGGGGTCGGCGTAGACGGCGATGCTGGTCAGGCCGGCGTCACGGCATGCGCGCACGACCCGCAGCGCGATCTCGCCGCGGTTGGCGATCAGCACCCGCTTGAACTCCGCGGGGCGCGGTCCGGTCATGGTCGTTCCGGCGGGCCGGGCGGGCCGTCTCCCCGGGCCAAGCCCTCGCGAGGAGGTCTGGGGGGGCTTTCTGGCTCGTCCCCCCGGGCCAGTACCGTCCGGGCCATCCGCACGTGCACCTCGTCGACCATCTCGCCGTCCACCACCGCCACGCCGGCCTGGCCGGCCGCGATGATCTCGCGGGCGTGCGCCAGTTCGGCCGCGGTCGGGGTGAACACCTGATGGGCCAGCGTGACCTGGCGCGGGTGGATGCAGATCTTGCCCTGGTAGCCGAGGTCCCGGCCGGCCTCCGCGTCGGCCAGGAAATGCGCCTCGTCCGCCAGGTCCATGACCGCCTGATCGATGGCGGGCAGCCCGGCCAGGTGCGCGGCCAGGACGACGTGGCTGCGCGCGTACAGCACCTCGGCACTGGTCCGGGTGCGGCGGCCGCCGATGTCGGCGATGTAATCCTCGGCGCCGAAGTAGACGGCGTTGACGCCGTTGGCGAGCAGGACCCGGGCGTCGGCGACGCCCAGCGCGGTTTCCAGTCCGGCGATGAGCAGCGCGCCGGACCAGGAATGCTCGGCCAGCACCTGCCGGACCTGGGCAAGTTCCTGCGGCGTGGCCAGCTTCGGCACCACGATCCCGGCCGCCGCGCAGCCGGCCGCGGCGGCGACGTCGGCGCCGAACCAGGGCGTGCCGACCGGGTTGACCCGGATCAGCACCGTGCTGGCCTCCAGGTCCGGGCCCAGCGCGTCGATCGCGGCGGCCGCGGTCTGCCTGGCCTGCTCCTTGCCGTCGGCCGCGACCGCATCCTCCAGGTCGGCGACCGCCACGTCCGGGGCGAACCGGGGAATCTTGGCGATCATGTCGGCCCGGCCGGCCGGCATGAACATGAGGCTGCGGACCCGGGTCAGCGCAGGCACGTCGCGGTCAGCTCCGTTCCGGTTCGGGCCGGGCCGGCTCCGGGCGGCAGTGCATCATCGCCGCCCGGACGGCCAGGCAGACTGTCTCGCCCCGCTGGTTGATGCCGTGGTGCTCGAACGTGACGATGCCGGTGTCCGGCCTGGACCGTGACCGGCGTGCCTCGATCACCTCGGTGACCACGTGGATGGTGTCGCCGACGAACACCGGGGCGGGGAAGTCGACCCTGGAGAAGCCCAGGTTGGCCACGGTGGTCCCCAGGGTGAGCTCGGGCACGGCCAGACCGACGACCAAGGCGACGGTGAACATGCTGTTGACCAGTATCTGGCCGTACTGCGACCTGGCCGCGAACTCGGCGTCCAGGTGCAGCGGCTGCGGGTTCATGGTCATGGTCGTGAACAGCACGTTGTCGGTTTCCGTGACGGTGCGGGTGACCGCGTGCTGCACCCGCAGGCCGACCTCGAGCTGCTCGAACCACAGTCCGGACACCGGCATCACATCCCGCCCCCGGCCGCGACCGCCTGCTGGACTGCCTGCAAGCCGGACACGTCCTCCATCGCGCTGATGTCGCCCCGCGGCTCGCCGTACTCGACCACGTCGCGTAGCAGCCTGCGCATGATCTTGCCGGTCCGGGTCTTGGGCAGCGCCGAGGTCAGGTAGACCGCGCCGAGCCGGGCGTAGCCGCCGAGCGAGGAGGCCACTTCGGCGGCTACCTCCTGTTTGACCTGACCCGGGTCCGCACCGTCGAGCAGGGTCAGGAAACCGACCGGCACGGTGCCCTTGGTGGCGTCGGACACGCCCACCACCGCGGCCTCCGCCACCTGCGGGTGCGCGGTCGCGATGGCCTCGATCTCCAGCGTCGAGATGCGGTGCGCGGCCACGTTGATCACGTCGTCGGCCCGGCCGAGCACCCACAGGTGGCCGTCCTCATCGAGCACGGCCTCGTCGTTGGTGCAGTAAAAGCCGGGGAACCGGGAAAAGTAGGCGTGCTGGTAGCGATCCGGGTCGTCCCAGACGGTACGGGCCAGGGTGGGAAACGGCTGGGTCAGCACCAGGTTGCCCTTGGTGCCTGGCGGCACGGGCTTGCCGTTATCGTCCAGGATGTCGTACACGTGGCCGGGCACGGCGGTGCCGGTGGACCCGGGTTTGAGCGGCTCGACCCCGGCGACGGAATAGGCCCACGTGGAGCCGGTTTCTGTCTGCCCGTAGGCGTTGACCACCGGCACCCCGGTGCCGAGATGCCGGGTGGCCCAGCCGAACGTGTCGCCGTCCAGCGGCTCGCCCTGGACCGTGATCAGCTTCAGGTCGGGCATCGGGTGGGCGGCGGCTAGGTCGTCGCCGTACTTGCGCAGCATGCGCAGCAGCGTCGGCGCGCCGAGCACCTTGGTGACGTGGTGTTTCTCGCAGATCTCGTAGAAACGGGCGTTGCTCGGGGTATCCATGGCGCCCTCGTAGCAGAGCACGGTCATGCCGTTGGCCAGCCCGCCGACGACGGCCTGGATCGGGAACGTGAGCCAGCCGACGTCGGCCGCCACCCAGTAGACGTCGCCGTCTTCCGGGCCGACCTGCCAGCGGACGTTCGCCCAGGTCCCGAGCAGGAAGCCGTCGGCGTAGGAGATCTCGCCGGACTCGAGCGGCACGCCGCGTCCGGTACGGTCGACGACGATCGTGTGCTCGACCGTGCCGGCCTGACCGCGGGCGGCCCGCAGCGTGTCGAGCAGCGGTGTGAGGTTGCCGCGCCGGTAGGACGCGTCGAGGACGATGACGGCCTTGGCCCGGGACGCCGCCAGCCGGGATCGCACGGCGTCCGGGCCGAACCCGGAGAACAGGATCGTGTAGATGGCGCCGATCCGGTTGCAGGCGTGCACGGCGGTGAACGCCTCAATGGCATTGGGCAGGTAGATCGCGACGACGTCACCCCTGGCCACGCCGAGCGAGGCGAGCGCGCCGGCCAGCCGGCCGACGTCGTCCGCGAGCTCGGCGTAGCTGATGGTGCGGACGTCACCCGGTTCGCCTTCCCAGATGACGGCGGCCCGGTCCGCGGTGGCCGGGTCCTGCGCCCAGCGGTCCACGCAGTTGTCCGCGACGTTCATCAGGCCGCCGGCGAAGTAGCTGAAGTCGCCGAGCTCGCCGGTCCGGACGGTATCCCACGGGCGCGTCCAGCGCTGCCGTTCGGCGACCCAGGCCCAGTAGGCGTCGGGGCTCTGCTCGTGCGCGGCCCGGGCCGCATCAAGCAGCCCGGCCTGCGCCGCCGAGCGCCACTGCTCGCGCAGCGGCTGCAGCGGCGTGGCGAGCAGCTGGCTCAGATTGTCTGCCATAGACATCCTTCCCCGGAGTACCACGTACGTAGTTATCGACTGGTTGAGCGGTCAAGGCGGCGGGCGTTCGCCGGGTCTGGCGGGTCAGACCGGGCTGATCAAATGATGCCGTCGCCGTGGTCCGCGGGTCCACCCTTGCGCATCGGCGAGGCGCGCGATGAGCTCGGCCCGCAGGCCGGCTGGTTCGACGATGGCGTCGACCGCAAGCTCGCTGGCCAGGTGCAGCAGGTTGATGTCGGCCCGCTGCTCGGCGGTGCGGGCCGCGATGAAGGCGGCGCGCTGTCCGGGGTCGTCGATTTCGGCGATCTTCTTGGCGTACATCGCGTTGACCGAGGCTTCGGCGGCCATCGGCCCGATGCAGGCCGCGGGCAGCGCGATCGACGCGCGCGGGTCGAAGCCCGGGGCGCACATGGCGTAGTAACCGGCCGCGTAGCTCTTGCGCAAGATGACAGAGAACTTGGGCACCTCGGAACTCGCCATGGCGGCGATCATTTTGGCGCCGTGCCGGATGATGCCCTGGCGCTCGACCTCCGCGCCCACCATGAAACCGGGCACGTCGTGCAGGAAGATCAGCGGGATGTTGAAGGCGTCGCACAGGGTGATGAAGCGCGCCGCCTTGTCGGCCGTGTCGACGAAGATCGCCCCGCTGCGGACCTGGGGCTGGTTGGCCACCAGGCCCACCACCTGGCCGTCCAGGCGGCCAAGGCCGACCACGATTTCGCGGGCCCAGCGCGCCTTGATCTCGAAGAACGAATCCGCGTCGAGCAGGCCTTCGATGACCTCGCCGACGTCGTACCCCTCGGCCTCGGCGGCCGGGATCACGTCGGCCCAGTCGGCGCGGGCGGGAGGCGCGGGGATCCCCGCGGGCGGTCGCTGCCGCCAGCAGTCGGGCAGGTAGGACAGCAGCAGACGGGCCGCGGCGATGACCTCCCAGTCAGAGCTGAACACCTCATCGGCACAGCCGGAGACGGTGGCGTGCATGATCGCACCGCCCATCTCCTCCAGCGTGGTCAGCTCTCCGGTCACCTTCTCCGCGACCCGCGGTGAGGCCAGGTACATCGAGGCGTTGCCTTCCACCATGCCGACCCAGTCGGTGAAGGCAGGCATGTACGCCCCGCCGGCCGCGGACGGACCGAGCAGGCAGCAGAGCTGCGGCACCCGGCCGGACAGCGCGATCTGCAGGCTGAAGATGCGTGAGGCGCCACGGCGGTCGGAGAAGAAGCCGAGCTGGTCGGTGAGCCGGCCTCCCGCCGAGTCCACCAGGTAGATCACGGGGAGCAGGTCGCGGTCCGCCCGCTCCAGGATCCGGACCTGCTTCTCGCAGGTCAGTTCGCCCCAGGAGCCCGCCTTGACCGCGAAGTCGTGCGCGATCACGGCTACCTTACGACCGTCGACGCGGCCGACTCCGGTCCGGACGCCGTCGGCGGGCAGGCCGCGCGCCGTCGCGTTGGCGAGCAGCCCGTCCTCCCGCCAGCTGCCCGGGTCAAGCAGCACCGCCAGCCGGTCGGCCACCGGCAGCTTGTCCGGCCAGCGCTCCGGGTCGTTACCCCGGCGAGCTACCGCGATCGCGGCCCGGACCGCGTCAGCTCCCTCCTGGCCTGCTCCCTCCGGCGCCGTCACGCAGACAGTCCCTTGGCCAGGATCTCAAGCTGGATCTCGTCCGTGCCGCCGCCGATCCGCAGCACCCGGGCGTCGCGGTAGTGGCGTGCGACGGGGGTCTCCTCGAGGAAGCCGCTGCCGCCGAAGAGCTGGACGCACTCGTCGACGATGTGGTTCGCCGCGATCGCCGCGTGGTACTTGGCCCGGGCGACCGACGTGGCCGCCTCCGGGTGACCGGCGTCCAGCCGTGCCGCCGCCTGGTAGGTGAGCAGGCGGGCCGCTTCCAGCTCGACCGACATGGCGGCCAGCCGGTGCCGGATGGTCTGCAGCTCGATCATCGGGGCGCCGAACACCTCGCGGTCGCGAGCGTAGCTGGTCGCGGCGGCCAGGCACTCCTCCGCGTGACCGACGCCCATCGCGGCCAGGGTCAGCCGTTCCAGCTGGAAGGCCGACATGATCTGGTGGAAGCCCCGGTTCTGCTCACCGAGCACCGCGTCGTCCGCGACCAGGCAATCCGCCAGGACGACCTCGCGGGTATCCGAGGCGTGCCAGCCCATCTTGCGCAGCGGCCGGCCCACGGACAGGCCGGGGTTATCGGCTGCCACGATAAACGTGGTGATCCCGCGATGCCCGTCGGGTGAGGTCCGGGCGGCGACCACGAACACGTCCGCGATCCCGGCGTTGGTGATGAACATCTTGGTGCCGTCCAGGCGGAACCCTCCGTCGACGGCAGTCGCCTTGGTGGTGATGCCGCCCACGTTGGATCCGGCGCCTGGTTCTGTGACCGCGATCGAGGCGATCTTCTCCCCGGCGATCAACCCCGGCAGGTAGCGGGCGCGCTGGGTCGGCGGAGCCGAAGTGGGCGATGTGCGGGGTGGACATGTAACCGGTCACCAGCGCGGTGACGGCGATGCCGCCACTGGCCCGGGCCAGCTCTTCGGCGAGCACCACGATGGCCAGCGTGTCGCCCGCACCGCCGCCGTCCTCTTCCGGCACCGCCAGCCCGAGCAGGCCGGCGCTGCCCATCTCCTTCAGCAGGGCCGCAGGAGGATGGCCGGCCGTCTCGGCTTCGTCCACCACCGGACGCACGTGGCGATCGACGAAACCCCGCACGCTCGCCCGGAACTGCTCGTGGTTGTCGTCAAGTTCCCAGCTCATGGCAGCGGTCATGGCTAGCCTCCCGGCGTGACCTGGCGGCCGTGCCCGGTCAGCGCTCAGCTGACTAATGAATGTTCGTTAGTACCGTAAGCTGCTGGGCGTGGAGGGGTCAACCGCGACGAACCGCGGCACCGTGCTCGACGCGGCCTGCCTGCTCTTCGCCGAACGCGGCTACCGGGCCACCTCGATGAGGGACATCGCCACCGAGCTCGGGGTGCGCGCGCCAAGCCTGTACAACCACGTCGCGTCCAAGCAGGACATCCTGTACGCCATCATGGACAAGGCGATGGACCGCGCCATCGCCGCCCTGGAGCAGGCCCTCGACGGCGTGGAAGACGTCGCGGACCAGCTGCGCCGGGCCACCGAGTCGCTGGTACTCGACTTCCTGCGCTACCCGGCCGAGGTGACGGTCTGCAATGTCGAAGTCCGCAGCCTGGACCCTGGTTACCGGCTCGCGATCGTGGCCAAGCGGGACTCCTACGGAGCGCGGGTGCGCCGCATCATCGAGCAGGGCTGCCGGGCCGGCCGGTTCCGGACGCCGACGCCGCAGATCGCGGCCTTCGCCGTGCTGGAGATGGGCAACGGCGCGAAGTCCTGGTTCAGGCCGGGGGGCCGGTACACCGATACTTACGTGGCTCGCGCGTACGGCGAGTTCGCCCTCCTGGTCGTCGGGCACGCGGACTGAGCGCCCGGTACGGTGAGATCGTGATCTGGTCATATTTGCACGCGCCGGGCGGCGGCCGATGACCGGCGCCGCGGCCGGCCCCGGGGTGGCGGCCGGGAGCTGGAGCGGCTTGCCCGCGGTCCAGCAGCCCGAGTGGCCGGACGACGGCCGCCTGCGCGCGGTGAGGGCGGAGCTCGGCGCGCTGCCCCCGCTGGTGTTCGCCGCGGAGTGCGACCGGCTGCGCGAGCGCCTGGCCGCGGTGACGCGGGGTGAGGCGTTCGTGCTCCAGGGCGGCGACTGCGCGGAGACGTTCGACGGCGCGACCGCCGAGGCGGTCCGCGCCAAGCTGCAGACGCTGCTGCAAATGGCCCTGGTGCTCACCTACGGGGCGAGCGTGCCCGTGGTCAAGATCGCCCGCATGGCCGGCCAGTTCGCCAAGCCCCGGTCCCGCCCGACCGAGGTGCGCGACGGCGTGGAGCTGCCGGCCTACCGCGGTGATGCGGTCAACGGCTTTGAGTTCACCCGCCAGGCCAGGACCCCTGATCCTGGCCGGCTGCTGCGCGCCTACCACTGCTCGGCGGCCACGCTGAACCTGTGCCGGGCCTTCACCGCCGGCGGCTACGCGGATCTGCATCAGGCGCACGGCTGGAACCAGGACTTTGTCCGGGAAAGCCCGGCGGGTCAGCATTACGAGCGGCTGGCCGAGGAGATAGACCGGGCCCTGGCGTTCATGCGCGCCTGCGGAGCCAACCCGGCCGAGCTGCGCTCGGTGGAGCTCTACACCTCTCACGAGGCTCTGCTGCTCGACTACGAACGGGCCCTGACCAGGACTGATCCCGGCACTGGCCCGCGTTATGACTCGTCGGCGCACTTCCTGTGGATCGGCGAACGCACCCGCGCCCTCGACGGCGCGCACGTTGGCTTCGCCCGGGATATCCGCAACCCGGTCGGGGTCAAGCTGGGTCCTTCGGCTACCCCCGCCGAGGTCCTCGCGCTCGCGGAGGCGCTCAACCCCTCCGCCGAGCCCGGGCGCCTCATGTTCATCAGCCGGATGGGGGCCGCCCGGGTCCGGGACCTGCTGCCGCCGCTGATCCGGGCGGTGGACCGGGCCGGGATGCCGGTCGCCTGGGTCTGCGACCCGATGCACGGCAACACCTTCG
>JBEKGC010000270.1:0-11440 GCA_050013055.1 Streptosporangiaceae bacterium
ACCCGGTCGAGCCAGGACGGGATCACCCAGTTCCGTGACCCGATCAAGTGCATCAGCGCGGGGATCACGGTCATCCGCAGGAGGAACGCGTCGGCGAGTACGGCGACCGCCAGCCCCACTCCGAACTCCGAGATGGTTCGCACCCCGGCGAGGCCGAACGAGGCGAACACGCAAGCCATGATCGTGGCGGCCGTGACGATCACCCCGCCGGTGTCGGCTGCCCCGCTAGTAACGGCGCGCTGGTTGTCCCCGGTCTGGGTCCACCTCTCATGCATCCGGCTGACCAGGAAGACGTGGTAGTCCATGGACAGGCCGAAGACCACGCCGACGATGAGGACGGCGACGATGTACTCCAGCGGGGCGGGTCCGCCGATGCCAAACAGCGGCTGCCCCCAGCCCCACTGGAACAGCGCGACGGTCGACCCGAGCGCGACCGCGATCGTGAGCAGGTTGCCGATGGCCCCGATGGCGGGAACGAGCAGGCTGCGGAACGCCAGGATCAGGAGCAGGAAGCCGAGCACGGCGATGATGGCCAGGAACAGCGGCAACTTGCTGGTCAGTGCGTTGGCGAAGTCGATGTTGGTCGCGGTGGTCCCGCCGACGTACACGCGCAGATCGGTTCCGGCCTCGGCCCGCGGGACGACGCCGGAGCGAAGCGTGTGGACGAGATCGCTGGTTGCCCGGTCCTGGGAGGCCGTGGTGGGGACGACCTGGATCGTGGACAGTTTGTTCCCGGAGGCCGCTGCCGGCGCGCCGACGGAAGCGACGCCCTTTACCTGCGGCAGTTCCCTGGCGAGGGTGGTCCACGCCGTCCGGGCCTGGCTGTCCGGGGTCAGGGCGACTAGCAGCACCTGGGCGTCGAAGCCCGGGCCGAACGCATCCGCCATGGTGTCGTTGAAGCTGCGGGCACTCGTCCCGGCCGGGGCGCTGCTAGCGTCCGCGGCGCCCAGCCGGATCGCCAGAGCCGGCGCCGCCAACGCGACGAGCACTACGAGGGCCAGTAGCCCGGCTACTACGGGCCGGCGTTCCACTAGGCGCGCCCACCGTGCCCAGAAGGCCGGGCGGACAGGCACGGCATCCGGCGCCGGGCCGGCACCCGCCAGTGCCAGCGACCCGGTCGCTGCGCGGTCGGACTTGCGCAGCACACGTCGCCCCATAGTGGCCAGCAGCGACGGGAGCAGGGTCACCGCGGCCATGACGGTCAGGAACACGGTCACCGCGGCGGCGATGCCCAGCCCGGTCAGGAAGCCGACGTTGAGGATGACCAGACCCAGCAGCGCGACGATGACTGTGCCGCCCGCGAAGAGCACGGCCCGCCCGGAGGTGTTCATCGCCGTGGTGATCGCACTGGGCAGGTCGGCACCTTGCCGCAGCGCCTTGCGGTGCCGGTTGACGATGAACAGGGCGTAGTCGATCCCGACGCCGAGCCCGATCAGGGCGCCCAGTTCGGGAGCGACGCTGGGCAGCGTGATGACGTGTGAGAGCAGCATGACCGCGAGGCTGGACAGGCCGACACCGGCTACTCCGGTGATGATCGGCAGCACCGCGGCCCAGACAGACCGGAACACCAGGATCAGGATCGTCAGGGCCGCAAGGATGCCGATGACCTCGCTGACTCCCCCGGGACTGATCTTGGTGAAGGCGGCGCCCCCCACCTGGACGTCCAGCCGGCTGGTGGCTGCTGCCTTGGCGAGTTTCGCCGCTACGGCTTCATGGCTATCGGAGGTGAAGACAACCGTGGCGTACGCGGTACGCGAATCAGCACTGACCTGTTTCGCGCCGATAGCGGTAAACGGGCTGATCACGCCCTTCACACCCTTGACCCGCGCCACGCTGGCGAGCATCGGCGCGATTCTCGAGCTCGCCGCCGGGGAGAGCGCGGAACCACTGCGGGTGTCCCACACGATGGTTCCGGTGGTCACTTTGGCGGCGTCGCTGCCGGCCCGGGCCAGCAGGTTGTACGCCGTGGCCGAGTCGCTGGCCGGCAGCGACGTGGAATCGCTGAAGGCCGACCCTGCGAGCCCCACCACCCCGCCCAGGGCCACAAGCATTGTTACCCAGGAAAGCAGAACCAGGATTTTATGGTGTATGCACCAGCGTGCCAGTCCACCCATGACGAGAGTACCCTTCTAAAGCTCAATGAATCGGTGTTACCAACTCTCCAGGGGATGCGGCCGTCGCGCGTCAACCCAGCGCGGTCACTTCGGCATACCGCGAACGCAGTACGTCACGCCCTCGGAAATAGCACGCCGAGAGTCGGCCCTCTCGGGCCAATGGCCTTGCCTTAAGACGTGATGTGGTAATGTAACCGTTTTGTGGCTCATGATGGTACTGAGGGTTTGTCGCCGGACGGGTGGCTGCCGGACCGGATCTCGATCGGGGTTCTGACCAGGCCCGCCAGAGCTGGTTGATGAGGTCGTCGGGGCGACCGGGACGCGGGAGCAGCGGCGCCGGCTGCTGCCGGCCCGGCTGATGGTGTACTTCGTGCTGGCGCTGTGGCTGTTCCGGGGCCGGAACTGCGGGTACGGGCAGGTGATGGCCAAGCTGGCCGACGGCCTGTACCACCAGCGGCGCGGCGCGGACCTGCTGGCCGGGCAGCTGGACCCCGGCGGCTGGGTCGATGCCGGCGAGGGCCGCCGGTGGAAGCAGCCGAACATCTCCTCCCTGTCGCGGGGCCGCGGAAAGCTCGGCGCGGACCCGGTGCGGATGCTGTTCGAGCACGCGGCGGGGCCGACGGGCGCGGATGGGGCGCCGGGCGTGTTCTGCTGCGGGCTGCGAGTGGTCTCGATGGACGGGTCCACGACCGACGTGCCGGACAGCAAGGAGAATGACGCGTTCTTCGGGCGGCCGTCGAACCAGTCCCGGGACGGCGCGCTTCCGCAGGTCCGGTGGGTGGCGGCGGCCGAGTCGGGGACCGGGAGCCTGCTCGGGGCGGCGATGGACTCGTACCGGACCGCGGAACAGCCGCTGGCCCGGGATCTGCTGGGATGCTTCGGCCCGGGCATGCTCGTGCTCGCGGACCGCAAGTTCCTGTCCTGGTCCCTGGCGCGCGCCTTCCTCGCCACAGGGGCGCATATCCTGTGGCGCGCCTCGGCGTCCTTCACGCTGAAGCCGGTGAAAGCCCTGGCCGACGGCACCTATCTCGCCGAGCTGAAGCCGCCCCGCAGGAGCGACGGCCCCGTCCTGACGGTGCGGGTCATCGAGTACACCGTGCACACCGCCGCCCAAGGCGGCACCGAGGAGACTTCGGAAGTGTTCGCGCTGGTCACGGACCTGCTCGACGTGGAGGAGTACCCGGCGCTGGACCTGGCGTGCTGCTATCCGGACCGGTGGGGATGCGAGACCGTCATCGGCCATCACAAGACGGACATGGGCGAGGGCCAGCCCGTCCTGCGGTCCAAGGACCCCGAGGGCGTGATGCAGGAAATGTGGGCGCTGTTCGCCGTCTACCAGGCCATCTGCAGGATCGTCGGGATCGCGGTGAACGCGGCGGGCATCCCGCCGGCACGGATCAGCTTCCCGCACGCCCTAGCCGCCGCGACGGAATCCGTCGCGGTTTTTTCCCCCTGACCAGCCAGAACTCGCCATCGCCACGTTCCTGCTGAAAATCCTCATGCCCGGATTCTTCGTCCGCGACCGCCCCGACCGAGCTAGCCCCAGGAAATCCAAGAAAGCCGGCGACTTCCCCGCTCGCAAGCCCGGCGAGCCCAGCGTCACCAACGTCGTCCGAATAATCGAGTTCCACCTGCTCTACCCTTGGCAAGTTACCTAAAGCAAGGCCATTGCCCTCTCGGGCCGGGGCGTCGTGCCACACAGCGGAGGGCGCCTGGCCATGCTCGCAAAGCACAACAAGGACAAAAAGCAGAAATATGGTCAGGCAAGTTGTCGCCATCGTCGGAATGAGCGTACGAAGATTCCTTACGTTCTACGACTACAGGACAACCATTCAGGCGAGCCGCTTGATTCCTAGAGCATCGAAACGGCGGGCGACCGCCTCGTATTCACCTTCATCCCAACGCCTGCGGATACCGCGCTGTAAAGTGCGATCGAGTGCCACCATGTAAGAGTGGGTCAGCCCTGCTCATCAGGTTGTGGGATGCGCGACAGGCCACGCTCGACCATGAACTGCACCGCTGGGTTCATGTTAGTAGGGATGACGGTTTTGTCGGGATGGGCCGTAGGCCAGACTCGCAGCAATTCGTCCACGAACCCCTGACCGACGTCGGCAACCCCGGCGAAGTCCACTTCCACAGTGTCGAAGTCGGCTTCCAGCCCGTCCAGCAGCCGTCGCGCCTCGCTTCGAGATACGAAGGTGGTACCTATCTCGAACAGTTTGACCACCGGCCGTGTCTTGACGAAGGCGTGGTCACGACTGAATTCACGGAAGATGCCCGCCAGCGAACGATCGGTCCGCGGGTCGATCTGGCACACAACAGATGTCCACCGCTTGCCGGTAGGACACCAAGCGCTGTGTCATGGCGAAGGTTGTCGACTGTCCACCGGACGCCCGATGATGTCAGGCGGAAGATGTCTACGGCCTTTGAGGTGAAGAAGATTCCTTCTCCTGTATGCCGCCGCTTATCGGTGGTCCGCTTCCCCTTAGAGAGTTCTTGGACGGCCTCGAAGTCGCTACCTAGGTGCAGTCCTTCGCGCAGCTTCACATATGCGCCTACTCCGTATCTACGGCATCTTCACGTCGGGCACGACCGGCGTGCCGAAGTGCGCGCTGAACCGGCACGGCGGCCTGGCCAAGAGGTTCGCCTTCATGACCCGCTACTTCGCCGCCACCGGCGACGAGATCGTGCTGCAGAACAGCGGGCACACCTACGATTCCTCGCTGTGGCAGCTCTGCTGGCCGTTAACCACCGGCGGCCGGACCGTGCTTCCGGTCCAGGGCGAGTTCCTCAACCTGCACCGGACGATCGACACGATCGCCCATTACGGCGTCACCGCCACCGACTTCGTGTCGAGCATCTTCAGCGCGCTGGTAGCCACCGTGGCCGGCGACGAGCGGGCGCAGCGCAAGCTCTCCTGCCTCCGGCATGTGGTGGTCGGGGGCGAGGAGATCAACCCGCGCGCGGTGCACCGGATGCGGGAACTGCTCCCCGGCCTGCGGGTCACCAACGGCTACGGGCCGACAGAGACCTCCATCGGCATGATCTTCCATCCGGTCTCGGCCTCGGACGGGGAGACGATCCCGCTGGGTCGCCCGATCGATAACTGCTTCGCGGTGATCGTGGACGACGAGCTCAGGCCGCTGCCGGCCGGCACGGTCGGCGAGATCGCCATCGGCGGCGCCTGCCTCGGCGCCGGTTATCACGCCAACCCGGAGGCAACCGCGGCGGTCTTCCCGCCGCCCCCTTTCCTGACCTCGCGCCTGGTGATCGGATCTATCTGTCCGGGGATCTCGGCTACGTCGACGACCGCGGCCTGTTTTACTTCTCCGGCCGCAAGGACTTCCAGGTCAAGGTGGGCGGGGTCCGGATCGAGCTGGGCGAGATCGAGGTGGCGGCGCAGGCCTGCCCTGGTGTCAGGCAAGCGGTCGCCCTGGTCACGGGGCAGGGTGAGGCCCGGTCCCTGGCCCTGTTCGCCTCCGGTGGCCCGGAGGTGACCGAGAGCGCGCTCCGCGACCAGCTCCGCCGTACCGTGCCGCGAACTCACCTGCCCCGGTACTGCGTGGTGCTGCCCGTTATGCCGCTAACCGACGGCGGCAAGGCGGACCGGCGGGTGCTGCGGGCGATGCTGCCCGCGCCCGCGCCCGCCGGCCCGCAGGCTCAGCTGGTACCCGGCCAGCCAGGGCACGAGCGGCCAGGGCACGAGCGGCCAGGGCACGAGCGGCCGGTGCACGAGCGGCCGGTGCACGAGGAGACGCTGCGCGCGTTCCGGGCTGCGCTCGGCCGCCCTGATCTGGCCGGCGGCGCTCATTTCCTCGAGGCGGGCGGCGAGCTCACCTGGTCGGTGACCGGGCGCAAGCCGCTGGTGATCAGGGCCGAGGCTCTGGTCGGCGAGCCGGCTGCCGTCGTCCGCGCCTACTGCGAGGCGGTCGGACTGCCGTACCTACCGGGTGCGCTCAGCTGGCAGCCGAGCGACCGGCCCGAATGGCAGCGGCACCGGGCCTGGCACCTGGACGCCATCGCCAGCGCGGGCTTCGAGGACCGCAAGCACACGTACCCGGTCAACGTCGACAACAACGACACGCTGAAGGCGTTCTACAGATACCACTATCCGTTCTATCGATCCATTGTGCAGCATGCCATCGGAACAGGAGCAAGCATGACCGCGGACACCTTCTCGCCGCCGTCCGGTGCCGGAGCGGCGGCCGCGACCGGGCCAAGCACTCAGGGGGCGGCCCCGGCGGGCAGCGGCATGGCCCCGTCGCCCGGCACGGTGTTCGCCCGGGCCTTCGCCGCCGACGGCGAGCGGACCGAGGTGACGTTCGATTACACGATCACCGACGCGCACAAGCCGGCCAGGGAGAAGCCGCGGCTGACGGTCCGCAGCCTGCTGAAGAAGCGTCCGGTCGACGCCGACGTCATCACGTTCTGACGGGAGGGACGGCCGACGGAGGAGGAGGAGGAGGCGGCGGTGCCTGCCGCGGCCGGGCGCCGGGAAGCGGGGTTCCGGTCCGGCGTCGCCCAGGCGCAGATCCGCCCGATCCGGGCCTGGATCCAGCTGCCCCCCGAGCTGACGGCCGACCCGGAGATGCTCGCGGAGTTCATCGACCACAGGCTGCTGGTCCGGCTGGCCACCGCGGAGAACCAGGCGCTGTCGATCGGCCCGTACGGGCTGCTCAGCCACCCGGAGATCGCCCGGCTGCCGTACCAGGGGGATTACGTGGACGGGCTGCTCGCGGCCTGTGACGAGATCGAGCAGACCGGCTCAACGGCGCACGCGATCATCGTCAACCCGCGGGACTACTACCGGGTCCTGGTCGGCCACGGCTCCCTGCTCGCCGACCTGGCGGCCAACGGCATCCTGATCAGCCGGATCCGCTGGGTGCGGCCGGGCCAGGCGCTGGCCGGGGACTTCGCGGAGGCGGTCCGGCTGCTGGACGCGCGGCGCTCCGCGATCCGGGTGGCCGAGCCGCCGCCCGGCACGTTCGCCCGCCCCGGCCTGGCCGTCTGCGCCGAGATCAACGAGGGACTCGCCGTTCATCTGCCGACGCACTTTTTCCTCGCCGTCCCGGCCGGGGAGACGGAGGCAAACGTTTGAGTCCAGTCGGTCAGACCGTCCGGTTTTACCGCCCGTTCATGCCCATGTTCGGCGGCATCTTCTTCTGCCTGTTCGGGGTGGGTGCCTCCCTGGCCACGCTGCCGTTCTACGTGTCGCAGCAGCTGCACGGCAGCAAGCGCGAGGTGGGCATCGTGGTGGCCGGCGTCTCGTTGGCCGTGGTCATCAGCCGGCCGGTGGCCGGGCGGTTCGCGGACGGCCACGGCTACAAGCGGGTCATGATCATCGGCACGTTGACCTGCACGCTGGCGGGCGCGGCCTACTTCGGCGGCCGGAACGTGCCCATCCTGGTCTGCGTCCGGATACTGAACGGCATCGGCGAGGGCACCACGTACACGGCCGGGGCGGCCTGGCTGGTGAGCCTGTGCCCGCCGGAGCGGCGCGGCCGGATTGTGGGGATGTACGGCATCTACATGTGGCTGGGCACGACGCTCGGTGCGCTGTTCGGCACGGTGGCCATGCACCTCGGCGGTTTCAGCGCCGTCTGGGCGCTGTGCACCGCGGTGGGCGCGGCCGGCTTCCTGTCCGTGGTGTCGGCCCCGGTGCCGGCCCGCCCGGCGGGCGGCGCCCGCGCCCGCAGCAGCATCTTGCCGGCCAGCACCGTGGTGCCCGGCATCGCGCTCTCGCTCGCCGCGCTCGGCTACGGCGCGCTGGCGGCGTTCGTGGCGCTGGACATGGCGGCGCGCGGTGTCTCCGACGGGATCGCCGCCTTCACCGCGTTCGGCTTCACCTACGTGGGGGTCCGGCTGGTCATCGGCCATCTGCCGGACCGGCTCCGCACCCAGCAGGTCGCGCTCTGGTCCGCCCTGGTGGAGGCGGTCGGCCTGATCGTGGTGGCGGTCGCTACGAACCTGACGGTCGTGATCGTCGGCGGCCTCATCATGGGCGCCGGGCTGTCACTGCTGTTCCCGTCGCTCGCGCTGCTGGTCATCAACCGAACGGAACCCTCGCAGCAAGGTGCCGCGCTCGGTGCGTTCACGTCCTTCTGGGACATCGGCGTGGCCGTCGGCGGCCCGTTCGCCGCGCTAATCTTCAGCCTGGCCGGCGGCTACCCGGCCATCTATTTCGTGATGGCCGGGTGCGCGGTGGCCTCGGCGCTGCTGTCGGTTGCCCGGGCCCGGATGGTGCACCCGCAGCCGCCGGCGCCCGCCTACCAGCCAAGCGTGCCCGCCGAACCCGAGGCCTAGCCCGCTGCGCCACACCCCAGCTGAGCGCAGGGATTCCGGCTCGCATTGATATTAAAGCTATTGCTTGATAAAGTATCGTCTTGATGAAGACGGCAACCGACGAACTGAGCCTGACCTTCGCCGCCCTGGCCGACCCCACCAGGCGGGCTATTCTGGAGCGCCTTCGCCAAGGCGAAGCCCCGCTGGGAGAGCTTGCGGCACCGTTCGACATGAGCCTGCAGGCGGTCGCGCTGCACCTGAAGGTGCTCGAGCGCAGCGGCCTGGTGACCCGTAGCCGGATAGCCCAGACCCGGCCGGCCCGGCTGGCGCCTGACCCGCTCGGCAGCGCGGCGAGGTGGCTGCTGCGGTACCGGGAGTTCTGGGCGGGAAGCTTCGAGCGGCTCGACGACTACCTGGCCGACCTGCAGCAGGACGAGGAGCCGTCGTGACCGGCCCGCGCCTGGACGTGCTGGCCCCTCAGGACGCACCGGTCATCGTCTTCCGGCGTGCCGCCCCGGCTTGTGTTCGAGGCGTGGACCGAGCCGAGGCATCTGCTGCGCTGGCGCGGGCCACGCGGGTTCGAGGTTGTCGCCTGCGACGTCGACCTGCGGGTTGGTGGACGCTACCGGTTCGTGCACCGCGCCCCGGACGGCAGCGAGCACGTGTTCTCCGGCCAGTACCGGGAGATCGAGCGGCCCAGCCGGCTCGTGTCGACGTTCGCCTACCACGCGGCACCCGCCGTCGAGGGGCTCGACGAGGTCACCTTCGAGGAGCAGGCCGGCGCGACCCTGGTCACCGGACGCTCGACCTTCCCCAGCTTCGAGGCGCGTGACCTGTATCTCGACGGAGGCGCGGAGCAGGGACTGGCCCAATGCCACGAGCACCTCGACGAGCTACTCAGAACGCTCTGGCCACGACCGCAGGAAGGAAAGGATCGATGAGGAAGCTGATCGAAACGACTCATGTCGCCCTCGGCGGGGACATCGGCTCGCCGCAGGACTGGGCCCTCCCCTACCTGGACGACGAGCACATGCGCTACGTGACCGAACTGGTGACCGGGGCGCACGCCCTGCTGCTTGGCCGCCGGACCTACCAGGGTTTTCCGCCGCCTACCCGGCCATGGCCTCGAACGCGTTCGTCGACCGGATGAACTCGATGCCCAAGTTCGTAGCGGCCACGACCTTGACGCAACTCGCCTGGAATGCCACCGTCATCCCCGGCGACGTGGCCGATTTCGTCGCCGGGTTGAAGCGCCAGCCAGGCGGCAACATCGTGAAGTTCGGCCACGGCCCGCTGGACCAGGTGCTTATGGCGCACGACCTGATCGACGAGTTCCACCTCCTGCTGACACCGGTCGCCGTCGGGTCAGGCCAGCACCTGTTCGAGGAGATCAAGGACACTACGCAGCTGTCGCTGGCCGACGTCAGGCGCTTCGCCAGCGGCGTGCTGCTCTTGACCTACACGCCCAAGCCCCCGGCGTCCTGATGATGGCTGCCTAGGAGTTTCCCTGGCACCCGGTGTAGGTGACCTGCCCCAGATCAGGGAATCCCGGCAGGTGCACGGTGTCCGTCCGACCGTTCTCCTGGTAGCCGACGCTGAACTGCACCGGCAGCGGGCTCGGGCACGCCACGAGCACCCGGAAGGTGACGCTGAGCCAGGCGGTACCGAACGGCGGGACGACCGCCGCGCCTACCGCGCTTGCCGGGGGCGGCGAGATGGCGGCGCACGGTGCCCACTGCTGCGAAACCGGGCGCAGCCCGCCCAGCGGGAGGATGGCCATGACCTGCCCGAGGGCGACTGTCGTCCCGGCGAGGTTGATCACCTCGATGCCGACCTGGAGATCCCGGCCACGCTGCACCGAGCATGTCCCGCCGGTCTGGGCCAGCCCAGAAAGTCCCGAGATGCTGAGGCCGGAGGAGTAGGCGCCGGAGCCCCCGGCGGACACGGCCGGATCCGGCGGCACGGCGGAACCCGCCACGAACGAGGGGACGGCGCCAGCGGCTGCCGCCCCCGACGGCCGGACGGCCCGCCCCAGGTGCCGGTAGCCGAGCGCGTACCCGGCCGCCAGCCCGATGATCAGCCCGGCCAGGCCAAGGATGGCCGCACCACGCGACGGCCGCCAGCCGAGGGCGGGAAGCCACCGGGGACGCCGGGCCCACCCCGGCAGCCGCAGCGGCGCACCGCCGTGCTCCACGATGTCGTCCTCATCGGGTCCGTACATCCCCACGCTCTCACGGTAGCGCTTTCCGTCGGTGCCATTACAGGGGCTGAAGGCCTCCCGGGCGGCTGAGGCTGGAGCGCGACCAGCCCGCCACCCGGCACCGCGCACCGGGAAGAGTCGTACGTCTCGGTGACGCTGGTCGTCTGATGCCCGTAAGGAACCGCTACCCAGTTGTCCAAAACGCGGAAATAGGTAGGCAGCCCAGTCCGTCGCCAAAGCTCAGTGAGTCAGCGCCGCAGTAGAGGACGTAGCCAGCGTGCATCCGGGAGCCGAGCTTCTCCTTAAGGTAGCGAAGTCCGAGCAGGTCTCATGGACCTGCCATGTCCACAAAGCGGACGCCCTGCTGCTTGGCCGCCAGACCTACGAGCATTTTTCCGCCGCCTACCCCGCCATGGCCTCGAACGCGTTCGTCGACCGGATGAATTCGATGCCCAAGTTCGTAGCGTCCAGGACCTTGACGCAAGCCACCTGGAATGCCACCTTCATCCCCGGCGACGTGGCCGATTTCGTCGCCAGGCTGAAGCGCCAGCCGGGCGGCAGCATCGTGAAGTTCGGCAACGGTCCGCTGGACCAGGCGCTCGTGGCACACAACCTGATCGACGAGTTCCACCTCCTGCTGACGCCGGTTGCTGCCGGGTCAGGCCAGCACCTGTTCGAGGAGATCAAAGGGGCCCCGCAGCTGTCGCTGGCCGACGTCAGGAGCTTCGCCAGCGGCGTGCTGCTCTTGACCTACACGCCCACCTGAGAACGCTCGCTTCGAGCGGCCCGCGGCCACGCTGGTGGCTCCACGCTCCCATACGCCCTCGGGTCGATGATTGGGCTG
>JBEKGC010000271.1:0-16602 GCA_050013055.1 Streptosporangiaceae bacterium
GTGGACACCCTGCGTACGGAGATCGGCTCCGTACGGGACGCGCTGCTGACCGAGATCGCCGCCGTACGGGACGCGCTGCGTACGGAGATCGCCGCCGTACGGACCCCGGACCCGGACCCCCGTACGGACGGCCCGGCCGTAGACCGGGCCGCGCTGGTGGCCGGGCTGGCGGACCAGATCCGCGACGCCATTACCAGCGGGGAGCGGTGGACCCCGGACTATGACGCGCTGATGGAGCGCACCGGGTTCCGCCGGTCCTGGTGCGAGAAAGCCGTCCGCGACGCCCGTACGCAGGCATTCGCCGCCCCCGGCGACGACACCGCCCGTACGGGCGACAGCCCCCGTACCAGCCCGCCGTCCGCATGGGCGGCCTAGCCAGCAAAACCGCCCGGGGCGCGGCTTGGATTGAGCCCCAGCGCCGCGCCCCGGCCTCACCAGGAGGAACCCTCATCATGTCAACCCAGTTCGACCCCGGCCAGCACGCCCCCGACCCCGGCGACGAGCCCGGCGCCGACGTGCTGTTCCTGAACCCTGCCCTGGACACCGAGCCCGGGCCCGCCGCGGACGGCGGCGCGGGCCGCGGCGGCCACTCCCCGGCCCTGCCGCCCTCCGGCGGCCAGCCGGACGACGACGACCCCGGCGACGATGACGACGTGGACCATGAGTCGGTCCTGGTCGGCCGCATCATGCCCGGGGCCCCGGTGGACCCGGCCGACGAACCGCGCCCGTTCGCCCCGGGCGGCCACCGCAAGGACCGCCCGCCGGTCATCCCGCCCGCGCTGGCCTCCCGCGCCGCGATCACCGCCACGCTGGCATGGGCCGCCAGGGAAGCCCGGTACCACGCCGGGTTCCACGCGGTCCGCGCCCCGAAATACGCCGCCAAGACCGCGGTGTACGCGGTACCCGGCGCGCTGCGCACCATCGGGCGGCTGGCCCGGTGGGCCAGCGCGGAGGAAGGGAACTGGCACCTGCGCCACGCCGCCGCCGACCGCAACGACCCCGCCACCTGGCTGGCGCTGGATGCCCGCCGCCAGCGGCAGGCCCGCTGGCGCTGGCCCGTCCTGATCGGCGGCACCGTCATGCTGACCGCGGGCCTGGCCGTGCTGGCCCTGCTGCCCGGCCTGGGCCTGTGGCGGCTGCTGGCCCTGGCCGCCCTGGTGACCGCCGCGGCCAGGGCCGGGCGCCCGGCGGACAAGCCGATCACCGACCGCGTCTCCCAGGGCAAGGCGTACCGCAAGCTGACCGCGGAACTGGTCCGCCGCGCCCTGCTGAGCGTGCAGGTGGCCGGCATCAACTCCGCCGTGGCCAAGGACCCCAACGCGATCACCTTCCCGACCGAGATCCACCGCGACGGCCCCGGCCACCTGGCCATCGTGGACCTGCCCTACGGGGTCGAGGCCGCCGACGTGATCGCCCGCCGCGGACGCCTGGCCTCCGGGCTGCGCCTCCCGCTGGACCAGGTCTGGCCCGAGCCCGCCCCCGGCCACACCGGCCGCCTGGCCCTGTGGGTCGGGCACGAGCCCGCCTCCCAGATGCGCCAGCCCGCCTGGCCCCTGCTCAAGGCCGGGACGGTGGACCTGTTCAAGCCGTTCCCGTTCGCCACCACCCCCCGCCTGGACACGGTCATGGCCGAGCTGATGTTCCGGAACTGGCTGTTCGGCGGGCAGCCCGGATCAGGCAAGTCGTTCGCGCTGCGGCTGCTGGTCCTGGCCGCCGCCCTGGACATCCGGCCCGAGATCCGCGGCTATGAGCTCAAGGGCACCGGCGACTTCGCCCCGGTCGCCCCGGTCTGCGCCGAGTACGGCAGCGGCAACGACGACGACACGCTCAAGGCGTGCGCGGACATGTTCGGCTGGCTGTACGGCGAGGGCCAGAAACGGGCCAAGCGCATCCGGCACTACGCCGAGATCGGCAAGGCCCCGGAGAACAAGGTCACCCCCGAGCTGGCCGCCCTGCCCGGGTCCGGGCTGCACCCGATGGTGGTGTTCGCCGATGAGATCCAGGAGCTGTTCACCTTCGGCAAGACCGGCAAGGAAGCCGGGGAGACCGCGGAGAAGTGCATCAAGCTGTTCCGCGCCCTGGGCATCATCCTCCTGCTGGGCACCCAGATCCCCGACAAGGACAGCCTGCCGACCGGGATCACCCGCAACATCAACACCCGGTTCTGCCTGTCGGTGGCGGACCAGGTCGCCAACGACATGATCCTGGGCACCAGCGCCTACAAGCTCGGCTACCGGGCCACGGTGTTCGAGCCGGGCACCGAGGCCGGATGGGGCATCCTGGCCGGACTCGGCAAGCCCGGCGCCCGCCGCTCGTTCTACATCGACAACGACCAGGCCGCCAAGGTGATGGCCCGCGCCATCGCCGCCCGCGCCGCCGCCGGGGTCCTGCCCGAACCCCAGGACACCCCGGCCCGCCCGGCCGCGGACGTGCTGGCCGACGTGGCCGCGATCTGGCCCGCCGGGGACGACGCCGCCTGGAACGAGACCCTGCTGGAACGGCTCACGCAGCTGCGGCCCGAGACCTACGGCCGGTGGGAGCCCGCGCAGCTGACCACCGCCCTGGCCGGGTTCGGGATCGCCACGGGGCAGATCGGCCGCCGCATCGACGGCAAGACCGTCAACCGGCGCGGCCCCGCCCACGCCGACATCCTCGCCGCCGTCACCGAACGTAACCGGAACCGCGGCGGCGGCTGACCGCCCGGCGGGTGCTAGCGCTAGCGCCTTCCCCCGCTAGCGCTAGCACCCCCGCTAGCACCCTCCCACCGATCCTGGCCTGCGAGCCGACCGGTTAGCAGGTCACGGTCCGAAACACCCGCAAACCGCCCCCGGAGGCCCCTGTGCACCCCCACCACCTGGCCGCTAGCGCCCTCATCCTGCCCCCGCTTCTAATCACGTTCTGTTACATCGGCGCGTGCCTGGCCTGGCCGTTCGCCGCCTGCCGCAAATGCGACGGCGCCGGGCGGCACCGGTCTCCATCCGGCCGGGCCTGGCGGTACTGCCACCGCTGCGGCGGCACCGGCACCCGCCTCCGAGCCGGCCGCCGCCTCTGGAACTACCTCCGCAACCTGCACAAGGAAGGCCACCGATGACCACCGCCCGGCCGCTCACCACGGACCTCGCCGCCGACCCCGGCCAGCCCATCGCGTACACCCTCACCGCCCTGGCGCACGCCACGCTGGACCAGGACGGAGCCACGCCCGGGGCCGCCCCCGCCGTGGATCTGCGTCAGGTCGCCCGCCACCTGGGCGCCCAGCTAAAGGCCAACCGGCGGCCCGCCATCACCGACGCCAACCACCTCGACGTACACGCGCTGTGCGTGGCCGAGGAAGCCGGGGAACTGGTCGGCGCCTACCGCCGCTGGGCAGGCAAGGCCCGCCGCACCGGCACCCGCCGCGACCTGGAAGACGAGATAGCCGACGTCCTCATCGTCACCGCGTGCTTCGCCGAGCGCGCCGGGATCGACCTGCACGCCGCCCTGGCCGCCAAGCTCACCATCATCTACACCCGCGGCTGGCGCCAGGACGACACCCCCGCCCCGACCGGCCCGGAAGAGTGGGGCTGCGACCTGTGCGGCGCGGCCTTCTTCGGCACCCCGCCCGGAGACGGGCTGTGCCCGCCCTGCCGCGCCGGGCAGGACGGCCAGTGACCCCCGGGCACCCGCAGGACCGGCCATGCGGCGGGCACGGCCCGGCCGGTCCCTGCGGAGCCACCCCGACCCGGCCCTACCCGGCTGGGCCGCGCTGCCCGGAGCACACCCCGGCCGCGCTGGCCGGGCAGCCCGAGCCCGGCGCGGGCCGGTACTGCCCGCCCGCGCTGTGCTGGTGCGGGCACTGCCCGGCACCCGGCCAGGACCCTCACGAACAGGAGAAGGCCCCTGCGGGGCTCACCCCCGACGCTGCCGCGCTCGGGTACATGCAGCGGGGCTGGCCGGTGTTCGTGCTCGGCCGGTCCAAGCGGCCCGTGGCCAACTGCGGTGCCTGCAAGGCGGCCGGGCCGGACCATGACCCGGCCGGGTGCGGGTGCCTGACCTGCCACGGGTTCCACGCCGCCACCCTGGACCCGGCGCGGCTGGCTGCGATGCTCACCGCGGTGCCCCGCGGGCTGCTGGCCATCCGCACCGGCACCGCCGCCGGGCTGGCCGTGGTCGACATCGACCCCCGCAACGGCGGCCACCTGGACCGGGCGCTGATGGCCCCCACCGCCGCGGTGGCCACCGGCGGGGGCGGCTGGCACCTGTACTACCGGCACCCCGGCGGCCCGCTGCTGCCCGCGCTGCCCGGCCGGGCCGGGGTCGACGTCAAGGCAGACGGCGGGTACGTCGTCGCCCCGCCCTCGGTCCACCCCGGCACCGGCCGGGCGTACCGGGGGGCGGGGGTCCGGCCCGGGGCGGCGAGGCCCCCCGCGCGGGCCGCCGCGCTGGCCCCGCCGCCCGCGGCTGACCGTCCCGCGCCGCTGGGCCGGCCTGTGCCGGCCCGGGGGGCGGGGGGCATCTCATCGCCCCCGGCGCTGCTGGCCGCGCTGCTGCGGGCTGTCCAGGAGGCCCCCGAAGGCCGCCGCCGGGTCACGCTGTACGGCGCGGCCCGCGGCGCCGCCCGCATGACCGCCGCCGGGGCCATCACCGAGCACGACGCCCGCGCCGCGCTCACCGCGGCCGGGCTGGCCGCGGCGCAGACCGGCCGGGACATCCGCGCCGCCATCGACGGCGCGTTCCGCGACGAAGGAGCCGCCGCATGAGCGCCGCGTTCTGGCTCGGCACCCACCAGCCCGGCTGGCTGACCCGGGCCGGGGTGCCGCTGTTCGTCTCCGACGTGCGGCTGCGCGTCTACCGGCGGCTGCCGGTCGCTGCCGCGCCGTGGGCGCTGGACTCCGGCGGGTTCACCGAACTCCAGCGGTTCGGCCGGTGGACCATCAGCCCGGCGGAGTACGCAGGGCGGGTCCGCCGCTACCGCGACCTGGTCGGCGCACTGGCCTGGGCCGCGCCGCAAGACTGGATGTGCGAGCCCATCGTCATCTCCGGCGGCCGGGCCGGGCGGCTGACCTTCGCAGGCACCCGCCTGAGCGTGGCCGAGCACCAGCGCCGCACCGTGGCCAGCTACCTGGAGCTGCGCGGTATCGCGCCGGACCTGCCGTTCATCCCCGTGTTGCAGGGCTACACCTGCGCCGAATACCAGCGGTGCGCCGACCTGTACGCCGCGGCGAGGATCGACCTGGCCGCCGAACCCCTGGTGGGGCTCGGGTCGGTCTGCCGGCGCCAGGCCACCGCTGAAGCTCACCAGATCATCACTGCCCTGCACGCCCGCGGCATCACCCGCCTGCACGGGTTCGGCGTCAAGATCCTCGGCCTGGCCCGGTACGGGCACCTGCTGACCTCAGCTGACTCCCTCGCCTGGTCCGAAGACGCCCGCCGCCGCGGCCATCCGATGCCCGGCTGCCCGCCGCACCGGCCCGGCTGCCCACCCCGCTGCCGCGCCCACCACGCCAACTGCGCCAACTGCCTGCGCTACGCCCTGCACTGGCGCGCCGCCAAGGTCCTCGCAGCTGCGAGCACCCCGCCCACCGAAGGAGCCGCCGCATGACCACCGGACCGGACGACAGCACCGAAGACCAGCTGTCCCGCGGCGAGCCGGTACCCGGCGGGCCCGGCGCATGCGACCGGCCCGGCTGCGCCCACCTGACCCTGTGGCACGGCGAGCACGGCCGGTACCGCGGAAAGCCCTGCCGCCAGTGCCACTGCCCCGCCTACGTCCCGCAGCCCGAAGGCGCGGCCATCTTGCGCCAGCTGCACGCCATCGTGACCCGGTACGTCATCCTGCCCTCCGCCGAGGCCGCCGTGGCGGTCACGCTGTGGACCGCCGCCAGCCACGCCCAAGCCGCCTGGCAGCACGCCCCCCGGCTGGTCATCCGCGCCCCGGAAAAACGGTGCGGCAAATCCCGGCTGCTGGACATCGTGGAAGGCACCTGCCACCACCCGCTGATCACCGTCAACGCATCGCCCGCCGCGGTGTACCGCGCGATCGGCACCGGCACCCCGCCCACCCTGCTGGTCGACGAGGCCGACACCATCTTCGGCGGGAAGAACGCCGAAGCCAACGAAGACCTCCGCGGGCTGCTGAACGCCGGGCACCAGCGGAACCGGCCCGCTATCCGGTGGGACGCCGGTACCCGCAGCCTGGAAACCATCCCCACGTTCGCGATGGCCGCGCTGGCCGGGATCGGCGCGATGCCCGACACGATCGAGGACCGCGCCGTGGTGATCAGGATGCGCCGCCGCGCCCCCGGTGAATCGGTCGCCCCGTTCCGGCACCGCCGCGACCGGCCCGCGCTGACCTCGATAGCGGCCCAGCTGGACCGCTGGCTCGGCAGGCACCTGGCCGAGCTGGAGAAAGCCGAGCCGCCCATGCCGCTGGAAGACCGCGCCGCCGACACCTGGGAACCCCTCATCGCGGTGGCCGACCTGGCGGGCGGCAGATGGCCCGCGCTGGCCCGGCACGCCGCCATCGTGCTGACCGCCGACCATGACCAGGCCGCCAGCGTCAGCGACCGCATCCGGCTGCTGGCCGACTGCCGCGCCGCGTTCGGGGACGCTGACGCGCTGCCTACCACCACCCTGATTACCCGGCTGCGGTCCGACCCCGAAGCGCCCTGGTCCGAGCACGGGCCCGCCGGGATCACCCCGATGCGGCTCGGCGCGATGCTCCGCGACTACGACATCCGGTCCGGCAACATCCGGTTCGGTGAACCCATCGGCCAGGTCAAGGGCTACTACCGCGCCGACTTCACCGACGCCTGGGCCCGTTACTGCCCCTCGGGCCGGGGGGAGCCGTCCCAGCCGTCCCAACCGTCCCCGCCCAGCTCAGCACCGGGACGGCTTGAAACCTGGGACGGCTCAAGCCGTCCCACCCAAAAAGCCGTCCCAGGGCTGACCTGCGACGGGACGACCGGGACGGCTGGGACGGCTACCCCCCGCTTCGGTGTCATTGACGGCGGTGCGGCATGACGGCCGGGGGAGCGCCGGTAGCTGTTCACACGCTCGATGAGGCCGCCTCGATCCTGCGCGTCAAGCCGAGCTGGCTAGAACGCCAAGCCGCGGCCCGGAGAGTCCCATTTACCATGCTTGGCGGCGGTTACCGCTTCACTGCTGAACATCTGGCCGCCATCGTACGGCAGTACGAAAAACGGCCGGTAATGGCCAGTGCTGATGAAACGGCGCGTACGACCATGCGGAAAGCTGCCGCAATCCAACTGCCGAACGATATCAAAGTCAAGCCATTGCGACCCCGCCCGCGGCGTGCCGCCTAACCTCAAGGAGAGAATACGTGTCGTACGCGGAAAAGCGCGGGAATCTATGGCGGGCACGCTGGCGTGGTCCCCGCGGCATTCTAGAATCCAAGCCCGGATTCAAGACGCGCAAGGCTGCGGAGAATTATGGCCGCGACCAGGAAGCGGCAATGCGCAACCATACGTATGTTGACCCGCGAGCGGGACAGCTCAGCCTTACAGACTGGGTTAACCGGTGGTACCCGGCGCTCGACCTGGAGCCTACAACCCTGAGCAACTACCGCTATCAGATCGAAGTGAATATTCTCCCGGAATTCGGCCACCGGTCGCTAGCCTCGCTCACCCCGGAGGAGATAGCCGCATGGGAGATGCAGCTGGTAAGCCAGGGCGGCTATGCGCACCGCACTGCGCGTGACGCGCGATCGACGCTGGCCACGATCCTCAATGACGCGGTACCTCGGTACATCCAGAGCAATCCAGCTGAGCGCAAGCGGGGCAAAGGCCGTAAGGGCCTGCGACGCATCGCAAAGCGGGAAAGAGCGGAAAAGGTGTGGCCGACCCCGCTTCAAGCACTCCTTATAGCCGAGCGGTGCGCCGCCCTATCGGGCCAGGATACCGACTTCGTTATGGGCATCTACGTGGCATACACCGGGTCGCGCTGGAGTGAAGTAATCGGCCTGCTGCCGGAATGCGTTCATGATGATCAGGTCGCTATCGACTGGAAGCTGTACGAGCTGAACGGCCGGTTCTACCGGGGCCGCCCTAAAGACGGATCAATGCGGCCAGCCGATCTGCCGCCGTTCCTGGCTCAGCTCCTCGCGGGCCACCTGGCTACCGCAGGTAGCCTGAAATGCACCTGCCGCAATACTGACCAGCCTTGGTGTCCCGGCGCCGAATATGTCTTCCTCGGCCCCGGCCGGGGGCATTTCCGCCGTTCCAACTACAGTGAGCGGTTCTTCCGGCCTGCTGCCGATGGCTGGTACCTGCCCAGGGGCGGGAAAGCCCCCCGGCTAGCCGTTCCTGTTCTCGTGACGGAATGCGACTCGTTTCCGGGCAGGCCAGCGCCGCCGTGGCCAACTGCCGCACCAGGGGAAGACTTCATACCGCCCAGTGGCCGCGGCCTGCCCCGCCTGGTAAGTGACGAGCACACCGGCCGTTGCGCGGTATGCGGCCGGGCATGGCCGCGCCGCATGGACGGAACGCTGATCGCGCACGCCGGACGGGAGCAGGGCCGCTGTGAGGGGGCCGGGCAAGCGCCCGGTGAGGACATGGCCGTGGCGTCGTGGCTGCCCATCCTGCCGGGTCTGACGCCGCATGGCCTGCGGCACGGCCTACAGACGTGGATGGATGAGGACGGCATTCCCGAGGTCTTGAAAACTGAGCGGATGGGCCACGAGATGCCAGGAATGCACGGTGTATACGGGCACGTGAGCCCAGCCATGCGCGCCACCCTCAAAGCCGCCCTACAAGCGCGCTGGGAGGATTCGCTACGCGAGCGCGCCCGCCTCTGGCCGCGCTCGATCGTGCCGACCCTAGACGCTCTCCTAGCCGCCTACCGGCAGGCCCCGGTCAAGATCCGCTCCCAACTGGCTCCCAAAATCGGACATCGGGGGAGTGGCCGACGAATGTCAAGGTAACACTTAGGTCTGTGACCTGGGAAAACTCGGGTGGAGCTGAGGGGATTCGAACCCCTGACCCCCTCGATGCGAACGAGGTGCGCTACCGGACTGCGCTACAGCCCCGAGAACCTGAGTCAGCCTAGCAAACGATGCGCCCTGCCCTAGCAAACGATGCGCCCTGCCCGCGCATCCCCGTCCACGTCGCCGGCCACCGGCGCACTCAGCCCATGGTGACAGCGGCCTTCCCCCACGACATGATGGGCATCAGGCGGCCGCCCCCGGGGCCGCCCGCGCTGATCAGCAGGAGGCCCGCGATGACCAGCACCGCTCCCAGCCAAGCCTGCCCGGTCAACGACTCGTTTGATCCTCTGTCACCGGAGTTCCTCGCCGATCCCTATGCGGTCATGTCCGCGCTGCCCCTGGACGGAGCGCCCGTTTTCTTCGCCCCGTCGATCGGCTATTACGTGATCACCAGGTACGCCGACATCGAGGCGGTGTTCGGCGACCCGGCCGCGTACTCCGCAGCGGCGGCGCAGGCGCCGCTGGTGCCGCTGGTCGCCGAGGCACAGCGGATCCTGCTGGCGGGCGGACACCGGCCCGCGCCGACCATGGTCAGCCTGGACGAGCCTGATCACGCTCGGTTGCGCAAGCCGGCCGCCCGGGCGTTCAGCATGAAGCGGGTCACGGCCATGGTCGGAACCATCGAGGCGACGACAAAACGGCTGCTCGATCAGGTCGCCGATGCGCCCGAGTTCGACCTCATGGCGGCGCTGGCCTTCCCGCTGCCCGCCAACATCGTCTTCTCGCTGATGGGCGTGCCAGTCGCTCGCCTTCCATCCCAACATCTCGTTCCGTGGCCCGCAGGTGCTGACCGTGCGCCACGACGAGGAGCCGCCCGCCTAAGCCAAAGCTAGTCCCCGACCGCGCGCAGCTTGGCGTCCGCGTACTGGTCGTACGGTTCCCCGCCGTCCTGACCCATGGACGCCGAGATGTCGATGATCTCCGCGTCCGGAGCGGGCGGAGCGGGCGGAACGGGCGCGGCAGGCGGAGCGGCGTAGGCGGGCGGAGCGGTATAGGCGGGCGGAGCGGCGTAGGCGGGCGTCGGCGGCTTCGCCGCGATCCTCAGTTCCGTGGGGCGGACCAGGTCTCGCCGTTCGGCATCGGCCTTGGCTGCCTCCCTGAGCAGGGCCAGGTAGCCGAGCAGCATCGCGGCCGGCGGTGCCATCACCCACCAGGCCGCCAGCCGGGTGTCCGCGAGCACGCAGGATGCGGCGGCGAGCCCGAGCAGCAGCATGAGCAGGCGCCTGCGGGCGGACAGCACCCGGGCGTGCTCCTGGTCGGCGGCGGAGCGCCGGACGGCCTCGCCGCGGCCGTCACCAGCGCCAGCGGCCCCACGAGCCGCGGCCACGTCAGGCCGAACGTCCCAGCCACCAGGCCGCGCCTCCGCCGGACCTGGCGGTGCCCCGGCGTCGGCGGCCGGCGTTTCCTCCGGCACCGGCGTGTCCGGCACCGTGGTGGTGTCGTCGTCGCTGGCTTTGTCGCTGGAGTCTCGCCGCAGCCACCGGGGGATGAGCACGCCAGCCCAGATGGCGACGATGGCAACGTACAGTAGCGCGCTGCTCAACGGTCCTCCCCTCGGCGTGGCGAGCGCCGGGCGGCCCGGGTGGCCGGGCGGCGGTTGGCCCGGTCGTCGGGTGTGAGCATGCTGCTCCCCTTGAGCGTGCCCACGTGACGCAAAGTAATAGCTGGCGCGGCATGAGACGAGCACCCGGCCCGGTGTGTCGCAACATTCCTCCGGGCAACCCCAGAAAAGTCCGCGGAAAGCGTCAGCCGGCGCTGGACCGGGACGCCATCAGGATGCTCTGCCACCTCGGCATCAGCCCCTGCGGGACTTCCTCGGCGGTGAGCGCGTAGCACACGTGGTCCCGCCAGGCCCCGTTGATGTGCAGTTGCCGGACCCGGATGCCTTCCTCGCGGAAGCCGAGCTTTTCCACCACCCGCCGGGAGGCGTGATTCTCCGGCCGGATGGAGGCTTCGAGCCGGTGCAAGCCGACCACGCCGAAGCAGTGGTCGACGGCCATGGCCAGCGTGGTGGGGATGATGCCGCGCCCGGCGTACGCCTCGTCGATCCAGTACCCGACTTGCCCCGACCGCGCCGAACCCCAGGTGATCGACCCGACCGTCAGCTGCCCGACGAACTCCTCGCCGTAGCTCACCACCCAGGGGATGGCCTGGCCTTGCCGGGCTTCCCGCCGCATCGCCCGGACCATCGCGACGTACGGCCCGAGGCTGGACCGGTACAGCGGAGTTTCCGGGTTGGTCGGCTCCCATGGGCGCAGCCATGGCGCGTTCCTGACCCGTATCTCGCGCCAGGTACGAGCGTCACCGACCCGCACCGGGCGCAGCGTTACCGGCTCAGCGAGCAGGTGAGGCTCGGTGAGGGTGACCGGCCAGCCGCGCATACGTCCCACGATCCCATCATTCCCCTGTATCGCTGCTGACGCTACGCGATGCCAGGTAAGGGTTTCGCACCAGTATCCGCCCGGGCGTGATCACCCCCGTGTATCTGCGATACCGCGTGCCCGAGCACGGGCGCGAGCACGGCCATGCCGTCGCGCACGCCGCCGGTGGATCCGGGCAGGTTGACGATCAGGGTCCGGCCCGCGACCCCGGCCAGGCCGCGGGACAAGATCGCGGCCGGCACCCCGGCCGCGGCCCCGGCGCCGCGCAGCGCCTCGGCGATCCCCGGGATCTCCCGGTCCAGCACCCGCCTGGTCATCTCCGGGGTCAGGTCGGCCGGGGTGAGCCCGGTCCCGCCGGTGGTCACCACCACGTCGTAGCCCGCCGCCAGCGCGTCCCGCAGCGTCGCCTCGACCGGGTCCCCGTCGCTGATGACCACGGGTCCGTCCACCGGCGTGCAGCCCGCCAGGCGGAGCAGCTCGACCAGCACGGGTCCCGATTTGTCCGGGTACACGCCGGCTGCGGCCCGGTTGGACACCGTGATCGCGAGCGCCTTGATTACGGTCTGGTCCATCGGCCGGTTTTCCCGCCTTCTTTCCACTCGACCCGCACGTCGGTGATCACCGCGGCCGGGTCGATGGCCTTCACCATGTCGATCAGCGCCAGGGCGGCCACGGACACCGAGGTGAGCGCCTCCATCTCGACTCCGGTGCGGTCCGCGGTGCGGGTGGTGGCGGTGATGTCCACGCCTTCGTCGGTCACCGCCAGCTCGACGGTGACCCCGTGCAGCCCGATCGGATGGCACAGCGGGATCAGGTCGGGCGTCCGCTTGGCTCCGGCGATGCCGGCGATCCGCGCCACCGCGAGCGCGTCGCCCTTGGGTACCTCCCCGGCCCGCAGGGCCGCCACCGCCCGCGGGGACAGCAGCACCCGCCCGGTCGCGCAGGCCGATCGCGCCGTCACGTCCTTGCCTGACACGTCCACCATCCGGGCGTGCCCGGCCGCATCCACATGGGTCAGCCCGCCATTTTTTTCCCGAACGAACTCCGGCTCACCCGCCAAATCCCGTTCCTCCTCTCACGGCAGGACCATCACGGTGGCGAGGTCGCCCGCGGCCATCTGCACCACCGGCTCGGGCACCACGATCAGCGCGTTGGCCTGGCCCAGGGTGGCCACCTGATGGGAGCCCTGGCCGGTGAGCGGCGTCACCCGCCCGGCCGGACGGTCCAGGACGCCGCGCAGGAAGGAACGCCGGCCGGGCGGCGAGCGCAGCGGCCCGGTCAGCTCCGCCTGGATCTGTTCCAGGCCAAGCCCGTCGCAGGCCTGCAGGGCGCCGAGGGCAGGCCGGGCGAACACCTGGAACGACACGTAGGCGCTGACCGGGTTGCCGGGCAGGGTGAGGATCGGGACCCGTTCGGCCGCACCAGGAGCGGCCGCGCTTTCCGTCACTTCGCCGCGGTCCGCGAGCCTGCCGATGAGGCCGCGCCTGGACTTGGCCGCCGGTTCGGCGGCGGCGGTCGGCGCGATCGTGCCGAACCCCTGCGGCATCCCCGGCTGCATCGCGACCTTGCGGAACGCGATGGTGCCGAGCCGCTGCAACGCCGCCTTGACCACGTCGTGCTCGCCGCCCATGCTGACTCCGCCGGTGGTGATCATCAGGTCGGCCCGGATCAGCTGGTCCTCGATGGCCGGCAGCACGTCCTCGGGGTTGTCCGGGAGGATGGCCTGCCGGTAGGCGCTGGCGCCGGCCTCGCGGGCCGCCGCGGCGATCATGAAGCTGTTGGAGTCCCAGATCCGGCCGGGCATGATCGGCGCGCCCGGTTCGGTGAGTTCGTCGCCGGTGGACAGCACCACGACACGCGGCCGGGGCCGGACCCTGACCGTGCCGCGGCCGGCCGCCGCGATGACGGCGATGTGCATCGGGCGCAGCCTGGTGCCCTCGGTGACGAGCACCTCGCCCGCCTTCGCGTCCCCGCCGGCCAGCCGGATCGCGTGGCCGAGGTCCGCCTGGCCGCGGATCTGCACCCGGGCCGAACCTCCGTCGGTCCACTCTACCGGCACGACGGCCTCGGTTCCGTGCGGCAGCATCGCGCCGGTCATGATCCGGATGCTGGTGCCAGGCGCCAGCGAGTACGCGCCGGTGTCACCCGCCGCGACCTCGGCCACCACCGGCAGCGTGACCGGCTGGTCCTTGCTGGCCGAGGCGACGTCCGCGACCCGCACCGCGTACCCGTCCATCGCCGAGTTGTCGAAGGACGGCAGCGGCTGGCTCGCCGCCACGTCCTCGGCCAGCACCAACCCGAGGACGTCGCCCAGGCTCAGCTCGGTCGGGGCGAGCGCCCGGACGGTAGCCAAGATGTCCGCCAGGTGCCCCTCGACCGAGGTCAGCGTTGGCTGTTCGCTTCCCTCCGGTTCGCTCATGTCATGCCAGGCTGTCTAGGTATTTGCGCAGCCAGGGGACGATTTCTTCGGCCAGGTCTGAGCGTTCGCAGGCGAACTGGACCAGGGTGCGGAGGTAGTCGAGCTTGTTGCCCGTGTCATAGCGGCGGCCGTGGAACAGCACGCCGTGGACGCCGCCGCCTTCGGCCGGGGCCATCCCGGCCAGCGTCATCAGCGCGTCGGTGAGCTGGATCTCGCCGCCCCGGCCGGGTTGAGTCTGGCGCAGCACGGCGAACACCGCCGGGTCGCACACGTACCGGCCGATCAGGATCCAGTTGCTCGGCGCCGAACCAGGCACCGGCTTCTCCACCAGGTCGGTGACCGTGACCACGTCGTCGTCGGAGGTGGGCAAGATGGCCGCGCAGCCGTACTGGGAGACCTGTTCCGGGTCGACCTCCATCAGCGCGACGACGCTGCCTCCGTACTGCTTGCGCACCTCGATCAGCCGGGTCAGCAGCGGGTCACGGCTGTCGATGATGTCGTCGCCGAGCAGGACCGCGAACGGCTCGTTGCCGACGTGCTGGGCCGCGCACAGGACGGCGTGGCCGAGTCCCTTCGGGTCGCCCTGGCGCACGTAGTGCACGGTGGCGAGTTCGCTGGACTCGCGCACCTGGGCCAGCCTGTCGGTGTCGCCCTTGGCGGCCAGCGCCTCTTCCAGCTCGTAGGCCCGGTCGAAGTGGTCCTCGATGGAGCGCTTGCTCCGGCCGGTGATCATCAGTACGTCGTCAAGCCCGGCCGCGACGGCCTCCTCGACGACGTACTGGATCGCGGGCTTGTCGACCACCGGCAGCATTTCCTTGGGTGTCGCCTTGGTCGCGGGCAGGAACCTGGTGCCCAGACCGGCGGCGGGAATGACAGCCTTAGTCACATCATGGGCAGCGGCGGCGGTATCAGCCATGCCTGAACACTAGCGAATGCCGGGGTGTGGTCTCGTTCCGACGTGCGCGTTCTCCCTCTAAAGGCGCCCGGTACGGTGGTGAACGTGCAGGAGGAGAAGGCGCTGTTGCGCTCGAGGGTGGTGGCAGCGCGGGCTCAGCTTTCTGCTGACGGGAGGGCGGCGGCCGGGCGGGCCATCCGGGAGGCATTGCTTTCTATGCCGGAGCTGGCGATGGCGGGGACGGTGGCGGTCTATTACTCGGTGGGGGCGGAGCCGGAGACGCGGGGGCTGGTCTACGGGCTGTGGAAGCGGGGCACTTACGTGGTGCTTCCGGTGCTGCGGGAAGACGGGGACCTGGACTGGGCCTCGTATGAGGGACCGGAGTCGATGGTGCCGGGGCCGCGCGGGTTGCTGGAGCCGGGGGAGACGCGGCGCGGGGTGGCGGCGGTGGCCCGGGCCGATGCGGTGCTGGTGCCGGCGCTGGCGGTGGATAGGGCCGGGAACCGGCTCGGCCGGGGCGGCGGAAGCTTCGACCGGGCCCTGGCCCGGGTCGGGCCGCTGGTTCCGCTCATCGCCCTGCTGTACGACGACGAACTGGTGGACCGGCTGCCCGCCGAAGCTCATGACGTCCCGGTGCGCGCCGTGGTGCGGCCCGGTCACGGCGTCACCGCGCTGCCCGCTGGCTCCTAATGCCTCCTTGGCGGCAGGAATCAAGGACCTGTCCGTTCGGTTAGGTATTATTAGCAGTCGAACGTCGAGAGTGCTAATCTGAGCCACCAAGTTTGTGCCCGCGCCGGCCGGGATGCCTGCGTGAAGGAGGGTCCGTGCCCACGTATCAGTACACCTGCACCGAGTGCAGTGAGCCGATCGAGGCTGTGCAGAAGTTCAGCGACGCGCCGCTGACCGAGTGTTCCGTCTGCGGCGGCAGGCTCAGGAAGGTGTTCTCCCCGGTCGGCATCGTGTTCAAGGGGTCGGGTTTCTACCGCACGGACTCGAGGAAGAACGGCACGGTGTCAGCGGACGCGGGGACGAAGGACAAGCCGTCGGGCGAGTCCGGTTCGGCCGCGGCGGCCGTCAAGGACACATCCCCGGCCAGCAACGGCTCCGACAGCAAGCCGGCCGCGAAGAAGACGGGGGAGACCGTCAGCGCTCCGGCCAGGTCGTCCTCCTCGGGCGAGAAGGTCGCCTGACCCGCCGTGGCGGACGTCGCGAGCATCGCCGTGATCGGCGGTTCAGGCTTTTACGAGTTTCTCCACGACGCCGAAGAGGTGAAGCTCGACACCCCGTTCGGGCCGCCAAGCGACCCGATCACGGTGGGGGAGGTGGCCGGGCGGCGGGTGGCGTTCCTGCCCAGGCACGGGCGTGACCACCGGTTCCCCCCGCACAAGATTCCGTACCGCGCCAACATGTGGGCGCTGCGCTCGCTCGGCGTCCGGCGGGTGCTCGCCCCGACCGCTGTCGGCTCCCTCACGGCCGCCTGCGGGCCGGGCACGCTTGTCGTTCCCGACCAGCTCGTGGACCGGACCAGGAACCGGGAGCAGACGTACTTCGACGAGGGCGCCTGCCACGTGCCGTTCGCCGATCCGTACTGCCCGTCGGTCCGCCCGGTGGCGATCGCCGCCGCCCGCGAGTCCGGCTGGGTCCCCGCGGAATCCGGCACGCTGGTCGTCATCGAGGGGCAACGGTTCTCCACCCGGGCCGAGTCGCTGTGGTTCGCTGCCCAGGGCTGGACGCTGGTCGGGATGACCGGCCACCCCGAGGCCGTCCTGGCCCGCGAGCTCGCCCTGTGCTACGTCCCGCTCGCCCTGGTCACCGACCTCGACGCCGGCCTGGAAGAAGGCGGCGGCGTCACCCAGGCCGAGGTCTTCGAGGTCTTCGCCGCCAACATCAAGCGCCTGCGCGACCTGGTCGCCACGATCATCGCCGC
>JBEKGC010000272.1:0-9035 GCA_050013055.1 Streptosporangiaceae bacterium
GGGCTGACGAACCGGCAGATCGGGGAGCGGATGTTCCTGGCGGAGAAGACGGTGAAGAATTACGTGTCGGCGTTGTTCGCCAAGCTGGGCATGGAACGCCGCACCCAGGCCGCCGCCTACGCCGTCCGGCTGCATTCCGAGCCCCACCTCAGTTACCACTCGATCGGAGTGTGAGCGCCATGGACGGCACGCAGCAGATGGGCCGGGTGTACGCGTTGCTGGCCGACGGGAGCACGGCGGAAATCCGCCCGGCCGCCCCGGACGACTTCGACGCCGTCCTCGCCATGTACGAGGCGATGTCTCCCGACAACACCTACCTGCGGTTCTTCAACCTGAGCCGGCGCGCGGCGGCGGCGGAAGCCCGGCGCACCTGCCGTGATCTGAGTCCCGGCCACGTCTCGCTGCTCGCGCTGTCCGGCGACGTGGTCGTGGGCTGCGCCAGCTACTACACGTCCGCCCCCCCGGCCGCCTCCGCGGACGAGATCACTCCCAGCGCTCGCGTCACACCTGTCACGGCTGAGATCGCCATCGCGGTGGCTGAACACATGCATCACAGGGGCATCGCCACCCTGCTTTTGGAACATCTGGTCTCGGTGGCGGCCAGCCATCAGGTCGACGCGTTCACCGCGGAGACGCTGGCCGAGAACACCGCGATGCTGAAGGTGTTCGCCGACGCCGGCCTGCCGGTTAACCGCCGGTACGCGGACGGGGTGGTCAAGCTGGCCTTCCCGATCCCGCGCGCCGACGTCGACCCCGCCCTCGACACCTACCTCAACGCGGTCGCCAACCGGGAGCGCCTGGCCGACGCGGCCAGCTTGCGGCACCTGCTCGCGCCCGAGTCGGTGGTGGTGATCGGCGCTAGCCGGCGCCCGGGCGGGGTGGGCCGCACGATCCTGGACAACGTCAGGACCGCGGGGTACCTTGGCCGCCTGTACGCGGTCAACCCGCACGCCGAGCCGATCGGCGGTGTCCCGTGCTGGCCGGCCGTGGCCGACCTGCCCGAGGCGCCGGACCTCGCGGTGATCGCCGTGCCCGCGGCCAGCGTGCTGGACACCGTGGAGCAGTGCGGCCGCCGCGGCGTGCGGTCCGTCGTGGTGATCACCTCCGGGCTGGACGCCGACGGGTGCGCCGGCCTGCTCGCCAGCTGTCGCCGGCACGGGATGCGGCTGGTCGGCCCGAACTGCTTCGGCGTGGCCGTGCCCGGGATCGGGCTGGACGCGACGTTCGCCGCCCGCCATCCGCGACCGGGCCGGGTCGGCCTGGTGATGCAGTCGGGCGGCGTGGGCTTCGCCCTGGTGGATCAGCTGTCCCGGCTCGGCATCGGCATCTCCTCGTTCGCCTCGGTGGGCAACAAGCTGGACGTCTCGAGCAACGATCTGCTGATGTGGTGGGAACAAGACGGGCTGACCGAGCTCGCCGTGCTGTACATCGAGTCGTTCGGTAACCCCCGCAAGTTCGCTCGCACCGCCCGCCGGGTCGGCGCCACCATGCCGGTGCTCACCGTGCACGCCGGGCGCTCCGCGGCCGGCCAGCGAGCGGCAGCCTCGCATACCGCCGCGGTGGCCTCGCCGCTGGTCAGCCGGGAAGCGTTGTTCGCGCAGGCCGGCGTCATCGCCACGCCCGGCCTCGGCGAGCTGACCGAGGTGACCGCGCTGATGGCCACCCAGCCCGTTCCGGCCGGGGGCACCGTGGCGATCGTGTCCAACGTCGGCGGGGCCGGGGTGCTGACGGCTGACGCCTGCAACGACCTCGGCCTGGCCGTCCATCACCCGGCCGGGCCGACCAGCCGCAAGCTCAGCGCCTTGCTCCCCGGCGGCGCGGTCAGCGGCCCGGTTGACACCACCGCGACCGTCTCGGCCGCGGACTTCCAGCAGTGCCTGGAGCTGCTCGCGGCCGACGCGGACGTCGACGCGATGATCGTGCTGGTCCTGGCGACCGGCGCGAACGGCGACCTGACCACGGCCATCGCCGAGGCCGATATCAGCGTCCCTGTCGTCGCCGTCGTCCTCAACCAGCCGGAGACGGTCCGGCTCATCCCCCGGGCCCGCGGCGGCGAGATACCCGCCTACGGGTTCCCGGAAGCGGCGGTCACCGCGCTCGCGCGAGCCGTCAAGTACGGGGCCTGGCGGGCCGAGCCGCGCGAGCCGGTGCCCGGCTTCGCCGACATCAGGCCCGCGGATGCCCGCGCGCTTGTGTACCGGTTCTTCGACGACGCCCCGGCCGGCGGCTGGCTGCCGGCCGGCCCGACCGCCGAGCTGCTCCGCTGCTACGGCATCACGCTGACTGGCCTAACCCCGGTGGCCAGCGAAGACGAGGCCGTGGCCGCGGCCGCGGGGACAGGCGGCCCGGTCGTGCTCAAGGCCGACGTGGCCGGACTCGTGCACAAGACCGACGCGGGCGCGGTCAAGCTCGACCTGCGGACGGAGGCCGACGTCCGCGATGCTTACCGCTCGCTGCAGAGCCTCTTCGGTGACCGGCTCCGCCGGATCTTGGTGCAGCCGATGATCACCGGCGGTACCGAGGTGATCATCGGGGTGGTCGATGACCACATGTTCGGCCCGCTTGTGGTCTTCGGGCTCGGCGGCGTGGCCACCGAGGTGCTCGCCGACCACGCGACCCGGCTCACGCCGTTGACCGGGACCGACGCGGACCACCTGATCGGTTCCATCCGGTCCGCCCGGCTGCTGCTCGGCCACCGCGGCACCCCCGCCGCGGACCTGGGCGCGCTGCGCGAGCTGCTGCTCCGGGTTTCCCGGCTGGCTGACGACCTGCCCGAAATCACTGACCTTGACCTCAACCCGGTCATCGCCCGCCCCGACGGGGCCTTCGCCGTGGACGCCCGCGTCAAGGTGGCGCCCTACCAGCCGGAAGACCCCTACCTGCGCAAGCTCAGGTGACGGTCGGCGGAAAGTAACCGCGCCCGAGCTACCGCAAAGCTTGGGCATCAGCGTAAGGTCACCTTTGGAAGGTATGCCCGCATCCTGCGCCGGCCAGAGCCGAAACGCAGAGGCCGTGCCGACTTTATCGGCGTGCGGCCAGTTATCGCCGGATCGGACAGACGTGCCGAAGGACACCTACCCGGTGCAGTGGATCGGCCAGCAGGCCCTGGTGGCGCTGCCGGAGTACATTGACGTATCCAACGCCGGGCGGATCCGCGAGGAACTGCTTGCGGTCCTCAATCGCGGTGCCGAAGCGCTGATCGCGGACATGACCGCGACGGTCTCCTGTGATCACGCGGGCGCCGACGCGGTGGCGCGGGCTTACCAGCGGGCGGCGGCCAGCCGGACCCAGCTGCGGCTGGTCGTCACCAGCGGATCGGTGCTGCAGATGCTGGGCATGACCGGCGTCGGCCGGCTGGTGCCCGTCTACCCCTCGGTGGACGCCGCACTGGCCGCGCGGCCGCCTGCCGCCAGCCCTCAGCCTGACGCTAACGGCAAGCTGGCCGGGCGGCTCGAGCCGACCGGACGGGTCCAGGCCACGATGGCCACCGGGATAGAGGTGGCCCTGCTGGACCGCGACGGCACCATCTCGTGGGTCAACCAGGCGTGGCGGACCTTCGCGGCCGCCCACGGGGGTGACCCGGCGCTGACCGGCCCCGGCGTGTCGTACCTGAAGACGTGCGCGGCGGCCGGCGACGACCCGGTGGCGGCCGAGGTCGCCGCCGCCATCCGCGCCGCGCTGGCGGGTGATCTGCCCGGCCCGCTGCTGGTTGAGGTGCCGTGTCACAGCCCAACCACCGAACGCTGGTTCGACGTGCTTGTCTCCTCTCGCCTGGACGATCACGGCCAGTGCGTGGGGGCGACGGTCACCCTGTCGCTGGCCAGGTCCCAGCCGCGGAACAGGTCGTTTCGTCCGGCCCGGGATCTGAAACAGGCCGCGGGGACGAGGGACCAGGCGGCCGGGTCCGGGCCGTCGGTGACCCTGAGCGTGCTGTGGAAAATGATCGACGCGGTCAGTGACGGGGTGGCGCTGACCGACGGTAGCGGCACGCTGGTGCTCGCCAACCGGCAGCTGGAGACGATGTTCGGCTACCTCCCCGCCGAGCTGACCGGCCAGCCGGTCGAGCGCCTGATCCCGGGCCACCTGCAGGCCTCTCACCGTGGCCACCTGTCGGCCTATTCCCGTGCCCCCAAGGTCCGGCCGATGGGCACCGGCGCGCCGCTGACCGGGCTGCGCAAGGACGGGTCCACGTTCCCGGCCGAGATCAGCCTCAGCCCGCTCCCGGGCGCCGACGCCCGGCTGGCGCTGGCCGTGGTCAAGGACGTCACTGCCGAAGCCACGCAGGCCCGTCGCCACCAGGAGTTCCTCGACACGGTCGTCACCACCTTGTACCACGTCGGCCTGAGCCTGCATTCCGCCGTGGACGAGCCCGCGGACATGGCCCGGCTGCGTATCCAGGGCGCGCTCGACGCCCTGGACGAGACCATCAGCCTGCTCCGCGCCGGTGCCTTCGCCGGCCGCGATCACTGAGCACGCCGGTCAGCGGGACCTGGCCAAAGCGCCAGCATTGCAGAGAGTGACGAGACAGGACCTTCGGCTCTAAGCAAGACGGCTGTTGCGCGGGTTGACTGAGGGCATTGTCTATCGGCGAGGGCCCGGGCCCGGAGAAATAGGAACGAGATGTCTATGTCCCCCCGCGTGGATGGCCGTCGTGACTGGCCGACGGTGCTGTCGCTTGGTTTCAACGTGGACCAGGAAGGCAACCGGCGCAAGCCAGTGTGGATCAACATCGTCACGCTGGGAATTCTGCTGCCCGGGTTCGCGCTGTGGGGCCTTTATCGTGTCTTCACCACCTCCACCGGTGTCGGGTTGTGGGCGCTGGCCCTGGCGATGTACCTGTTCACGATGTTCGGCGTGACGCTGGGGAACCACCGTTACTGGACCCACCGCGGGTTCGACGCGAAGTTCGGCCTGCAGCTGGCGCTGGCCGTCGCGAGCGGCATGTCGATGGAGGGCGACATCCAGCAGTGGGTGATGAACCACCGCGCCCACCACCGTTTCTCCGACGTGGTCGGCCGGGATCCGCACTCTCCGTACGAATACCCGCAGTGGCGGGGGTACAAGGGCCTGGTGTGGGCGCAGGGCGTCTGGCTGTTCTTCGTCTACCAGCGGCCGCCGGAATACGCGCTGCACCGCGACCTGGCCCAGGACCGGCTGGTGCAGTGGCAGCGCCGGGCGTTCCCGTACCTGGTGGTGGCGAACTTCGCGGTGCCGCTGGCGTTCTACCCGTTGTTCGGCTGGAACGCGGTGCTGATCGCAGGCGCGCTGCGCACCGCCGCCCTGATGACCTCCACCGGTTTCGTCAATTCTGTCTGCCACAAGTGGGGCAGCCGGGCCAAGGACAGCCGCGGGCAGGAGTTCCGTGCCGACGACAGCCGCAACAATGCCTTCGTCGCGGTGGTGGCCGGCGGCGAGGGCAACCACAGCTGGCATCACGCCGACCCGGCCTGCCCCAGGCACGGCCGCCGGGTGATGCTCGACGCCGACGCCGCGGCCGCCGGAGCCACGCCAGAACGCGGCTGGCACCCCGACGCGACCTGGCGGCTCATCCAGGTCCTGGCCGCGATCCGGCTGATCGACAAGGTGAAGACGCCGAAGACGCGGGTCTGTTTCGCCGCCAAGCAGCTAGTCCCCACCCCCTCGCTGCTGCGCACTCATCACGACTGGCACATACCGGAGCCGGAGGAAGCCCCCGAGCTCGTCGCCTTGTGACCCGCGGGCGCGGGCCTACGCGGTTGATCTGCTCGGCGCGGCGTCCGGCGCCGGTGCGGCGGACTCAGCGGAACGGATTGAGGACCCGGATCCCGGCGTAGTCCTGGCCGTCGCTCAGGTCTTCGGACAGGACCTCTGCGCAGCCCATCGCGCGGGATGCCTCGATGATCGCGGAGTCCCAGTAGGAGAGCTGGAACCGCTGGCTCGTGTCCAGGGCCGCCATCAGGATCGCGCTCGTGATGTCCTGGACGCCGAAGCGGCGGAATGACTCGATGAGCCGGACGGCCTGCTGGTGGCTGATGGGGTCCGGCCGGCTGGCGCGGGTTGCCTGCAGGTAGAACTCCTGCAGCACCTGGACCGACAGGGCCAGGTCGCGGTCGGCCAGGATGTCGTTGGCGCGCTTGGCCTTGTCCTGCTCCGCGGGGTCGCGTGAGATCGCGTAGAGCAGGATGTTGGTGTCAATGAACCGCACGGTCGTGGACCTCGTCGCGGCCAAGCCGGTCGGCCGCGCGGAACTGGCCGATCTCGGCCTGCACCTCATGCTGGACCAGCTCCAGCCTCGCGAACTCTTCCATCCACCCGGACAGCCGTTCGAGATACGCGACGACCAGCGCGCTCACCGAGGTATCGCGCTGCGCCGCGGTGACCCGGGCGTTGCGGTACACGTGGTCGGGCACGGATATCGTAATGTTCTTCACAGTTTCACAGTAACACCGTTTCTGTGCAGCAACACATGGCTGCCGATCGATCCTCTACGAACTCCGATGATTACCTCGGTCCGTCAGTTGGCGATGCCGATGGTTTGCTTGATCGTCTCGGATTGATCGATGGCGCGAAGCATGTAGTGGGCGACGTCGGCGCGTGAAATGAAGGCGCCGCGCCGGAGGTTTTGGCCGCGGGCCGTCCGGTAAGTGCCAGTCGCCGGCTTGCCGGTCAGCCGCGGCGGCCGTACGGCCGTCCAGTCCAGGTCGCTGTCGCGGAGGACGTCTTCCATCTGGGCCAGGTCGGCGTAGTGCTTGCGGAACGCGGCCTTGGTTAGCGGGCTGAGCAGGCGCTGCATGATGAACCCGTCGCCTGGGTCGTGCCTGGGCGGATGTGGCTGGCCGGGTGAAGGTACGGTCCCGATGGGTGCGGCGCTGACGACGATGAGGCGCCGGGTGCCGGTCGCCTTCATCGCCGCGATGATGGCTCGCGTGCCCGTAGTAGCGACTCCAGCCTCCGAGTTCGACGTTGCGCCGAGGCCGGAGAGCACTGCGTCGGCTCCTTCGACCGCCAGCTTGAGCGTGGCCGGTTCGGGGGCCGCCAGGTCGGCCGGGACGACGCGTACTTGCCCGGGCAACTCGCCGGGCAGTTTCTGGGGGTTGCGGACGACCACGGTGACGTCGTGGCCCGCGTCGACGGCCTGCTGGGTGATTTGCCGGCCGATGCCACCGGTCGCTGCGAAGATCGTGAGTTTCATCTGGCACTCCATCGGGCTGGCTCGATGATCAAGATCATGGGGAGCCTCTCTGGGCACGGACACCCCTTCCGGAGTATCGTTTCCTCTGTATTCCATAAGACACTAGGATCATATCATATGAGTTCCATATCATCTGAGGACGCGGGTTCGCGGCGGCGCAGGCGGCGGCTGAGCGCGGCGATCAAGGAGTCGCTGCGCGAGCTGAGCATCCAGCTGTCCCTGCTCAACCATCACGTCGGCGCCCGTGTTGATCTCAAGGACGTCGACCTGGACTGCCTAGATCTCATTAACCGGTGCGGCCCGCTCAGCCCGAGCGCCCTGGCCCGCCGCGCCGGGCTGCACCCCGCCACCATGACCGGCATCATCGACCGGCTCGAACGCGGCGGCTGGGTGGCCCGCGACCGCGGCACCTCCGATCGCCGCGCCGTCCTCATCCGGGCGCTACGCGACCGCAACTCCGAGCTCCTGCACTTGTACTCGGGGATGAACACGTCAATGGACCAGATCTGCGCCGAATACGGTGACGCCGAACTCCAGCTGCTCGCGGACTTCCTCCGCCGGACCGCGCACGCCGGACGAACCGCCACCGACGAACTAGCAAGCGACTGAGATACTCAGCGGATTGTATATCCGGACGGCCTGACGGCCGCCTACCTCGATTGGCTTTATCTGCAAACCAATTCTGCCGCATTGGCTCTGGGATGGCCACCCGAGCGCGCCGAGCATGGTCAGGTTAACCCTCACCGCGACGATGAGAGCAGGAAGATGCTGGATGGATGACCAAGAGCTCCGGCCGCGGTTTGCGGCGCTGACCACTGCCCATCTGGCGGATGCATGCATCCGCGCTCAGCTCCCGGTGCGCTGCGCGCCTGCGGGTGTGCAGGCGGTCGTGCCCGGTAGCCGGCTGGCTGGGCGGGTGTGTCCTGCCCGGCATGCCGGCAGCGTGGATATTTTCCTGGAGGCGCTCGAAGGGGCCGCACCTGGCGAGGTGCTGGTGGCCGACAACGACGGGCGCCTCGATGAGAGTTGCGTCGGCGACCTGGTGGTTCTGGAGGCTCAGGCGGCCGGGCTTGACGGAATCGTGATCTGGGGGCTGCACCGCGACACCGCCGACATCCAGGCGATCGGGTTGCCGGTCTTCAGCCTGGGAACGATCCCGGCCGGCCCGCAGCGTCTCGATGCCCGGGTCCCGGATGCGCTGGCGTCCGCCAGGGTGGGAGATTGGGCCGTGGATCGGCAGGACCTGGTCCTGGGCGATGACGATGGCGTGCTGTTCGTGCCGGCCAGCCGCGCCGGGGAAGTCTTCACGCTTGCGGAGACAATCCGCGACACCGAGCGGCGCCAAGCCGAACAGCTCCACGCAGGTATCTCCCTGCGCAGTCAAGTGCAGTTCGACAGCTATCTGGCCCAGCGCCAGCGGACACCTTCCCTGAGTTTCCGCGATCACCTGCGTGCCGTGGGCGGGGCCATCGAGGAATAACCCGGTGCCCGGGGTGACCAGGCCGGACTCGTAGGCGAGCACCACGGCCTGGATGCGGTCGCGCAGGGCAAGTTTGGCCAGGATGCGCGCCACGTGCGTCTTCACCGTCGCCTCGCTGAGCGTCAGCGTCGCCGCCAGCTCGGCGTTGCTCAGCCCGCGTCCGACCAGGGTGAGCACCTCCCGCTCGCGCGGCGTCAGCACCGACAGGTCGAGGGCGCCCGGCGCCGGCACCCGCGGCGCGAACCGCTCCACCAGCCGCCGCGTGATGGACGGCGCGAGCAGCGCGTCGCCGGACCGCACCAGCTGGACGGCGGCGACCAGGTACTCGGGCGTCACGTCCTTGAGCAGGAACCCCGACGCCCCGACCACCAGCGCCCCGTACAC
>JBEKGC010000273.1:0-8984 GCA_050013055.1 Streptosporangiaceae bacterium
GGCGGTTCCGACGTCACGGTGGCCGGCCTGGTCACCCACCGGCAGCGCCCGCCGACCGCCCGCGGGGTGGTGTTCATCAGCCTGGAGGACGAGACCGGCATGCTGAACGTCATCTGCCCGCCCCAGGTGTGGGATCGCCACCGCCGGATCGCCGCAGCCGCTCCCGCCCTGGTCATCGAGGGCCGGATCGAGCGCGCCCGCGGCGCCGTCAACCTGGTCGCCGCCGCCCTGCACCCGCTCCGCGCCCTGTCGGGCTTCCCCGGCGGCACCATCCCCAGCCGCGACTTCCGCTGACGTATAAAGGTGGGGTGCAGCGCCTTCACCAGATCGCCCCCGGCGTTCTCGTCGCGACGGCCGAGCGGAGTACGACCAACAGCACGGTCGTGGTCGCCGACGACGGCGGGTGCCTGGTCATCGACCCGGCCATGACGCCAGCCGACGTGGCCGGGCTGGCGGCCGATCTGGCTGAGGCCGGCCTGCGGCCGCGTCTGGGCTTCGCGACCCACCCGCACTGGGATCACGTGCTGTGGAGCCGCGACCTCGGCGACGTGCCGAGGTACGCCACGCCGGCCGCGGTGCGGCTCGCCGAGCAGGACCGCGACGAGATCGTCAGCTATGTCCGCGACTCGGTGCCCGGGCACGACCTGGAGCTGCTCGGCCGCCTGGTGCCGCTGCCCGCGGGCTCGGACCGCATCGGTTGGGACGGCCCGGCCGCGCAGCTGATCGTGCACGAGGGTCACGCCCCGGGGCACGCCGCGGTGTTCATCCCCCACGCAGGCGTTCTGCTGGCGGGTGACATGCTCTCCGACGTCGAGATCCCGCTCCCTGACCTGCTCGCCGCCGACCCGTTCGGCGATTACCGGGCCGGGCTTGACCGGCTCGCGGCGGTGCCAGGCGTCCGCTGGCTGGTTCCAGGCCACGGTCATATCGCCGGCCCCGCGGAGTTCCTGCGCCGTCTGGAGACCGACTATCGCTACCTGGATCTGCTGGTGGCGGGCGAGCCGTTCGATGACTCGCGCTGCACGGCGGACTGGCTGCGCGACCGGCATGCGGAGCATCTTGATCTTGGGGGCGCGGGTGTCCGCTGATCTCGCTGTGCAGGCGCGCGGGGTGGTTAAACGATTCGGGACCGAGGTGGTCGCGCTCGACGGCCTGGATCTGGAGATTGAGCAGGGCCAGACGTTCGGGTTGCTCGGCCCGAACGGCGCGGGGAAGACGACCACGTTGCGGATGCTGCTCGGCCTGGTCCGGCCGACGTCCGGGTCGATCCGGGTGCTTGGACACTCCCCGGGCGATCCGGCCGCGCTGCGGCAGATCGGGGCGATGGGGGAGACCGCCTTTTACCCGTTCTTGTCGGGACGGGACAACCTGCGCACGGTGGCGCGGCGGTGCGGGGTGGGCAACGGACGGGTGGAAGTGGTGCTCGGGCAGGCCGGCCTGTCGGAGCGAGCCGGTGATGCGGTCAGGGGGTACAGCTACGGGATGCGGCAGCGGCTGGGGGTAGCGGCCGCGCTGGTGAAGGACCCGCGGCTGCTGATCCTGGACGAGCCGTCCAACGGGCTCGATCCGGCCGGGCAGCTGGATATGCGGCGGCTGATCAGGGAGCTCCGGGGCGGGGGCCGGACGATCGTGCTGTCCAGTCACGACATGGATGAGGTCGAGGAGCTGTGCGACCGGGTGGGCATCATCGGGCGGGGGCGGCTGCTGGCGGAGGGCACGCCCGAGCAGCTGCGCGGGGCGGCCGGCCTGCGGGTGCGGGCGGAGCCTGCGGACCGGGCCGCCGTGGTAGCCGCCGGGCTGGCGGAGGTGGAGAGCGTCGGGGTAGCTGACGGGGAGCTGGCCATGGCGGTGCGTGATGTGACCCCGGCGCGGGCGGCGGCCATCAACCGGGAACTGGTCGAGGCGGCGCTTGAGGTCAGCGAGCTCCGCACGGCCAGGCGGCCGTTGCGGGAGGTGTTCCTTGAGCTGACCGGCGGCCGGACCGGCGGCGCCGATTCGGTCCGCCGCCGGATCGGCCGCGGCCGCAACGTCACCTGATCGCTGGCGCCGGCCCGCCCCCAGCCCGGCCCTCAGCCGGGGCCCGGCCCCTAGCCCGGACCTCAGCCGGGGCCCGGCCCCTAGCCCGGACCTCAGCCGGGGCCCGGCCCCTAGCCCGGACCTCAGCCGTCACTCCCGCCACTGGCGCCCAGCTTTCTGCGCCCTGGCCCACCCGCCTCGCCCGGTAACAAATGCCGTGGATGATTCGGCTCCTACGGAGGGTTTGGGGCCCAGGGATTGCCCAAGATTTCCGTGAGAGCCCTATCTTCCGCGCGAACCGGCCGTTCCGGTGACCGCCACCGGAGGGTTGGCGGATTACCACGGCTAGCGGTCCAGGACCGGCTGGCGCTGGCGTAGCTGGCGCAGGACGGCGCGGCGTTCGGGCCCGGTGAGCCCGTCGATGTAGAGCTCGCCGCGCAAGTGGCCGGTTTCGTGCTGCAGGCAGCGGGCCAGCTCGCCGGGGCCGGCCACCACGACCGGCTGCTGGTCGAGATCGACGCCAGTGACCACGGCGTGGGCCGCTCGCCGCCGGGTCGCGGTGACGCCGGGGATGGACAGGCACGCTTCCTGGCCGTCCTGGCTGCCGCTGGTCTGGGTGACCTCCGGGTTGATGACGTAACCCAGCTGGCCGTCGACGTTGTAGGCGAAGACGGCGAGGCCGGAGCCGATCTGGTTGGCGGCCAGCCCGGCCCGCCCGGGAACCTGCACGGTATCCAGGAGATCCCGAACGAGCCTGGCCAGGGCCGCGTCGAATCGCAGCACCGGGTCGCAGGGTGTGCGCAGCACCGGATCACCGAGCAGGCGCAGCGGCCGGACCGTCACGGCCTGGCCCGGTGCTCGCTGCCCGCGGCCAGCTTGCCCACCTGTTCCAGGACGAGCTGATGCCAGGCCAGCTCGGCGTCCATCCGCAGCCGGGCGTGCGCGACTACCAGGTCGTCGGCGACGGTCTGGTCCGGCCATGCCCGGTCCCGGAGATGATCGAACTGAGCCGACTGCGCGGACAAGGCCCGGATCCGGTCCTCCAGGTACCCGCGCAGGGTGTCTTCGTCCAGGTCTCTGCTCATCGCCAGGGCGAGGTCGACGGGATCGGGCCGCAGCCCGGCCTCCTGCAACGCTTCCGCGCGCAGGACCTGAAGTTCACGCTGGCCCTCCGCGGTGATCGCGTAGACCGTGCGCGCAGGGAGGTTCCCGTCCTGCTCCGTGCGCAGCGCTTCGATGAGCCCCTCCGCGGCCAGCCGGTGCAACGCTCCGTATAGCGACCCCGGGCGCACGTCGGACCACAGCTCGGCCCGGTCCATCCGGGCGTCCCGCCGCAGCTGGTGCCCGTACATCGGGCCGCGCTTCGCCAGCGCCCCCAAAACGAAGAGCCGAGTCGGATTCACCCAGCTAGTAAACCACGAGTGCTCAAATATGAGTACTCAAGGCGACCCAGCGGTCAGGGCGCCCGGATCCCCGTGGCCAGCAGGTGCGGGCCGAGGCCGAGCAGCTCAGGCACTGTCTCCAGGGCCCGGGCGGTTTCCAGGACAACGGCCCGGGCGACCGGATCGTCCAGCCGCTCGGCCAGGTCGTCGAGCAGGAACGCCGGCCCTTCCACGCTGACCAGCTCCGCCACGGTGAGTCCGGCGCCCCGCAGCTCGCCGCGCAGCTGCTGCGGCCGGTGGCAATAACCGCAGAACGAGCCGGGGTGCAGCGCAGGCATCACCCCGGTCCGCTCCACGTCGCGACTGAGATCTCTGATATCAGAGAACCGCTCGTACAGCCTGGTCCGCAGTTCCCCGTCGATCCGCGGCGCCCACCGCGAGATCGCGGCCGCGAACACCGGGCCGCCGGGCCGGACCACCCGTCGCGCCTCGGCCAGGGCCCGCACCCGGTCGCCTCGCCGGCGCAGGTGGTACAGCGGCCCGAGCAGCAGGACCGCGTCCACCGAGGCGTCATCCAGGTCGAGGTCGCGGGCGTCCCCGACCGCCGTGTGCAGCGTGTCCAGACCGGAGGCGTCCGCCTCGAGCTGCCGGGTGTGCAGCGGCATCAGATCCCGGTGCTCGACCCGGTAGCCGAGCCCGGCCAGCCACAGCGCGTAGCGCCCCGGACCGCCGCCGATGTCGGCCACCCGTGCGGGCGCGGGTGGCAGCCGCCGCCGGATGATCTCGGTGGTGCGGGCGAACTCGAGCCGCCCGGTGCCGATCGCCAGCCGGTCCCGTTCCTCGCCGCGCGCGTAGTACGCCCGCAGCTCGGCTTCGTGGCCGTCCTCCATGACGTTTTACGATCGCATGCAGGCCGCCGTGGCGTCGACTCGTTTCTCAGCGCACGTCCCGCGGTCCCCTCAGCGCACGTCCCGCGGCCGCCTCAGCGCACGTCCCGCGGCCGGAACTGGACGCTGATCCGCGGCCCGATGGCCTTGGACGTCTTGGGCACGGCGTGCTCCCAGGTGCGCTGGCAGCTGCCGCCCATGACCAGCAAGTCCCCGTGCCCCATCTCGAACCGCAGCGGTCGCGGCCCGGTGAAACCACCTCGCGGCCGCAGCAGCAGCGCCCGCGGCGAGCCCAGCGACACGATCGCGACCATGGTGTCCTCGGTCTGGCCGCGCCCGATCGTGTCCCCGTGCCACGCCACGCTGTCCCGGCCGTCCCGGTACAGGCACAGCCCGGCCGTCCGGAACGGCTCGCCGAGCTCCGGCCCGTAGTGCGCCGTCAGCGCCTCCCGTGCGGCGGTCAGCACCGGGTCGGGCAGCGGCGCGTCCTCGTCGTAGAAGCAGAGCAGCCGGGGGACCGCCACCACCCGGTCGTACATCCGCCGCTGCTCTGCCCGCCACGGCACCGTCTCGACCAGGGCGCCGAACACCTCCGCCGATCCCGTCAGCCACCCCGGGCGGAAATCCACCCAGGCGCCGCGGGCCAGTGGCGTCCGCCGCATCGAGGCCCCGAGCGGCCCGAGGACCGGACCGTCGCCGCCCATGTCAAGCAGCGATTCCTGGACTGAAACACTCATACGAACAGCCTACCCGTACCCAAACCTTTATTCGATCCCAAGTTTCGAAGACACGCCAGCACCAGCCACCCGTCCGCACCCCGCCCCGGGCAAAAGATCATGGATAATCCGGCTTTCACGGTAATCCTGATACCCCATGAAGGGTGTCGCGTGACTCCTGGGTGTCCTGGGTCAGAAGTGGAGCCGTGGCGATCTTCGCGCGTGCATGCCGGGCCACCGGACCGGGAGCATGCGGGGGCCGCAGGCCAGGAATCGTGGATATTTAGCTTCTTATTTCGACGGTAACGATCCACAATCGTGGGCGGGACAGGCGGTGCGGGGGCGGGAGGTTCTGGTGAGGCGGGCGGGGCGCGCGTGAACGGGACTACCGACGGCGGGCCGCCGGATAGCTCTGCGACAGCCCCGGCCCGCGCGACGGCTCACGATCGAAGCGACGGTCACGCCCTGAGAGCCCCGAAGCGCCGCACCCCAGCCGCCACCCCCGCCGCTCCCCGCACCCGGAACCTACCCGTCACAACTATCGAAAAAGATCGTGGAATATTTGGCTTACCTGGAGAGTTTGGTACCCCACGATTGCCCGAATCCTCCGTGGGAGCCCGATCTTCCACGAGAACCGGACGTCCCGGCCCGCCTCACGCCCGGCCGGGACCAGGCACGGCGTACACCTCGCATCACCACCACACCACCAGCACGACCGCGACGGGCCCGCCGCCGGCGGCCCGTCCAGCGGACCCCCGCGCACCCGACCCACCACCGGCCCCGGGACTTCGCCACGCACATCCCGGCAAGGACGTCAGGGTCTATGCGGACCACCGCCGAGCCCGCCAGCCGCCCGGACCCCGGCCCTATCGTGACGTTAAACCTAAAGCATGCGGTGTATAGTTTCCATTACCAGATAGGGGATGTACCGCCATTTCAGCCGCGACTCCGGCGAAAGTCTCATGCGAAAGTCTTCTGCGAAACGAGCATATCGCCATCTATGGCGGCAGACTAAGAAAATCTTACCCGCCCGGACGTGCGGGAGGAATACCCGATCTCGCCGGAGCGGCCGGAGTGGTCGGCTTCGCTGGCTTATAGGGGGATATAGATGAATTGGCCTTTTCGCATCGTTACCTAGCGGCCGCGGCCAAGCGCCGGATTACCGCCCGGCGCGTTCGGGGAAGGCTGGTGCCCCGGCTCCTGGCCGCGGGCGTCACCGGGACACTCGTCGCCGCGAGCCTGTCCGCGACGGCAGTGCCGGCCGCGACGGCAGTGCCGGCCGCGACATCGCTGAGCACGGCGGCGCTTGTCCGCCCGGTAGCCGTACGTGCGGCCGGCCGCGGCCTCGCGCCGGCTGCGGCCACGTACAACCCGGTGACAGGAAACCCTGGCTTCACCGTGTTCGTCCAGGGCAACGCGGCCCTGGGCGTGACCTCGACCACCGGGCCTGTCGCGATGGGCGGCAACCTCACGGTCGGCAGCAACTTCACCGCGGCGAGCCAGACGGCGGGAACGTTCACCGCGTCCGGTGACTCCGTGCCCACCGGCCTGCTCGTCGGCGGCAGCATCAACTGGTCAGGAAGCAACTCGGGCGGGACGGTCAGCGTCGGCTCGAGTGCCTACGTCAAGGTAGGCAACATGACCGGATCGATCATCCCCAACAACGGGAACAACCCGACGCACCTCGTCCCTACCGGGGGCACCTACGGGTCGAAGCCGCAGGTCGCGCTGGCGGCCGTTCAGCCGCCAACCTCGGTGAGCCAGTCCGGCCTCATCAACTTCGCCACCGCGTTCACCGCCTTTGCCGGCGAGTCCGCCGACATGGCGAGCTGCGCTAATTCGCTGGTGCTCACGAACGCGAACGGGCAGGCGCTGAGTTTTCCGCTTTCCGCCGGCACGAACGCTTATGCCACACTCGCCGCCGGCACGCAGAATGTCCTTGATATCTCGGCCGCCAACCTGAACAACATCAACACCCTGACGTTCAATAACTCACCGACCTCGACCATGCCGCTGATTATCAACGTGAACACGAGCGGCGTGTCCAACAGCTTCTCCTGGACGCCGGGGAATATCAACGGCGTGCAGAGCTCGGGCGTGCCGTACATGCTGTGGAACTTCGCCACGGCCACGCAGGTCACCATCGGCGGGTCGTCGACGATCCCGGGGACCATCTACGCGCCAGGCGCCACGGTGAACGACAACGACCAGAACGGCCTGAACGGTGGCGTCATCGCGGCGGCCTACGCGCAGGGCGGCCTGAGCGGCAGCCCGAACGGCGGCCAGGTCCAGGGGGCCCCGTTCGCGGGGACCATCCAGTCCTGCTCGACCCCGCAGCTGACGATCTCGCTCAGCGCGGGCACGAGTACGGCCGTCCCCGGCGGGACCGTGCACTACACGGTCTCCGTGACCAACTCGGGCTCCGCCGCCTACAGCGCGGCCACCTTCACCGACTCGCTGTCCGGCGTCCTGGACGACGCCACCTATAACGCCGACGCGTCCGCGTCGGCGGGCAGCGTCTCGTACACCAGCCCGAACCTGACCTGGACGGGAGCCCTAGCGGTCGGAGCGGCCGCCACGATCACCTTCTCGGCCACGGTGAATAACCCCGACGCCGGCGACAAGAGCCTGCTCAGCACCGTGACCTCCACCAGCACGGGCAGTAACTGCGCGGCCGGAAGCACCGACTCACGGTGCTCGAGTACCGTCCCGGTCTCGATCCTGATCATGGCGGTGACCGCAAGCCCCTCGACCACGAGCCCCGCCGCGACCGTTAACTACACCATCACCGTCACGAACTCGGGCACGGTGACCTATACCGCCGCGGCACTCACCGATTCGCTGTCGGGGGTGCTCGACGACGCGAGTTACAACGCCAACGCGACCGCGACGGCGGGCTCGGTGACGTACTCGAGCCCCAACCTAACCTGGACGGGGAACCTCGTCGCCGGGGCGGTGGCGACGATCACGTTCTCGGTCACGGTCAGCAGCCCCGACACCGGGAACAAGATCCTGACCAGCACGATCACCTCGGCCACGGCCGGCGGCAACTGCGCGAGCGGGAGCACGGACGCGCGGTGCGCGAACACCGTCACGGTCCTGGTGCCTGGCCTGACGATCGCGCTGACCGCCAGCCCGGGGACCCCCACGCCCGGCACGGTGGTGCAGTACACCATCACGGTGACGAACTCCGGGCAGACCGCCTACACCGGCGCGGCGCTCACCGATTCGCTGTCCGGGGTGCTCGATGACGCGAGCTACAACGCCAACGCGACCGCGACCGCGGGCTCGGTGGCGTACTCGAGCCCGAACCTGACCTGGACCGGGAACCTCGCCGTCGGGGCGGTGGCGACGATTACGTTCTCGGTCACGGTCAGCAACCCCGATACCGGCGACAAGCTGCTGGCCACTACCGTCACCTCGGCCACCGCGGGCAGCAACTGCGCGGTGGGCAGCACCGACAGCCGCTGCACAAGCTCGATTCAGGTGCTGGTGCCCGGGCTGGCCATCTCGCTGTCGGCGGGCTCGGCGACGACGACGCCGGGCGCCAAGGTGCAGTACACGGTGACCGTGACCAACACCGGGGGTACAGCCTACACGGGCGCGGCGTTCACCGACCCGCTCGGGGACGTGCTCGATGACGCGAGCTACAACGGCGACGCGACCGCGACGGCGGGCTCGGTGGCGTACTCGAGCCCGAACCTGACCTGGACCGGGAACCTCGCGGTCGGGGCGGTGGCGACGATTACGTTCTCGGTTACGGTCAGCAACCCCGATACCGGGAATAAGATCCTGGCCAGCACGATCACCTCGGCCACGCCCGGCAGCACCTGCCCGGCCGGGAACCCGGCCGCGAGCTGCACCGCCACGGTCGATGTCGCGGTGCTGACGATCGTCAACAGCGCCGGGGCCAGCAGCACCACCCCCGGCTCGGTGGTCCGGTTCACCGCGACGTTCACCAACTCCGGCCAGGTCCCCTACAC
>JBEKGC010000274.1:0-8983 GCA_050013055.1 Streptosporangiaceae bacterium
GGATAACCCTGATGTCCTGGCGCCTGCCGACCAGGGGTGGATCGGGGGTGATCCCGATGGACGGGAGCCACCGCGGGCGGCAACCTTGAAGCAGGCAACTTACCGCATCAAGGAGACCGATCCTCATGTTCGCCATCATCGTCCTCGCCGTCGCTGCCCTCGTGGCCCTGATGGTGTTCGGCTTCGCCATCCACGTCCTGTTCTCCCCCTTCCTGCTGCTCGCGGCTGTCGCCCTCGTGGCCTGGATCAAGTTCCGGCCGGGCCGCTCGCGCCGGTAGCCGCGCCGCTCGGTCATGTACGTTCATGCCGCTGGTCGCGTGGCCGGTCGCGGCTACACCGCCGCGGCGTCGGAACCGGGTCGGCTTCAGCCGGCGGTGAAGTAGTGGCCGTCGTCGAGGTCGGCGATGAGCCCGGGGTGGGCCGGCTCCCAGCCGAGGAGCCGCCTGGTGCCCGCGTTGGGCATCGTGATGTCCATCGTTATGAACGGGAAGCCCTTAAAGTGATCTGCGGCTTGCCCGGCCGGGATGCTGGCCGCCGGGATGCCCAGGTGACGGCCGATGGTCTCGGCGATCTCGCGTACTCCGATGCCCTCTTCGGCCGCGGCGTACAGCTGGGCCCCGGCCGGGGCCTTTTCCAGTGCCAGCCGGTAGAGCGAGGCGACGTCCAGGGTGTGGGCGGCCGGCCAGCGGTTGGTGCCCTCGTCGACGTAGCCGGACACGCCCGTGTTCCGGGCGATGTTGATCAGCATCGGGATAAAACCCTGCTTGTCCTGCGAGCTGTGGGTCACCGGCGGGATCGCGACGAGGATGGTACGCACGCCGCGTCCGGTAAACCCGGCGATCGCGCGCGCCACGGCGGAGCGGGGGTTGGCATTGATCGTCGCGTCGCGCTGCGCGTCGCCGGTGCGCGTCAGGCCGATCCCGATGAAGGTTTTGCCCGTGCCGGCCAGCGTGTCGCCGAAGGCCTGTACCACGGCCAGGTCGGTGGCCACCGCGCCGGCGAAGTTCCCGGCGAACATCGTCTCGTGGTCAAACGCGAGGTGGATGACCGCGTCGGCGCCCGCCGCGGCCTCGCGCAGCCCGTCCGGGTCGCCGAGGTCGCCCCGGCGCACGCCGGCGCCCATGGCCCGCACGGCGGCGGCTGAGGTACCGGACCGGGCCAGGCCGGTGACCTCGTGTCCGGCCTGGATCAGTTCGGGCACCACAGCCGAGCCGATGTGGCCGCTGGCGCCGGTGACGAAAACACGCATGAGCAGTTCTCCTGGGAATCAGATGCCGCACGGGCAGTCAAGGTGACGTGACTTGGTAACGTCACTTTAGCACGATGAAGTTACCAAGTCACATCGCCTATCCTGTCTGTATGGCCCGATGGGAACCGAACACGCGGATGCGGCTGGTGCGTGCCGCACTTGACCTGTTCTCCGAGCAGGGCTATGACGCCACCACCGTCAGCGAGATCGCCGAGCGGGCCGGCGGACTGACCAAGATGACCTTCTTCCGGCACTTCCCCGACAAGCGGGAGGTGCTGTTCGCGGGCCAGGACGCGCACAGCCGGATCCTGGCCGACGCGATCGCCGCGGCGCCCGGCCCGGCCACGCCGGTCCAAGCCGTCGCCGCGGCCCTCGGCGCCCTCGCCGCCACCTTTACCGACGACCGCCGCGAGTTCGCTGCCCGCCTGCTCGCCGTCATCGCTGCCCACAGCGAGCTGCGGGAACGCGCGGCGTTCAAGCACATCGGTCTCACCGAAGCCATGACGGAAGCCCTTGAGAAGCGCGGCGTACCTGACCTGACGGCGAGCCTGGCCGCCGAACTCGGCATCCGCGCCTTCGACCGCGCCTTCGGCCGGTGGGCCGATCCGGCTGGCCACCAGACGCTCACCGAACTCACGCGCCAGGCCCTCGACGAGCTCCGGGCCGCGACAGCCACCCTCGGCTAGAACGATCCGCGCCATCGGCCGGGTCATCCCCGGGGGCGGCGGCGGGGCGGCCCAGGTCAGCTGCTGACCGGTTCTTCGGGCCTGGGGAGCATGTGCTGGCCGGTTCTGGTCGCCCGGGCGGCGTAGCAGACGGCGAGGGCGATCGCGACGGCCACGCCGAGCAGCCCGGCCGTGGCGTAGATCTCGCGGGGGCTGAGCACGGCGGCGACCGCTCCGCCCGCCAGCAGCGAGACACCCTGGGCCCCGCCGATGGCGGCGCTGGCAGCGGCCGACACCCGGCCCCGTTCGGCGTCGGGCGTGCGGGTGACGAGCAGCGCCAGATCCAGGCCGACCTGGACGGCTCGACGCCCGCCGGAGCCTCGGCCACCGCAGCCGTCGTCGCGGCCCACATCGACACGACCCGCGCCATTGCCGTCGAGTTCACCGCGGCCGGCCACGCCGAGCCCGAGCAGTGGCGCGATGCCGCCGTGTTGAACAATGCTGACCTGTGGCTGACCGCCGAGGAGTTTCAGCGGGTCGGCGAGGAGCTGGGAGCGGTCATCGCTCCGTACCGCAGGCGCACGCGCCCGGCGGGCACCAGGCAGGTCAGGGTCATGAACGTCGTCGTACCACGCCAGCTCGGCCGCCCCGAGCCGGGCTCGCGAGAGGCATGAAACGCCTTCGCATGATCATTCGTACAGTGACGTGCTCATCACCGAGTGTCTTACGTTCGTCTTACCCGCCGAACCGGCTAGGCGCCGGGCACGTTTCAGCGGTGTGCCGCATCGAAAGAGCACATCGGGAAAGGACATCGCACATGCCGAACGTCAACGTCACGTACGCGGAGATGCAGTCGGCCGCCAGGCAGCTTCAGGCGGGGGAGCAGACGATCTCCGGTGATCTGTCCAAGCTCAAGCGGCTGGTCGACAACCTCGTCGCCGGAGGTTACGTGACCGACACCTCGAGCAGGCAGTTCGAGGCGTCTTACACCCAGTTCAACACCGGGGCGACCAAGATGATCCAGGGCCTGAACGGGATGGGCCAGTACCTGGACGCGGCCGTGAAGGCGTTCACCGAGACCGACACCCAGCTCGCCGCCTCGCTCAAGCAGTAACCGGGAGGGAGAGGGACCCGCCCCGGGGCGGCGGCCCCTTTCCTTTCGCGCGGGGATACTGGCCGGCGGCGGAGGGAACGGTCATGCAGCTGGCGGTGACGGTGGTGTCGCCGGTGACGGGACAGCAGGCGGATGTCTTGATCGACGCCGATCCCGGCACGGCGGTGGCGCGGCTCGCGGCCGAGCTTGACGGCGTGATGCGCGGCGCGGCCCCCGCGGCCGGGCCCGCAGTTCCTGCGTTGTTCGTGGGCTGGCATCAGGTGCCTGGCGACATGAGGCTGGCCGATTCGCCGATCCTGGACGGCTGCGTGGTCAGCATCGCCGACCCGGCCGGGTGCCGCCGGCCGGAGCCGGCCGGGGTGGCCGAGATCCGGGTGGCGAGCGGGCCCGCGGCGGGCACGCTGTACCGGCTCCCGTTCGGGACGGCTGACGTCGGCGGCCCGGTCCCTGGTCGCACCCGGGCCGCGGCAGCGGGCATCGTGATCGCTGACCCGATGATCCCCCCGATGGCCCTGCGGGTGCAGGTTGACCGGCAGGGCGCCATGGTGGTCCCGTCCGACGGCGTGCCGGTCCTGCTGGACCGGCGGCCGCTGACCTCGGCCGCGTCCTGGCGGCCCGGACAGCAGGTCAGCGTGGGCGATACGCTGCTGGACCTGGCGCCGTACGAGCCGCCGGACGCCGCGTTGCACCCGGGCGAGGACGGCGCTGGCCTGGAGTTCAACCGGCCGCCCCGGCTGCTGCCGCCCGGGCAGGCCGCCAGGTTCGCGCTGCCCAGCCCGCCAGGCAAACCCGAGCGGCGGCCGGTCCCGATCTTGATGGCTATCGTCCCGGTCGTGCTCGGGGTGGCGATGGCGTACTTCCTGCGCCAGGTGTACATGCTCGCGATGGCCGCGTTCAGCCCGGTGATGCTGCTGGGCAGCTACGTCAGCGACCGCAGGCATGGCCGCAAGTCCCACGCCCGCCGGCAAGCGGACTACCGCGAGCACCAAGCCAGAGTCGAGCGGGACGCCCGGCAGGCGGTGGACGCCGATCGGCTCCGGCGCCGCCACGACTGCCCGGACCCCGCCACGGTGCTGTCCATCGCGTCGGGCCCGCGGCGCCGGCTGTGGGAGCGCCGCCGCACCGACCCCGATTACCTGCTGCTCCGGGTCGGCACCGCGGACCTGCCGTCGGCGGTGGAGCTGACCGACCCCACCCAGGACGAGCACCGCCGCCGCCGGTTCTGGCTCATTCCCGACGCGCCGCTCACCATTTCTTTGGCGGAACGGGCCGTGGTGGGGGTGGCCGGGCCCGCCGACGTGCCGCGGGCGGCCGGGCGCTGGCTGGTGGGGCAGCTCGCGGCCCTGCACAGCCCGCAGGACGTGCAGATCTGCATCCTCACCGACTCCGGCGGACGGTCCGGATGGGACTGGGCGCGGTGGCTGCCCCACTGCCGTCCCGCTGAGGGACAGAACTGCGCCGCCCTGATCGGCAACGACGCTGAAACCGTGGCAGCCCGGATCGCCGAGCTGCAGGCCATCATCGCGGCCAGGCGCAGTGCGCTCGGCGACCGCCGTGCCGCCCAGGCCAGGTCCTCCCGCGACATCGTGGTCATCTTCGACGGGTCCCGCAAGCTGCGGTCCCTGCCCGGCGCCGTGGGCATCCTGCGCGACGGACCCCAGGTGGGCGTGTACTCCATCTGCCTGGACGCGAACGAGCGGCTGCTGCCGGCCGAGTGCCACGCGGTGGCGGCCGCCGGGCCGGACGGCGCGCTCGTGGTGCAGCAGATGAACGGACCCGCCAGCGGGCCGGCCCGGCCGGAGTTCGTGACGCCCGCCTGGTCCGACCGGCTGGCCCGGTCGCTCGCACCGGTCCGGGACGTCAGCGGCGACGATGCCGATGCCGGGCTGCCCGGGGCATGCCGCCTGCTGGATGTCCTCGGCCTGGAACCACCCGACGCTGGAGCCATCGCGGCCCGGTGGAATGCCCGCGGCCGGTCTACGTTCGCGGTGATCGGGGCGTGTTACGACGGGCCGTTCGGCATCGATCTGCGCCGGGACGGGCCACACGCGCTGATCGCCGGCACGACGGGGGCGGGCAAGTCCGAGCTGCTGCAGACCCTGATCGCGTCGCTGGCGTGCGTGAACCGGCCGGATGCGATGACGTTCGTGCTGGTGGACTACAAGGGCGGCAGCGCGTTCTCCGGCTGCGTCCATCTTCCCCACGTGGTGGGGATGGTCACCGACCTGGACGCGCACCTGACCCGGCGCGCGCTGGCCTCGCTGTCCGCGGAGCTGACCCGTCGCGAGCGGATCCTGGCCGCGGCCGGGGTCAAGGACATCGAGGACTACACCGCCCAGCTCGACCGCGAAGCACACGGCGGCTCCAGGGCGGACGGCCTGGCGCCCCAGCTAGCGGCACTGCCCCGGCTGGTGATCGTGATCGACGAGTTCGCCTCGCTGGTGCGGGACCTGCCGGACTTCGTCACCGGGCTGGTCGGCATCGCGCAGCGCGGCCGGTCGCTCGGCATCCACCTGATCCTGGCGACCCAGCGGCCGTCGGGGGTGGTGTCGGCGGACATCCGCGCCAACACCAACCTGCGGATCGCGCTGCGGGTGACCGACGCGGCCGAGAGCGCGGACGTGGTCGAGGCGCCGGACGCGGCCTGCATCTCCCGGGCCACCCCGGGACGCGGCTACGTGCGGCTCGGCCATGCCTCGCTGGTGCCGTTCCAGGCGGGACGGATCGGCGGGCACCGGCCAGGGGCGGGGACCGCGACCAGCCGGCCACAGGTGACCCCGGTGGACTGGCTTGCCCTGGGCCGCCCGGAACCACCGCGCCCGGCGGCCCGGCCGCAGGCCGACCACGAGGTGACCGACCTGAAGATGCTCGTCGGGCAGATCCAGCACACGGCCGCGGGCCTGCGCATCCCGGCCCAGCACAGCCCGTGGCTGGCGCCGCTTCCGCGGACGCTGCTGCTGCGCGACCTGCCGGCCACGAGGACCAGGCCACCGATCCGGGGAGAAGCAGAGCTGCCGTTCGGCCTGACTGATCTTCCTGAGCTACAGCAGCAACGGCCAGCCATGCTGCGGCTGGATACCTTCGGCCACCTGATGGCGGCCGGCGCGCCGCGGTCGGGCCGCTCCCAGCTGCTGCGGACCATCGCCGCGTCGATCGCGGTCGGCTGCGGCTGCGGCGACGCGCATATGTACGGGATCGATTGCGGCCACGGCGCGCTGCTGCCTCTCGCTGACCTGCCGCACTGCGGCGCGGTGGTCACCCGCACCCAGGCCGAACGAGCCGGCCGGCTGATCACCCGGCTCGGCGCCGAGCTTGAGCGACGGCAGGAACTGCTCGCCGAGGGCGGCTATGCCGGTCTCGGCGAACAGCGGGCCGCCGCCGGGCCGGGCGACCGGCTGCCGCACATCATCGTGCTGCTTGACCGGTGGGAAGGATTCACCAGCACGCTCGGCGAGACCGGCGGCGGCGCCCTGACCGACGTGATTACCCAGATCCTTTCCGAGGGCGCCAGCGCCGGGATCCACCTGGTGATGACCGGGGACCGCTCGCTGCTGGCCGGGCGGATCGCGGCCATGTGCGAGGACAAGCTGGCGTTCAAGCTGGCCGAGAAAGACGACTACGCGCTGATCGGGCTGCGGCCCCGCACCCTGCCCGACGACATCCCGCCGGGCCGGGCATACTGGGCCGGGACCGGCAGCGAAACCCAGGTCGCGCTGCTCGCCGCCGACCCGTCGGGGCCGGGCCAGGCCGCCGCCGTGCGGCAGATCGCCGCCTGGTCAGCCGAACTCGACCGCGGGGTACCCCGCTCGCAGCGTCCGTTCCGGGTTGACGTGCTGCCGTCCCGGATCACCTTCGAGGACGCGTGGAAGCTGCGCCCGCCCGCCGGGACGCACAGACCTCTGTGGGGACTGGCCGGGGTAGGCGGCGATGAACTGACCGCACTCGGACCAGACCTGTCCGATGGGATGCCCGCGTTTATCGTGGCCGGCCCGGCCCGATCTGGCCGCTCCGGCGTGCTGGCGTCGATGACCCGCTCGTTCCTGGCCGGAGGAGCCCAGGTGATCCTGGTGACACCGCGCCCTTCCCCGCTGCGGGCCCTGGCCTCCGTCCCCGGTGTCATCGGCTCGTTCACCGGTCCCGACCTCGGCGAAGACGACTTCACCGCGGCGATCGCCGCACTCACCGCCCCTGGTGTCGTGGTGATCGACGACGCGGAGCTGCTCATTGACTGCGACGCCGCCGGGCAACTCAGCAAGATCATCACCCGGGGCGCCGGAAGGTCGCTGGCCCTCGTCCTGGCCGGCGACCCGGACGGCCTCGCCAGCGGGTTCGGCGGATGGCAGGCTGACGCCAGGCGGGCTCGGCGCGGCTGCCTCACCGCCCCCCAGACCCTTCCCGAAGGGGAACTCATCGGCGCCCGCCTCACCCACGCTCACACCGGGCACCCGGTCAAGCCCGGCAAAGCCCTGCTGAACACCGGTGACGGGACCCTCACGACCATCGCTGTGCCGATCGGCTAAATGGTCCAGCCGCGATGATCCGGGCCGCAGTCACGGGATGATTCTGATCGAGAGGTGCGTTGACGTAGAGGACACGACATATCGTGTCATGAGGATAAACCTGGACCCTTGAAAAGTTCAGGGCATGAGAGGTGAGCGTAATGACCGGTTGGTACGCGGAGCGGACGCCGGACAGGTCGGCCAAGGCCGTGGTCGCCGTGACGCTGCTCGCGCTGCTGCTGGTGGCGGCCGTGCCGGTGGCCCTGCTGGCCGGAGTGGTCATGATGCTGCTGGGACACGTCATTGGCGGGCTCGCCTTGTTCGGCGGCTCGATCCTCGTCGCCGTCATAGCTGTCACAGTCGCGGGCGTGAGCGGGATGCGGCACCTGCGCAAGCTGGTCTCCGGGCGCAGCTTCCATGTCGTGCCGCTAGACCGCAGCGAGTACACCGACATCGCCGAGCCAGCGGGCGGCGACTACACCAACGTCGTGCGGCTAGACCGCAGCGAGTACACCGAAGCCATCTGACCCTGCCCGTTCAGGATAAAATCCGTAGCCACCCGTGAGGGGTCATCACATACTGGTGGCATGGGGACGGCGCGGTTGCTTGGCCTGCGGCGCCGTGCCAGGGCGGCGCGCGAGGTGCCGGCCGACGAGATCACGGCGGAACTGACCGCCAGCTACTGGCGCGCGTACGACGCCCGGATGGCCTCGGTCGGGTTCCGCGACGTGGCTAGACGGTTTCCGGGGCTGGTGGGGCATGCGGTGCGGCTGGGCTGGTCGGCCAGTCGGCTCGACACGGCGGCGACGATCGCGCTGAACCTGGTGTCCGGGGTGTTCGCCGGGTACGCGCTGTACGCGACGACCGGGGTGCTGCAGGCACTGTTCGCAGCGGGGCCGACGCCCCAGCGGGTGCGCGCTGCGCTGCCCTCGCTGATCCTGGTGGCCGCGGCGACGGCGGCGCGGTCCGGCATCTCGACCGCGGCTGGCTGGGCGCAGAGCCGGCTGGAGCCGCGCGTGGACCAGTCCGTCGAGGTGCGGCTGTACGACCTGACCTCGCAGGTGGAGCTGACCGCCTTCGATGACCCGGACTTTCACGAACGGATGCAACGCGCACGAGACCGGGGAATGTATTCGGCGGCGCAGGTCGTCAACAACGTGATCAACTGCATGACCGCATTTGTCGGGATCGCCGCCGCGGCGACCGTGGTCGGCGTGCTGAATCCGATCCTGCTCGCCGTGCTGCTTGTCGCGCAGCTGCCTGGAGCGTGGGCGGCAGTCCGGTCGGCGCGGATCAGGTATGTAACCCGGTTCGCGCTGATCGACAGCTACCGCAGGAAGTACATCCTGGCCGAGCTGATAGCCGAGCGGCGGACCGCTGCCGAACTCCGCTCGTTCACGATGCGCTCCTTCCTGCTCGACCGGGTCTCGCGCCTGGCCGCGTACGCCAGGAACGC
>JBEKGC010000275.1:0-12817 GCA_050013055.1 Streptosporangiaceae bacterium
CGCGCCCGGGGCGGCGCGGGGCGGGATGACTTCGAGGCCGCCGATCGCCTCGGCGGTGCGGGGGCGCCCGCGGGCCTGGGCGAAGCCGACCACGACGTCCTCGCCCCGGTCCCGCAGCGCGCGGCCTTCCCGCAGCATGCTGAAGGTCTTGCCGGATCCGGGCGCGGCGCCCAGGTACAGGTGCAGCGTGCCCCGCCTGGCCGGCTCGGGCGGGCCGGCCCCGATGCCGTTGTCCTCCTTGATGATCTGGCCGCGGGTGGCGTCGTAGGCGTAGAGCTCGGCGTACCGGCCCCAGTTCACGGCCACGTCGAGCTGCGCGGTGGCCGCGTCCTCGCCGAACCTGGTGCGCAGGATGTCGATGAAGAAACCAGACGGCAGGTTGCCGTCCGAGGTGCCGCGCAGGGCCCGGTAGATGGTGCGGACCAGCGGGGCCCGGTCCAGCGACGCCCGGGCGAATATCTGCTTGCTGTCCTGGATGCTCGCGCCCGCGAAGATCCGCCCCTCCCGGGTCAGCGCCAGCCGTTCACCGGTGAGCTCGGCAAAGCCGAGCAGCACGAGCGCGTCCACCAGCGGCAGCAGCTCGTCGACCTCAAGCCCCAGGTTGTCGGCCAGGTCGGGCAGGTCAGCCGCACCGTCGTGACGGCCGAGCAGGATTTCAGCCAGGCCGGACAGCCCGTCCACTCCCGCCTGCGGCAGCGGGACGTCGCCGACCGTGCCGGCCCGGGCACCGTTCGTCCGGGCCGGCTCGGCGAGCTCGCCGTCGCGGTGCGTCATCAGCCGGTAGATCTCGTCGACGAGCGCGTCGAAGTCAGGCGTGCGCCGGCGGCGCGGCCGGGGCAGCGGGTTGCGCATGTCGGCCCGGATCCGGCCCGGATTGGTGCCGAGCACGAGGATCCGGTCGGCGAGCAGCACCGCCTCCTCGATGTTGTGCGTGACCATGACCATGGTCTTGGTCGGGAACCGCTTGCCTTCCCACAGCTCGAGCAGCTCGCCGCGCAGGTTCTCCGAGGTGAGCACGTCGAGCGCGCTGAACGGCTCGTCCATGAGCAGCGCCGCGGGCTCCACCACCAGGGCGCGGGCGAAGCCGACGCGCTGGCGCATGCCGCCGGACAGCTCCTTGGGGTAGGCGGACTCGTAGCCGTCCAGGCCGACCAGGTCGATGGCGCGCAGCGCCCGCTCCGAACGCGGCCCGGGCGGGACGTTTCGCGCCTCCAGCCCGATCTCGACGTTCTGCTGCACCGTCAGCCACGGCATCAGCGCGAAGGTCTGGAACACCATGGTGGTGTCCCGGTTGGTGCCGGTCAGCTTCTTGCCGCGGAACAGCACCTCGCCGTCGGTCGGCGCCATCAGGCCCGCGATGCACCGCAGCAGGGTGGACTTGCCGCTGCCGCTGCGGCCGAGCAGCGCGACGAACTCGCCCTCGGCGACATCCAGGGTGATGCCCTCGAGCACGGGCACCGGACGGCCGTCGGCGCCGGAAAACGACTTGCTCAGCGCTTGGACGCTGATCAGCGGCCCGCTCATGTCAGGGTGTATTTCGTCTCGGCGATGGCGTACAGGCGCCGCCACAGCAGGGCGTTCAGGCCGGTCACGAAGACGCACATGACCAGGATGCCCGCGAGGAGCTGGTGGTCGTTACCGTTCGCGGTCGCCTCGGTGATGAAGCTGCCCAGCCCGCTGGCCGCGAGCGTGCGTCCCTTGTAGTTAAGGATGATCTCGGCCACGATGGTGGCGTTCCACGCGCCGCCGGCCGCGGTGATCGCCCCGGTGACGTAGGCGGGGAACACGGCCGGGATGATCATCCGCCGCCAGCGCTTGACGCCGTGCACGTCGAGGTTGTCCATGGCTTCCTTCAGGTCGGAAGGCACCGCGCTGGCTCCCGCGATCACGTTGAACAGGATGTACCACTGGGTGCCAAGCGCCATCAGCAGGACGCTGCCATAGTTCAGGCTGAGCCCGATGTCCAGGAAGAGAGCGATGGCGAACGGGAAGATGAAGTTCGCAGGAAAACTCGCAAGCACCTGGACGACCGGCTGCATGAACTGAGCCACCCGGGGGTTGAAGCCGATCCAGACGCCGACCGGCACCCAGATCACCGACGACACCGCCACCACCACGGCGACCCGCAGCAACGTGTAGAAGCCAAGCACGAAAGCGTGCCCGAAGATGCCAAGTCCCTGCCGCCCCCCGGCAATGTAGGCCAGCATGACGTACAGGCCCCAGCCGAGCGCGACCACGACCACGACCGCGAAGGCCCGGTCGCCGGCCCGCCGCCGCGCCGCGTGACTGACCAGACTGCGGTCGTCGATGCCGGTGACCGTGCCCATCAGCTGGTTGACCGGCCGGGCCAGGGCGCGCCGACCCCGCCCGGCCACGGCCGGCCAGCTGGATCGCCGCAGCACGTTCAGGACGACCGAGCGCGCCTTGGTGCTCGCCTCGGTCTGCTCGAGCCGGAACCGCTCCACGTAGGCCACCAGCGGCCGCCAGAAGAAGAAGTTAACCGCCAGGATCATGATGATCATGGTGGCGATGCCCCAGGCGACGTGCCCGAGCTCTGGTGTCGGCGACTCCACGGCCTCCTCGACGTACGAGCCGACCCCGGGCAGGGTGTAGCTATGGTCGCCGACGGTGATCAGCTCGGAGGCGGACAGGAAGAACCAGCTGCCGCCGAAGCTCATCATCCCGTTCCACACCAGCCCGATCGCCCCGCCGGGAACGTCGAGGCTCCAGAACCGCTTCCACCGCGACAGCCCCATGAGCCGGCTCGCCTCGTCTAGCTCACCGGACTGGGTGACGAGGGAGTGATAGAAGGAGAACGTGATGTTCCACGCCTGGGAGGTGAAGACGGCGAAGATGGACGCGGCCTCCAGACCGAGCTCGGAGCCGGGGAACAGGGCGATGAAAAACGTCACCGTGATGGCGAGGAAGCCGAGCACAGGCACCGACTGGAGGATGTCGAGGGCCGGGATCAAGATCCGGCGGGCGCGCCTGCTCCGCGCCGCGGCCAGCGCGTAGCTCAGGCTGAACGCGTAGGCGAAGAACAGCGCCACGAACATGCGCAGCAAGCTGCGGGCCGCGTAGTACGGCAGCCGGGACGGCGACGTGTCGAACGGGGCCGCGTGGCTCGGATAGTACGGGACATGGGCGCTGGCCCCCACCCGCACGACCGCGTACAGCAGCAAGAACACGCCGGTGCCGACCAGCGCGTCGACCGGGCGGAACCTGAACCGCCGCAGCGTGTCCCGGCTCGGGAAGGTGGGCGTGACCGCCATGGGTCACTGCGCTGCGCGCGGCGGCGATGACATGGCACCATCATGCAGCAGAGCCGCGAGATCCGGAGCACCGCGCCCGCCCGGTCGTAAGTAGTGCCCTTGCCCGGCTGCCTGCGCCGGGGACCACAAGCCGTTCGGGGTGGCGGACCCGAACGGCTTCGCCGCGGCGATGGGCGTCGCGGAAGTCCTGCTGCACACCCGCGACGTCACCCAGGGGCTCGGGGTCGCGTGGACGCCGCCCGACCAGCTCTGCCGCCGGGTCCTTGACCGGCTGTTCCCGGACGCGCCCGGTGACACCGAGCCGTGGCCGACCCCGCTCTGGGCCACCGGCCGCAGCGATCTTCCCGGGTATCCGGCCGTCACCTCCTGGGGCTGGTACGCCGGCCCCGCCAGCGGCTGACCCGCCGCGGAGACGTCGGGCCCGCTGGTCTCGCATACGGTTTGATCATGCTGTTTCCCACGTCTTTGGTCGGAAGCTACCCGCAGCCGGACTGGCTGATCGACCGGGAGCGGCTGCGCGGCCGGCTCCCGCCGCGGCTGCGGGCCGCCGAGCTGTGGCGGGTGGCGCCCGCCTTCCTCGAGCAGGCCCAGCGGGACGCCACGCTGCTCGCCATCCGGGCCCAGGAACGAGCCGGCCTGGACATCGTGACCGACGGCGAGATCGGCAGGGAAAGTTACTCCAACCGGTTCGCCACCGCGCTCGACGGGGTGGACATCGACCACCCGGGCACCGGGCTCGACCGCAGCGGCCACCCGAACCCGGTGCCCCGGGTCACCGGGCCGATCCGGCGGCGGCACCCGGTCGAGGTGGCGGACCTGGCGTTCCTGCGCGCGAACACCAGCCGGACCGTCAAGATCACCCTGCCGGGTCCCTTCACCATGTCGCAGCAGGCGCAGGACGATCACTACGGCCGCCCCGAGGCGCTCGCCATGGGCTACGCCGAGGCGGTGAACGCCGAGATCAAGGACCTGTTCGCGGCCGGCGCCGACATCGTCCAGCTGGACGAGCCCTGGCTGCAGGGCCGGCCCGAGGCGGCCCACGAGTACGGCGTCAAGGTCCTCAACGCCGCGCTCGAAGGCGTGACCGGCACCACCGCGGTGCACCTGTGCTTCGGGTACGCCGCGATCGTCCACGACCGCCCGGCCGGCTACTCGTTCCTGCCCGAGCTGGCCGACTGCCACTGCGACCAGATCTCGATCGAGACCGCGCAGGCGCACCTGGACTGCTCGGTGCTGTCCGCGCTGGACGGCAAGACCATCATCTTGGGCGTGCTCGACCTGAACGACGTGGCCGTGGAGACTCCGGAAACGGTGGCCGGCCGGGTCCGCCGGGCGCTGCCGTACGTGCCGCCCGAGCGGCTGGTGCTGGCCCCGGACTGCGGGATGAAGTACCTGCCCCCGGACGCGGCCTTTGGCAAGCTGACCGCGATGACCACCGCGGCGGCCCGGCTCCGGCTGGACGGATAGCCGGGCGCACGCACCCAGGTCCGTTCGGCCAAAATTTTCCGAACGGGCCGTGGCGCGTGCCGTGCTGACCCGGGCTTGCCTTCGTACGACTGTCCGCTAGACGGCGTCCGGACCCGAAATGCGTCTACGATGACGGTGTGACAACTGTCCTGACCAGCGCGGCGGGAGGCGGCCATGGCCGAACGCGGGGTTCGCGCGGTCCGCGGCGCGGGGCCTGATTTCGTCGAGGCGCTGGCCCGGGGACTCAGCGTCCTGTCGTGCTTCGACGCGGGCCGGCCGCGGATGACGCTGACCGAGATCGCCGACGCGGCCGGCCTGGCCCGGCCGACGGCCCGGCGGCTGCTGCTCACGCTGGCCGAGCTTGGCTACGTCAGGACCCAGGGCGGGTCGTTCGCGCTGACACCGCGGGTGCTCCGGCTGGGGATGGCCTACGTGAACGCCCTCGGCCTGTGGGACATCGCCCGCCCGCACATGGAGAACCTGGTCGCCTCGACCAAGGAGTCGTCCTCGATGTCCCAGCTGGACGGGTCGGACATCGTCTACGTGGCCAGGGTCGCGGTGCCGAAGATCATCACCCTGCGGGTGAGCATCGGGACCAGGTTCCCCGCGGTCCGCACCTCGCAGGGCAAGGTGCTGCTGGCCGCGCTGGACTCCGCGGCGCTGACCGAGGTGCTGGCGCGGCCGAGCGAGGCGGCCCTGCCGCCCTACGCCCAGGACCGTTCGGTGGCCGACATCCAGCACGAACTGCGCACGATCCGGGCCCGCGGCTGGGCGCTGGCGGACGAGGAGCTGGCACCGGGGATCCGTTCGGTGGCCGCGCCGGTGCGGGACGGCAACGGCGCGGTCCTGGCCGCCCTCAACGTCACCGTGAACGCGTCGGAGACCACGGTGGACACCCTGGTCACCGAGCATCTGCCGAAACTGCTGCGGACAGCGGGCGACATCTCCGCCGAATGGGGCCTGTGGCAGGACCTGCCGCAGGCCGAACTGCCGATGCAGCGGTTCGCGTCCGGTCAGGAATGAAGAAGCGCCGGTCACAGCGCCGCGCCTAGTGTGATGGCTATGAAGACAATGACATGTAAGCAAATGGGCGGGCCGTGCGATACCTCATTTCACGGGAACAAGGCCGATGAGGTCATCAAAGCGCAGGATAAGCACCTCAAGGAAGCGGTCGCGGCGGGCGACGGAACGCACGAGAGCGCGCTGAAGAGCATGCAGGACAGGTGGAAGCACCCCATCGCGGGGATGGGATGGTACAAGGACACGAAAAAGACCTTCGCGGCCCTGCCCGAGGACTGACCGGCCCCGTTACTGGCCGGGGCCGTTACTGGCCGGGGCCGTTACTGGCCTGGGTCGTCGCCGAACATGCTTTCCCGCGCGCCGTGGGTCGACTCTGACTTGTACTCGGTGTACTGGTACGGGTTGTCGAGCACCTCGGTACCCGGCAGCTCCGGGTGCATGCCGCCGGTCCAGGCCTGCTCGCCGATCGTGGACCTGACGTGCTCCACGGTGGCCTCCACGGTGCGCCTGATCGCGGCCAGGTCGGCGCCGGCCAGCCGGTGCGCGTGCTTGACCACCCGGCCGCCCACCAGCACCGTATGCACGTCGCCGCGCTGCGCCTGGAACGCGACGTGGCCGTAGGGGTTCAGCAGCGGGAACGACACAGGCGAGTCGTCGTTCTTGATCAGGATCACGTCCGCGGTGGCGCCGGGCTCCAGGCGGCCCAGGTCGTCGCGGCCGAGCGCGCGGGCGCCGCCCCGGGTGGCCCAGTCCACCACGTGCTCGGCCCGCAGGTGGGCGTTGGTCACGGTCTCGCCCTTGACGTGGGCCTCCAGGTGCTCACGGGCCCGGTCGGCGCCGAGCGTGGTGCGCATGGCCGAGAACAGGTCACCGCTCCACCACACGCTGGTGTCCATCGACAGCGAAACCGGAATGTCGTGCCTGCGCACCTGCCAGGTGGGCGGGTAGCCCTGCCCGGCGCTCTGCTCGGACTCCGTGGACACCGAGATGGAGCCGCCGGAGGCTGCGATGCGCTGGTAGGAGTCCGTGCTCAGGGTGGCCGCGTGCACGTACACCGTCTCCGGCGTCATAAAACCGTGCTCGTGCATCAGCCGGATACCGTCGTCGTTGGTGGCACCCCACACGCCCGCGTGGGTGGTGACGGGCAGGCCGAGCTCGCGGGCCGCCTCGAACGCCGCCTTCTCCGGGAAGGCCGGGTCGCCCGTGACGTCGAAGGCGAGCTGAAAAGCCAGCAGGTCACCCGGGGTGTGCCGGGCGAAGAAGGCTCGCACCGCGGGGTCCGCGGTCCACTCCCAGGGACCGGCCTGGATGTTGCCGTAGGCCAGCACGAACCGGCCGGGCACCGCCTGCAGCGCGGCCACGGCCGCCTCGGCGTGGTCCACCGTCTGCAGTCCGTGCGACCAGTCCACCGTGGTGGTCACCCCGGCCTCGAGCGACTCCCAGGCCGACACGAGATTGCCCGCGTAGATGTCCTGCGGCCGGAACACCCGGCCGTGCTCCAGGTAGTACCAGACGAAGTACTGGGTCAGCGTCCAGTCCGCGCCGTAACCGCGCATCGCCGTCTGCCACATATGCCGGTGCGTGTCGATCATCCCTGGCATCACGATGCCGCCGCGCGCGTCGACCTCGAAGGCGTCCGGCGGTGCGTCGAGCCGCGGTCCCACCGCGGCGATCTTGCCGTCGACGACGAGCACGTCCGCGTCGGTGTGCACGGTGTGCGCGTCGTCCATGGTCAGCACCGTGCCGCCGCGGAACACCACGCGGCCTGACGGCTCGGGTTCCGGCACCGCAACCTCCAGCCACAACGATGGGGCGAATTTTCACGGACGAGCGTCCGCTGCACGGCCAGACAGCCGGACATGGCCACCCTCTGACACCGGGCGATGGCCTGTCAAGGGCTGGGGGAACCGGGCTTTTGGCTTGACAGCCGCGTGTGCGACTCTAGGCTGACCTGGTAAGTCTGAGCCTGGACGGCTATCCGCATGGCGGTTAGCCCCGTGATGGCTAGCACGCAGGAAGGGACGGCCGAACCGATGCCGCCACACCAGCCGGAACGCGGGCCGCTGGCCGGGCTGCTTGTCGCCGACTTCTCCCGCATCCTGGCCGGGCCCTACGCGACGATGCTGCTGGCGGATCTGGGGGCCGATGTCATCAAGGTCGAGGGCCCAGGCGGAGACGACACCCGCAGCTGGCAGCCGCCGGTCCGGGACGGCGTGGCGACCTATTACCTCAGCGTCAACAGGAACAAGCGCTCGATCGCGCTTGACCTGCGCGCCGACGCCGACCTGGCCGCGGCCCGCGAACTGGCGCGGCGGGCGGACGTGTTCATCGAGAACTTCCGGCCCGGCGGGCTGACGCGGTTCGGGCTGGACTACGACCGCGTCGCGGCGATCAACCCGGCGGTCATCTACGCCTCGATCAGCGGCTTCGGCAGTGGCCCCAAGGGGGCACCGCTGCCCGGATACGACCTGATCGTGCAGGCCATGTCCGGCCTGATGAGCCTGACAGGAGATCCGGCCGGGGAGCCGTACCGGGCCGGCGTCGCCGTGTTCGACGTGATGGCCGGGCTGCACGCCAGCATCGGGATCCTGGCCGCGCTGAACCACAGGAACGCCACAGGCGAAGGCCAGCACGTCGAGGTCAGCCTGCTCGCGTCGGCGATGTCGGGCCTGGTCAACCAGACCGGCGGCTACGTGGCCGGGAACGTGGTCCCGTTCCGGATGGGCAACAGCCACCCAAGCCTTTTCCCCTACGAGCCGCTGCCCTGCTCCGACGGCGAACTGGTCGTCACCGCGGGAAACGACATCCAGTTCCGCAAGCTGACCCAGGTCCTCGGCGTCCCTGAACTGGCCGACGACCCGCGGTTCGCCAGGAACGAAGACCGCACCGCCAACCGGGCCCAGCTCCGGCCCCTGCTGGTCGAGCGGCTGCGGACCCGGACCAAGCTGGAGTGGTTCCGCGAGGTGATTGCGGCCGGGGTGCCCTGCGGGCCGATCAACACCGTGGACCAGGGCGTGGCCTTCGCCGCCGAGGTCGGCCTGGACCCGGTCGTCACCGTGGGCGAGGGTGACGCCGCGATCCCGACGGTCCGGCACCCGGTCACCTTCTCCCGTACGGCGGCCAGCTACCGGCGGCCGCCGCCGGGCCTGGACGAACACGGCACCGAGATCCGCCGCTGGCTCTCCCTGACTAGCGAATCGGAGGACGGCGCATGACTCACCGCCGACCTGATGGGGAAGGTGGGCTTTGGCGAGCTGGCTTTTTGGCTGGTCGCGATGCGACGGCCCACGTCCGCGGAGACCCGGGTGTTCGAGGCCGTGCTGGTGGCGCTGGCCGACCACGGGTTCACCCCGACCGCGATCGCCGCCCGGCTGACCTACCTGTCCGCGCCGGATTCGCTGCAGGGCGCGCTGGCCGCCGGGCTGCTCGGCGGCGGATCCCGCTTCCTCGGGGTCACCGAGGACTGCGGGGTCTACCTGGACGAGGTGCTGCGGCGGCACCAGGCCGCCGGCGGCTCGCTGCCGGCCGACGACGAGGGCTGGGACGCGCTGGCGCTGGCGGCGGTCCGGCAGAGCCGGGCGGACAAGCGGTTCGTGCCCGGCCTGGGTCATCCGGTGCACAAGGTGCAGGATCCGCGCACCCCGGTGCTGATCGCGATCGCCGCGGAGGAGGGTCTGCGCGGGCCGCACCTGCGGCTGTTCGAGGCCATCGGCCGGGTGCACGAGCAGGTGCTCGGCCGCAGGCTGCCGCTCAACGGCGCAGGCGTGTGCGGCGCCGCGCTGGCCGACCTGGGCCTGCCGGTGGAGTTGCTGCGCGGCTTCGCCCTGCTGGCCCGGGCGGCCGGCCTGCTCGGGCAGATCGCCGAGGAACGGCGCCGGCCGATCGGGATGGACGCCTACCTGACCATCGACCGCAACGCCGTCTACGTCGACCCCGACCCGGATCTTGGCCGGCCCGGACCCGGCCGGCCCGGACCCGGCCGGCCTGGAGAGTTAGGAGCGCCCATGGCTACCGTCGCCGCGGTGATCGCCTCGACGCATCACCCCTTCTACTACCGCGCCAGCACCTCCGTCGGGGCCGGCCGGCCGCCGTTCGCGGATGAGTGGGTGGCCAAGATCGAAGCGTTCCGTGCCACCCTGACCCGGGCCCGGCCTGACGTGCTCGTCATGGTGGGCAGCGACCACTTCCACCAGCTGTGGCTGGACAACATGCCCCAGTTCCTGGTGGGCAAGGCGCCCTTCTTCGACGCCAACTGGTACAACGAGGAGCGCGAGTTCGGCCTGCCGCGGATGCTGCTGGCCGGGGAAGAAGACCTGGCCGGGCACATCCTGCGGGACGGCCTGGACGCCGGCTTCGACCTGGCCTTCAGCAACGAACTGCGGATCGACCACAGCGTGACCTGCCCCATCATCACGCTGCGGCCGCAGGCGGACCTGCCCATCGTGCCGGTCTACACCAACATATTCGCGCCGCCCATGCCCCGGCCTTCGCGTTTCGTCGCGCTGGGCCGGGCGCTGCGCCAATTGGTCGAATCCTGGCCGTCCGACCAGCGGGTGGCCATCATCGGCACCGGGCACCTGTCCCTGGAGCTCGGCGGCCCGCGCCAGTTCGGCGAGCACGGCCCGGACCCCGAGTTCGACCGCAAGGCGGTGGACTGGATCGCCAACGGCGACATCGAGGGCTGCCTGGCCGAGGTCACGCTGGACAGCCTGCACGCGCCGGGGAACGCCACCCACGGGTTCATGGACTTCATGCTGATGATGGGCGCGGCCGGCGACGGCGTGAAGGCCGACTACACCGACTCCCTTGACCTGTTCCACACCATGGAGGCCTACTTCACCTGGTATCCGGAAGGGGCGAGCTGATGAGCAGATATCTGCTGGACAAGTTCCTGTTCACGGTGGACCGCGACGCCGAGCTTGTCGAGCGGTACCGCGACGACCCGGGCGGGACGCTGGACTGGTGGGAGCGGGAGATGGCCAATACCCTGCTCAACTGCCACCCGGCGGAGCGGTCCACCTGGCTGAGGTTCACCGACGCAGAACGCCGGGCCATCCGGGAGCACGACCACGTGGCGCTGTTCGAACTCGGCGCCCACCCGTTCCTCACCCTCACGCTGTTCATCGCGATGTTCGAACGGGACCACGGGCCGCTTGAGTACCAGATCGCGTACGCCCGGGCCATGGATCACGTCCGGCTGCCCTATCCCGACATCGCCACCTGAGCCCGATACCGGGCGGATCCGGCGGTCCGATTGACGCTCCGCTGCGATGGCCGGGTCCCGTGCTGATACTGGTGTGGTTCGTGGGCTCCAGTAACTCGGGGGCTTCAGTAGCTCATGGTGCGCCAGCTCGTGGCTCCAGTAGCTCATGGGCTCGAACTCGTGGCTCCAGTGGCTCATGGTGCACAAGTACTCCGTGATGCGTCACAGTCTTAGAAGATCATGGAAGATTCGGCTTACGCGGTAGATTTGGTGCCCTATGGGGCACCTTTTTCTCCATTAAAGCCGAATCTTCCGCGCAAATATTCCATATTGTCGAACTAATGATCGTATTTGATCCTGGTGGGGTGAAATGGGATGGTGAGGCAGCACAAGGGTGCGGGCGGGCCGGTGCGGGCGGGCCGGTGCGGGCGGGCCGGTGCGGGCGGGCGGGCCAGGACGATGAGCTGGTGGAGAGGTCAAATTCCACCAGGTACTGACCTGGCGGCTCGCCTGAGCGTTACGGCCGTCGTGGGGCTGCGGCCGGGCTCAGCCCGTGCAGCCGGGGACGTTGTAGCAGTTGACGGGCGTGTTGGCCTGGATGGTGTCGCGGTGCAGGTGGACGGCGCCGGCGCCCTCGTTGTCGATGCCGCCGGCGGCGCCGGCCAAGCTGGCCGTGTTGCCGGTGATGGAGGTGGCGGTGGCGGTCAGCGTGCCGTAGTTGTCGATCGCGCCGGCGTAGGCGGCGCTGTTGCCGGACAGCGTGTCGTATCGCAGTGTGGCCTGGCCGAAGTTGTCGATCGCGCCGCCGCCGTATTGGACGCGGTTGTTGCTGATGGAGGAGGAGACGACGGTCAGCGTGCCGGCCCCTTACCGTGAGCTGGCCGCCGTTGCAGATGGCGCCCCCGCTGTCGCTCGCCGAGCCGTTTAGCTGGAACGTGCCGCCGTCGATCGTGACGTTCCCGCTGGTGCTGATCGCGCCGCCGCACACGTAGTAGCCGCCGCCGCCGGTGAAGTTCAGGTTCCTGATGAACAGGGTCACGTCGGCCACGGACATGATGTCAAAGCCGGGGTCCTCCTCCGAGCCGGGGGCCTCCAGGGTGGCTCCGTGGCCCTCTATCGCCAGGTCCGTGGTGATCTCGGGCAGCGGGCGGGTCACGTGGTAGGTACAGCCGGCCGCCAGCACCAGGGTGTCGCCGCTTGAGGCGCCGGAGATGACGCTGGCCAGCGCGGCCGTGTCGCATGGCACCTGCTGGCGGGCCGGGGTGGCCGCTACCGCCGTGGGCGCGAAGCCCGCGGCCAGCAGCACTATGATCCCGCCGGATGCGGCGGCCCTGGCCAGCGTGCGGCGCGACAGATGACGCATGGAGGTCCCCCGTGGATCTCGTGGTGACTGGTTCGCTGCCGCTCGCGGACGATGTTCCCCCAGGCCCGCGAGCAGCCGCATCGCGAGCAGCCGCATCTTAGCATGATTAGTAGTTATCTAATTGCATAGAGTGACAGGGGCGTTGTGTGGAGAAGCCGGGTTATCCGCCAGCTAGGCCGAGCCGGGCTGGGGATGCTGGGACTGCAGGAGCTCAGTGTCAGCGAGCTGGATCCGCTGGTACCGGCCTAGACCCGGGCCGGCTTTACCGGGCCCAGATGAACGTGTACTGGCTTGACCGGCAGCCGAAACGGCGCCGCCTGCGCAGTCACTGGCCGCCGGGGCGGCGCCGCCCGCGCAGATCTGTGCGTTTAGGCCGTGTCGCCGAGCAGGGATTGGAGGGCCTGCCGGAAGGCGGCGGAGTCGATGTCCTGGCCGATGGCCAGGCGCTGGGAGTATCCCGTCAGCATGGCGAGCAGGGCGGCGGCCACGCCG
>JBEKGC010000276.1:0-11315 GCA_050013055.1 Streptosporangiaceae bacterium
CAGGTCCGGCCGCTGCCGGGGCGCGGACCGGCCCAGCAGCGTCCCGGCGAACGACCGGGCGCTCAGCAGCTCGCCGTAGACGGCGGCCGAGGGCGCCACGGCGAGGGCGTGCGCGTAGTGGAACACCGGCTCGGCCAGCCCGGCAGCGCCGATGTCCGGCCCGGCCGGGTCACCGGTCATCACGACCTGGAGTGCCTCGACCGCGCCCGACGGCTTCCGCTCAGGCGCCTGGGCTTTCGCCGCCCGGCGTGGCGGCGGCTCCTGGGCGGCGGCCCGGATCGTGCCGCCCGCGCCGAGGGGTCGTCCAGGCGCGGCCAGGTACGGGGATGACGGCTTGTGCCCGGACAGGACCTTGGACAGGTAGCTCGGGTCGTAGTTCGACGCCTTGGCTAGCCCGCGCAGCGACATGCCGCGCTCGGTCATCAGCCGCCGGACCACGGCGGCGAAGTCCGCCATTCGCGTGTGCCCATCCCGCCGGGTGTGGACCTGTGGACCGCCCTGCGTTGACCACAGGACAACACTTTCAGGCTACGCCCGGTAGGGGCTTGACTGCCGGTATCCGCGAAACAGGCGCACGGGACCGGGAGGCACAGGCCGCCGTGAGATACCGCGAGGACACTCCTGAGCTGCTGGCCAGGGCCCGCGCTGCGGTCGCGGCCTGGCGCGACCAGAATCCGGCCGGCACCGGCGAAGAGTTCGTCGCCGCCATCGGCCACCAGTTCCACCCGAATTACGGCGTGGTACTCCGCGCACTGCTGTTCGCGGTCGACCGGCACCGGGCGCGCCAGGTCACCGGCATCCCCGCCGAGGAGCGGCAGCCGTGACCGGAGGCTACGCACAGATGAGCGGGCGTGCGCTGCGACTCGTCCGCGAGGAACCGGACCAGGTACTTCGGCTCCAGGCGTCCCGGGTCGCGCACCCGGAGGTGATCATCGGCGACGGCGGGTTCGGGGTGTGGCAGGCACGCATCCCGGAGCCAGAAGGCGAGCGGATCATCAGTCGCTACACACTCCGCGAGCTCCTGGACAAGCTCGATGAGCTGACGCCCCATGAGCGCCAATGACCCCATCGGTTGCCCGTTCCTTCACCGCAGCAGCGTGGTGAGGGCCTGCTGGATGAGGTGGAAGGCCTGCTCGTCGTCCCAGACGGCTGTGCTGTGGCGCCAGGCCACGTACCCGTCGGGGCGGACCAGGAGGGCGCCGGCCTCGTCGATCTCGCGGGCGCGGTGGTCCAGGGTGGAGACCTTGCCGCCGTCGGCGTCGATGAGCCAGACGTGCGGGAGCTTGGCGCCGGGGCGGGTGGTGGCCTGCAGGTACAGGCCGCGGTCCCGCTTCCATACTTCCTCGCCGCTGTCCGGATCGGGGATCACCGCGGAGGATTGGTAGCGCTGGTTGAGCTCGGTGCCCAGCGCGTTGAACTCGGTGTTCTTGTACTCAATGGCCTCGATGAGGGCTTGGCGGGCCTTCACCCCGTCCGGGCTGGGGTCGCGGAGCTTGGCCAGGCCCGCGGCGACGGGGTCGGCCTGGCCTTGGGTGCGGAACGCGGCGTTGACCGGGCCGTAGTCGATGCGGGACTGGTTGGCACGGGCGACGACCTGGGCGCCGACCGGCGCACGTTCGGCGGAGTAGGACTCGAGCAGGCCGGGTCCGGCCCAGCCCTTGACGGCGTAGGCGAGTTTCCAGGCGAGGTTGAATGCGTCCTGGATGGAGGTGTTGGAGCCGAGCCCGCTGGATGGCGGGTGCCGGTGCACGGCGTCGCCGCCGCAGAAGACCCGGCCTTTGGAGTACCGGGTGGCCCAGGCCTGGTTGATCTGCCAGGTGGTGACGCTCTCGATCTCGACCTCGACACTGGCGTCGCCGATCATCTCCCGGATGCGGGGCAGGACGGCCTCGGGCCGCAGGTCGGGCTCGGGACCGTTGATGTCGTAACCCCAGCCGGCGATCCACTGGTGCCAGGGGCGGATGGCTCGGAAGGTGCCCATGCCGATCTCGCCGAAGCCGGCGCCGGGGGTCATGATCCAGTGCAGGATGCTGGGCCGGTGCGCCACGTACCTGGTCAGGTCGGCTCTGAACAGGGTGTAGATGGTGGCGGCGCGGCCCATGACGCCCTCGATCGGCAGGCCGAGTTCATCGGCGATCGCGGAGCGGGCGCCGTCGGCGCCGACCAGGTACCGGCTGCGGACGGTGTACTCGTGGCCGTTCAGCCGGTCGCGCAGCGTCGAGGTGACGCCGGAGTCGTCCTGGACGTGCCGGAGGTACTCGGTGCTGAACATGATCTCGGCGCCCCGGGCGGCGGCGTTCTTGATCAGGACCGGTTCCATGTAGGGCTGGGGGATGTCCAGCAGCGGGCACGGGCTGCCCTGCAGGTAGTCCCCGATCCGGTTCTCGCCGGTGCCCCAGGTGCGCAGCCGGGCGACCTCCTCGCCGGCCAGGCTGGTGGTGAACATCGTGTCGCCCATCAGGTTCCACGGGGTGGCGACGGAGGCGGCTTCGGCTTCGACGCCGAGGTCGCGGAGCACTTCCAGGGCGCGCTGGTTGGTGATGTGCGCGCGGGGGCCGTTGGCCAGCCACTTCCACTTGGTCGCCACCCGGACCCGCGCCCCGTAGGTGGCCAGCGCCAGCGCGCAGGTGGCGCCGGCCGGCCCCGACCCGACGACCAGGACGTCGGTGTCGTACTCGCCGCTCACGCTGGCACTCCCTCCGGCTGGAGCTGGGCGGCCTGGTCGCGCCGTGCGATCAGGTCCAGGGCGACGTCGACGATCATGTCTTCCTGGCCGCCGACCAGGCCGCGGCGGCCGATCTCCACGAGGATGTCGCGGGTGTCGATGCCGTAGGCGGTGGCGGCCCGCTCGGCGTGGCGCAGGAAGCTGGAATACACCCCGGCGTAGCCGAGGGTGAGGGTCTCGCGGTCGACCTGGACGGGGCGGTCCAGTAGCGGCCGGACCAGATCATCGGCGGCGTCCTGGAGGGCGAACAGGTCGCAGTGGTGCTGCCAGCCCTGGATGCCGGCGACCGCGATGAGTGGCTCGATCGGGCAGTTGCCGGCGCCGGCGCCGAGCCCGGCCAGCGACGCGTCGACCCGGGTGACGCCGTTCTCCACGGCCACGACGGAGTTGGCCACCGCCAGGGACAGGTTCTGGTGGGCGTGGATGCCCAGTTCGGTGGCCGGGTCCAGCAGGTCCCGGTAGGCGCGGACCCGGTCCCGGACGCCGTCCATGGTCAGGCGGCCCCCGGAGTCGGTCACGTAGACGCAGTGCGCGCCGTAGGACTCCATCAGCCGGGCCTGCTCGGCCAGCGCGCCGGGCGGGGCCATGTGGCTCATCATCAGGAACCCGGACACGTCCATGCCCAGCTCGCGGGCCTTGGCGATGTGCTGGGCCGCGATGTCGGCCTCGGTGGCGTGGGTGGCGACCCGCACCGAGGTGACGCCGAGGTCGTGGGCTCGCTCGAGGTTCTCGATCGTGCCGATACCGGGCAGCAGCAGGGTGGTCAGCCGCGCGTTCTTGACCACGGCGGCGACAGCGCCGATCCATTCCGCGTCGGTGTGCGCGCCCGGGCCGTAGGTGAGGCTGGCTCCGGCCAGCCCGTCGCCGTGGGCGATCTCGATGGCGTCGACCCCGGCGGCGTCCAGCGCGGCGGCGATCGCGGTGACCTGCTCCAGGCTGAGGCGATGGCGGACGGCGTGCATGCCATCGCGCAAGGTGACATCCTGGATGTAGACGTGGGGTCCTGGCGTATCGGGGTGAGGGGTGCTCATCGGGTTGCCTCCGCGGGCGCTGCGGTCTGGCGGGCCCGGGCTGCCAGTCGCTCGCCGACCCGCAGGGCCGCCGAGGTCATGATGTCCAGGTTCCCGGCGTAGGCCGGAAGATAGTGGGCGGCCCCCTCGACCTCGAGGAACACGCTGACCTGGGTGCGGTCAGCGGGCTGGAGGGCCGGGTTGAGGGTGCGGGTGTTCTCGGTGGCGTCCAGGTCGGTGAACTGGACGGCCTGCTTGAGGCGGTAGCCGGGGACGTAGGCGGCGACGTCGGCGACCATCTGCCGGATCGAGGCCGTGACCTTTTCCCGGGCACCGGCGTCGAGCCGCCCGGTGAGGCACAAGACGGTGTTCCGCATTATCAGGGGCGGCTCGGCCGGGTTGAGCACGATGATGGCCTTGCCGCGTGCGGCCCCGCCGACCTGCTCGATGGCGGCCCGGGTGGTCTCGGTGAACTCGTCGATGTTGGCGCGGGTGCCCGGCCCGGCAGACTTCGACGCGATCGAGGCGACGATCTCGCCGTAGTGCACCGGCGTGATCCGGGCGATGGCGGCGACGACCGGGATGGTCGCCTGGCCGCCGCAGGTCACCATGTTCACGTTCGTCGCGTCTAGGTGCTGGTCGAGGTTTACCGCCGGGACCGTGTACGGGCCGATGGCGGCGGGCGTCAGGTCGATCAGCTGCTTGCCGAGCGGCGAGAGGACGGCGGCGTTCGCGATGTGGGCCTGGGCCGAGGTGGCGTCGAACACGATCTGGATCTCCTCGAAGCCGGGGAGCTTCACGAGCCCGTCGACGCCGTCGGCGGTAGTCGCTATGCCCAGGCGGCGGGCCCGGGCCAGGCCGTCCGAGCCCGGGTCGATGCCGACCAGGGCGGCCATCTCCAGGGTGTCCGACAGGCGGATGACCTTGAACATCATGTCGGTGCCGATGTTCCCGGAGCCGATGACGGCGACCTTCGTCTTGCTCACGGCTGCTCCGGCGCGAGGAAACCAAGCACGAGCTGATTGAACACGTCGCGCTGCTCCCACTGCGGCCAGTGCCCGGCGCCGGTGATGTGCTGGAACCTGCCACCGCGGATCTTCTCGGCCATATCCATTCCGGCGGCGGCCGGGCCGGAGGGGTCGTTCGATGTCCACACCACCAGCGCGCCGTGCGGGACCGCGGCGAGCTCGGCGTCGGTGATGAGGTTGCGGCGGCGGATCTCCGGGTCCTGCAGGCACAAGATGTGCCGCATGGACTCGGCGAAGCCCGGCTGGGCGTAGATGGCCTGCCGGATCGCAACGAGTTCGCCGGTGACGGTCGCCGGGTCCGCCATCAGCCATTCCAGGCGGGCCCGGATGCGTTCATCGGTCGGGTCGTCGGCCGCGGCCTGCGACAGGGACCGTATCCGTTCCATCACCTCCGGACGTGCCATCGTCCCGCCCGGGGTGTTGAGCACCAGTTTGCGCGCGCGGCCGGGGTGGGCGGCGGCGAACTTCACCGCGACCCAGCCGCCGAGGGACTCGCCGTTGAGATGGGCGCTGCCGATGCCGAGCACGTCCATCAGGCCCGCCAGGTGATCGACGTAGTCGGGCAGTTCCAGGTCGGCGGTGGCGTTGGTGGTGTACCCGTGCCCGGGGTAGTCGTAGGCGATGACCCGGTACCGCTGGGCGAACGCGGCAATGTTGTGCGCGTAAGCCTCCAGGTGGCCGCCGGTCCCGGCCATCAGGATCAGCACCTCGCCGCCGGCCGGGCCGGCCTGCAGGACACGGGTCCGCCACGGGCCGGCCTGGACGAACGAGATGGCATGCGGAGTGGAAGACAGCGCGACCCAGACCGGAACGTCGCGAGTGACGGTCGCGACCGTCATGCGCTCACCGCCGCGCCGGACAGCGCCCCGACAGCCTCGGCCGTCGTGGTGATCTCGGCCAGCAAGCCGAGTGAGGCGATGGAGGCGTCGTGGGCAGTGGCGTCGGCGGCGCTGCACGCGTCGGCCACGATGATGGTGCGGTAGCCCAGATCGGAAGCCTGCCGGGCGGTGCCCTCCACTGAGGCGTTGGTGGCCACGCCGGCGAACAGGACGGTGTCGATGCCGCGGGAGCGCAGGACGGCGTCCAGCTGGCTGGCCGAGAATCCGCCGACGCGCTGGTGGGTCAGGACGATGTCGCCGTCCTGCGGGGTGAGCTGCGGGACGATCTCGGCTTTGGCGCTGCCCTCGATCAGGCATTGTGATTGCGCGACCATGCCCAACAGCGGCGAGTTGGCGATCAGGTCGGGATAGCCGGGCTGCCACGCGACGCGGGTGTATACGGCGGTCGCACCGGACCGGCGTGCGGCGTCGAGCAGCTTCCCGGCCTGGCCGATCACGTCCCGCTCGGCGGCCTCGGCGGCGAAGAAACCGCCGAAGGCGCCTGCGGCGGTGACAATGTCGTGCTGCATGTGAACGGCGATGACCGCGGTATGCGACGGGATGAGTTCCATGCTGGTCTCCTGTGTCGTGGAAAATAGGGGCCCGGGCTCAGGCGCGGGCGAGGATGGACGTGCCGATGTCGTTGACGTCGCGCTCGGCGGTGAACGGGTTGGACAGGAACACGCTGACCAGGTCCACCCCGTTGTCGAGCATCAGCTGGGTCTGCTCACGGACATCCTCCGGGCCGCCGTACATGCACCAGTAGTCCACGAGCTCCTTGGTGATCAGGGGCTTGTGCGCCGGGTCCAGGCCGCGCAGGTACTTGGCCCAGGTCTCCAGGTAGTGCGGCTGGTCTGGGGCGTTCGGGTCGCCGAGGTAGGCCATCGCGGCTTGGGTAGAGGCATTCACGATGGGCTCGCCGAGCTCGTCGACGTGCTCGCCCATGAACCCGGCGTTGGTCAGGCAGGAGGAGATCGGTCCGGAGCCGAACCCTTCGGTAATGGCGTCTTCCCAGGTCTGGCCGTTGCGCAGCAGGTAGAACCAGGTCAGCGAGATGAGCTTGACCGAGCCAGGCGCCCGGCCGGCCTCGGCGACGGCCTTGTCCAGCTCACGCCGGACGAGCTGGATCATGTCCGGCTGCGGGCCCAGGCAGTAGACGACGGCGTCGGCCAGCGCGGCCGCGGCCTTCAGGCCCCTGGGGCCGCCAGCCGCCATCCAGACCGGGACTTCGCTGATGTCGTACCAGAGGCCGTTGGGGTCCAGAAATTCGACCTCGGTCTCCTGGCCGTGCCAGCGGTGCGTGACACGCTCCCCGCGCAGCAGGGCCCGGATCACCTCCACCGAGTGGACGAGCTCCTTGACGGTCGCGGGCCGGTTCCCCATGGACCGCAGGGCGTTGTTCGCGGTGCCGATGCCAAGGAAGGTGCGGCCCGGTGCGAGCATGTTCAAGGTGGCGATCGAGTTCGCGGTCACCGGGGCGATCCGGGTCAGCGGGTTGGTGACCATCGTGCCCAGGTTGATCGTCGACGTCTTCTGCGACGCCAGCGCCATCTGCTGGTACGGGTCTGAGAACAGCAGCGGGCCCTCGCCGACTCCGAAGTGGGTCACGCCGAGGTCCTCGGCCTGCTTGATCAGGTCGACCTGGTCGATCTTGGCGCACGTGCCGATACAGAAATCCATCTGATTGCTCCCTTCGCTCCGGGCCTGGCCGCGGAGAGTGTGGTACCGGTCAGTCCTAGGCCGGCCGGGCGGTGGTGATGGCGAATCCGGCGATCCAGGCCGGGATGGGTTCATAGAATGCGGCGGTGACCCGGTATGGGCCGGTGGCGGCGAGCGCGGCGTACGCTGCGATCGAGGTGCGGGTCTCGTGGGCGGAGTGGCCCGCCTGCTCGGTGAACCAGTCCGTGCTCCGGGAGTCGAACTGCTCCAGGTCGCCGGACGCGAGCACGGCGAGCAGGTTCTTGTCCCATTCGGGGTTGAGCGGCTGCATCGTGGAGATGCCCGCCGCGTAGTCGCGGCCGGCCTGGATGACGCGCATCTGGCGTGCCGCGCGCTGCTCCGGGCTGAGATGCCGGCCCTCCGAGATGAGCTGGGCGGCGACCTCTGGTGCCGCGCCTTCCAGCGTCGGCACCGGGGGGTCGTGCGACAGGCCGCCCGACCCGATGAACAGCACCCGGCGGTCGAGCTCCGCGGCGGCCTTCCCTATCGCGCGCCCCAGCAGCCGCGCCCTGCGCGCCGGGCCGAGCGGCACCGCGACACAGTTGATAAATACCGGTACCACCGGCACCGTGTCGATGCCGCCCAGCAGGACCTGCAACGGCTGCGCGAAACCGTGGTCGACGTACATCCGCTCGGACAGGGTCACGTCGACCTCGGCGTCGAGGACGGCCCGGACCAGAGCTAGGGCGGCGTCGTGGTCGACGGGCAGAGGACCGGCTGGCGTGTCGTAGTCGCCGATCGACTCGGCCGCCGCTCCGACGCAGAACGACGGCATCATGTCGTAAAAGAAGCCGTTGTAGTGGTCCGGGCCGAAGATCACGACCAGCTCGGGCGCGAAATCGGAGATGAAGGCCCGGGCGTCATCGAAGGCGGCCTCTACCCGCTCGCGCGCCTGGCCGGCGGGCTCGGTGAAGCCCATGAGCGGCGAGTGCGACATCGTCACGAGGGCAGACGGCATGAGGGTCGCTCCTGGGACTGTGCCGCATATAACTGGCATGCTAGCATTTCAGTTGAGAATAGACCCTGGTCCACCAGGCATCAAGGGGTGAGCTGAAATTCACTGGAAATGCAGCGTTAACGCGCCAGAGGAGGTGCGGCGCTGTGCCGGGCGAGCTCAGGCATCCCGCGGATAGGCTCCACGCATGACCTCGGCAGCCTGGCAAGACCAGGCCGCGGGCCCACCCGGCGTGCGGCCCGCGGCGGCGTCCTCCGGCCGGCGGCTGGCCCCGGTCGTGTACGACCTGCTCAAGGGGCGCTTGCTTGAGGGCGAGTTCCAGGCGGGCGAACGGCTGTCAGTCGAGTCACTCAAGGCCGAGTTCGGCGTGTCGAAGCAGCCGGTCATGGAGGCGCTCCGGCGGCTGTCCAGCGAGGGCCTGGTCGAGATCATCCCGCAGGTCGGATGCCGCGTGCCGGTCTACAGCGGCGCAGACGTCAGCGACTTCTTCGCCATCTTCGGCGGCATGGAAGGAGCGGTCGCCGGCGTCGCCGCCCAGCGATGCACCGATGCCCAGGTCGATCAGCTCGCTGCCGTGAACGGCGAGATCAGGCGCCTCATCGACGAGCCCGATCCCGCTGCCCGTTCCCGCAGCTACCTCGTCCTGAACCGCCGCTTCCACGGCATCATCCAGGACATGGCCCGCTCGGCCGTCGTGGCTGAAATCAGCCGCCGAATGTGGGATATGTCGGACCTGCTAATCAACACCACCGGCGTCCCGCGGCCGCTGGCATCGGCGGTGCCCGCCCGGCACGACGATCACGAGCTCATCATCCGCGCGCTCCGCGACCGCGACGAGGCCGCCGCCCGCCGGGCCATGGAAAGCCATATCGTCGGCACTGTGGCGATCATCAATACCGAGGCGCGCGCCGCACGCTGATGCCCCAAGCCGCCAGACTAGACTTCGGTCGGTCAGTCCGATCTGGAGGTGCCTCAGCCCGATGTCTCGTGGGGTCATCGAGATGGAGATCACCCTCCCGGCCTGCCCATCACGTCACCGTCACTGGTTTCGCCTACGGGCCGCCCGGATCTGGTTTGAGGTTCATGTCGCCCCCGATCAGACGCGCTAGGATCTGTGTCCCGACGGAAACGGGAGAGAGCATGGCGCGCTGGGCGAAAGGTGAGCACGCCGTTCAATTCCTCGTTGACCGGAACCGTCTGGAAAGCTTTGAAGCAGAAGACCTCGCCGCACTTGCAGAGGCTCTTATCACACGGGCCGCGTTGCGGGTTGAGACCATTGCCACCGCGGCGCTGGCGGGTGGTGACGTTGATGGCGCCTATGTCGCCGCTTACGACGCTTACCGGATGGTCGCGGAAGCACTCCTAGCTCGGCAAGCGCTGCGCGCAACAGGGGGCGACGGGTCGCATATGGCGGTTGAAGATGCCGTGTCGGCTCGGTTCAGGGAAGAAATCCCAGCATTCGCGAAGCCGACGTTTGAGCGACTCCGACGGGCCCGCCATTCAGCGCAATACTTTGATCCCTCTGCGCCGCCGCTCACGGCGTCCGATGCTGGGTGGGCAATCGAAAAAGCGAAGGAAGCCCTGTCAGGAGTGAAGGCGCTGCTGACAGCGTCGGCCTGGCCAGGCGGTCCTCGGCAGTGCTGAGGGCGGCATAGAGCTGGTCTCGGTCCGGGTCGCCGAGGACGAGCACGTCGATGTCCCCCACCGGGCGCTGGCCGGTGTGCCCTTCATGCCGGGCGGCCCAGGATCCGTAGATGTAGGCCGCGGTGATCCCGCTGACGTCGCGCAGGGCTTCGGCGAGGACAGCGGGGACGCCGAATGCCCTCGTCAGCACCTCGGCCAGCCCGCCGTAGTACGGGCTGGCGGTGTTCGCCCTGACGAGCCGTGTATTTCCGATCTTCCGGGATGTGACTAGGCCGGCCTGCTCGGCGCGCTGGATCTCGCGGTAGACCGAGGGGTGGGGGGGCGCCGGTCCGGGCCGCGATCTCGGTCAGGCTGAGTTCAAGATCGGGATCGCCGAGCAGCAGCGCGAGGATCTCGCCTTGCTGCTGGGAGCGCAGGATGGGCAACAGCGAGGGAGCAGGCTTTCTATCCACTAGTAGAAGAATACTCTTCAATTTGCGAACATTTGACGATCGCGGCTTGAGTCGGGAGGTGAGACCGATCCAACGCAGACCGATTCACCCTCCGAAACCTTCCGGATGGCACTATCGGCGAGGCTATGCCGGATGCCGGAGAGTTCAACGCGAATGACGAAGAAGACGTTACGCGGTCTGGTTGTACGAGCCGCCCTGTTCGTCATCAGTTCTCTGCTCGTTAACCTCGCCGCGACCACAGCCTGCACCGGCGGAAGCGAAATATTCGTTTGACTCGTAACGCGTCGTTTGGGGCGCGCTGATCCGCTGCTGGCACGCTTGGTATGGTAACGGGGACAACAGGTCTCCCGGTCTCTCACCCGGCGCGTCGGCGGGGTAAGAGTCGCCTGTCCCTAATAGACAAGACGCGTCGACGGCTGCTAGCGTAAATCCCGCGCCTTCCGCCTAGCGCGGTTCCGCTCGTCAGTGACTACCGTTTTCGCAGGTCTGCACAGCGCTCAGCGCGGTTGACCTGAAAAGCGGAAGGTCGACAGTTCGATCCTGTCCCTGACCACACAGTGCCTCTGACCAGCGGAAACGTCGCCCAACGGAACCGGGTGCGCCGTCCGCTCGATGCGCACAGCGCTTATCGAGCTTCCTTGCATCGTGCGGCCATCACGAGGATGACCAGCGAGAGTGATCGCAGGTCGGCCTCGCCTCTCGAAGGCCCTGCCGATCACGTATGCATACCGGAACATTAGCGAGGCCTATACGCGCAGAATATCTCTTCCGGGGTCTGGCTTGCTATACCTGGCTACGCGGCTGGTCAGCAGCGGTGGCGCGCGGCTCGGCAGCCGGTGGGTTGATCTGTGCTTGACATGCCGGTTGACTTGGCACGGCGTACCGATGAGCGGGATGATCTGAA